>DAIUCM010000010.1:0-49674 GCA_036846145.1 Bacteroidota bacterium
ATGATAAACACAGGTGCTCAGCCAACTGTTGTCATTAGTTCTTTTACACGACCCAATTTTGAGAGTATAATTATATTCATATCTGGTTTATGGAAGTAGGTACAGGATCTTGGGCAACAGGGGTAGCGGCTGATGTCCCTTTACTTACAGGTAATGCAAACTGGGTAGAAGTAACTGATCAATATTCAGCAGCCTATTTAGCAGGTAGTATACATTGGAAAAGTGCACAAAATTTAAGTCACGAACTTGCTCATGGGTTAGGATTGGGGCATTTATGGTGGACGCCTAGAGATTGTTATGACGTACAAAATATAAAAAATAGTACAACTAATAATATCATGGATCATGGTGGTAATCAGGAAGCGTTTACTGAATGCCAGCTGAGTATTATACATGCTAATATTATGGGCGCAGTAGGTGCGGGAGTTCCATCTAACACAGCAGTACCAAATTTTGTAGTAGATGATTGGTGTATCTTAGATCATTCCCAAGACATACATATTATAGCAGGACAAAACCCAATTTGGGAAGATAAAAAATACCTGGCAGGAGATATTTATATTGATGCAGGTGCCACGCTTACAATTAAATGCACACTGGCAATGGCAAGCGGTGCACGGATTTTTGTGCAAAAAGGCAACGGCTTTATTAATGCCGGAGTATTAGTTGTAGATGGCGGCACAATTACAAATATATGCGGTAGCCAGTGGGACGGCATACGTGTAGAAGGAGTAAGAGCTCAGCCCCAAACAAGTGTGTTCCAAGGTAAAGTGGAACTAAAAAATGGGGCAACTATAACTAACGCAATTGTAGGAGTGAAGCTCGGGGACGGCTGGGCGGCAAATGGAGGTATTATAGTGGCCAATGATGCTAATTTTATTAATAACTGGAAACATGTTGAATTTTTAAGTTATTCCAATCCATCAAATCCTACGCAGAATTTAAGCAAGCTGCGCAACAGCCTTTTTGAATGTACAGGACCATTAATTGGCTCAACAAACGGAACCGGGCAGTTTGTGTCTTTATGGGATGTACACGGTGTAACTATTGTAGGGAATACATTTCGCAATTCGGCTCCGCCAACTGCCTATGCCAATAATTCCCGTGGGGCAGGTATTTACAGTATAGATGCAGATTATTATTTGGGACGATCAGCAACAACCACAATTACGCCGGCTTATACAGATTATGATGCAGCAGCTTGTACCCTTGGTCTCGCTGCCAAGCCAAATATATTTGACGGCCTTTCTACGGGTGTGGAATATATATGGCAAAATACAACGCCTAACCCTATAGGTCTTATTGCGCTCGAAAATGAATTTAAAAACATAACACGTGGAATAATTTGCCAGGAAGGTAAAGATGCCTTTATTTATAAGAATAAGTTTACATGGGACAATCTCTTTATTAAAGATCCTAACTTTGTAGTACCTCCATCACCATCTACAATACCTTTTGGGATTCGTATGGATTTTAGCACATCCTTCTTAATTGCAGATAATACATTTGATTGGTATAGGATCACACAACCTGGAGATAATACACCTGAGGTGCTAGGAATACATGCTATAAGTTCTTATTCAAGCACTAGCGGTTCCCAAATAAACCGTAATATTATACAAAACCATGCACCTTACCCTAACCGCGAATATGTAATAGGCAATAAATTCGAATTCAATAACAGCAATCTGGATGTACAGGGTAATACCTATACTGATCTGTCTGTTGACTGGTATGTACGCCCTGATCCTTCTGGAAGTTTAAAGTCGCCGCAAGGCAGTCCTGGGAACGGTAATGGTGCTGCTAATCAGTTTACTACCTGTCCGAATACTACCTCAAGCATCAATTTTTATCTCCTTCCAGGCGCTTCTTTAACCTATTATGGCAATAATAATGGTTTCCCATTCCTTAATACATGTAATGTAGGAGCTAAACACCTATACTGACTACAGACTTAAATAAAACTACATTACTTCCGAATAGGTGCAATGTTTACACATCAGGAAAAGGAAAAACCGCCACAAAACCTGTGTATGTAAAACAAAAGGAGGAAAGCGATATTTATAGTAATATTTTTGATGTAAATGTATTAGAAACTTTACAAAATAGTGAATTAAAAATTGCGCCGAATCCTGCATCTGGTAACTTTATTATAAATTTCTCCTGCATTTCGTCAACCAAATCAGCACAGCTGCTTATTACAGATGTCATGGGAAGAAATGTAAAAGCGATTAAATTACCTGCCACAAACGGCTCTGTGAGTTTAAATACTGCAGAACTCGGTGCAAGGGGTATATATTACATTATTTTACAGGAAGATGGCATGATTACAAAAACCAGCAAGCTTGTTATACAATAATTAAAAATTATATTTGTATATTTATACAGCGGCAGCTACTGCCGCTGTGTAAATATTTTAGTTTAACATGAAAAAAGCTATAACCATATTTATTTTTATGCTTTTACTTGGCAAATTGTGCCAGGCCCAAATGCATAATGTATGGGTGCTAAATGGCGGCGGTATAGATTTTAACAAAAGCCCTACGCAGGTATTGCCTCCCCCAATGTATAATTCTAACGAATATATGTATGCTTCTATTTGCGATAGTACGGGGAAGCTGCGGTTTTATACAAATGGTAAAGGCGTATTTAATGATGATAATGAACAAATAGAACAAGGTTTTAGATTGGAACAACCTGAGACCGCTTTGTTGGGAGATGTCTCATCAATACTAATATTGCCATTACCTGGAAGCAGCACGAAATATTACCTGTTTCATATATTAAGGACAAATGAATTCAAAGGAGCGGGTGGTATATTATTTTACTCCGTGATAGATATGGCGGCAAATGCAGGTAAAGGCAATATCATAGTTAAGAATAAGGAATTGTTTAGAGAAAGGCTTGTTTGGGTGGCAGGCGTAAAACATGAAAATAAAAAAGATTTCTGGCTTGTAATTAATGCCGGTGTAGATACATTTTATTCCTTCCCTATGACGGCAACCGGTATCGGCAATAAGGTACAAAGCCATGTTACATCTTCCCTTGCACCTTTAAACGGCATAAGTTCTTCACTTCGTGCTTCTTTTGATGGTAAGACGCTTGTTGGTGCTTCTGTATCAAGTAAATTGGATGCAAGCGGCTATACATATATTGAGCATTACAGCAGTGTAAATGCCTATACTTTTGATAATGCAAAAGGTATTATTTCCACAAAAAAAACACTTATAGAAAACCATGTTTTTAATGTAAATATTGGCGATTCTTCTATTCGTACGTATGAAGATGCAACTTTTTCCCCAAACGATTCTTTCATATACATATGCAATGGCAGTGGGGACAAAAGTACAAATCTTTTCCAGATAGAACGGTTTGCTCCCGATCCCCGTAAAACAGTAATTGTAATTCCATACGCGTATCCTATTTATACTATACAAACCGCTCCAGATGGCTATATATATTTTCCGGGCTATGGAAAGAATTATAACATTATAAAATATCCGGACCGCAAAGGAAAGGCTTGTTCTTTGGTGCACGATCATTTGCTTACTAAAGCATGGGCTTATAAATTCCCCAGTATATTCCTCGAAATTCACAAGCTTGGTTTCCGGTTCCAAACCTGCGTCAGTACATTCGATTTAACACCTCAAACAGATACAGCATATTTTAAAATATTCGACTGGTTTTTTCCTAATGGGGATAGCTTATCCGGCAAAAATATAACCTATACATTTGGTGGCAAAAGTGGCGTATATGCCATTAAATTGCGCGGAAAAAGCAAATATGTCGCAGTTAACTGGTTTACCGATACCATAATTTATACAGCGCCGCCAAAAGCATTGTTCAGTGCAGAAAGTAAAACGGGCTGTCAATGGGTTGGCTACCAGTTTACCAACCAATCCAATACGGATACAATCCACCCTAAAAAAGGAGAAAGCTTTTTGTGGGATTTTGGTGATGGCACAACTGATACTGCTAAAAGCCCGCTGCATATTTTCAAAAAATCGGGCAAATTCAAGGTAAACTTAATTTATAGCAATGGCTTCTGTTCAGATACTTTCATACAACAGCAAAATGTAGAAATCCTGGCCGCGCCAAAACCAGGTTTTACCATAAATGATACAATTGGTTGCGTGCCTTTTGCTGTAAATGTAAAAGATAAATCAGAAGCAGAAGTGAAAAAATACACTTACAATTTTGGTAAACAATATGAAAGCGATCAAGCCAATCCAGAGTTTACTTTTACCAAACCGGGCATATATTACATCACCCAAAAATTGCTTGGCACAACCGGTTGTATTACATCAGATTCTGTACGAATAAGAGTTCGCGAAGGCATTTTGCCGGATGAAAAGCCTACTATGTTGTACGCAAGCTTTGTAAATAACAATAAGGTAGAAATTAGCTGGAAGAAACATCCTTTAGCGAAATACTACACGCTGTATAAGCAGGATGGTAATAGCGTTTTACAAACCATACAAAAGCATTTTCCGGATACTGTATATGTGGATAACGTAATTTCTTTAAAAGAGCCCTTCCATTATTTCATCACCGTTACCGATAGTTGCGGCAACCTAAGTGCACCAAGCCAAATAACTAAACCTATTATTTTACAAGGCGATAATATAGCAAACAACACTTTCCTGCTAAAATATACAGCTTACGAAAATTGGCAGAATGGTGTAAAGGAATATACAGTACAATACTTGCCTGAAACCGATAGTTTTACGGAAATTATAAATGTTCTTGGCTTAACTGCAACCGATACTTTCCGCCACCAAAGCAAAAACAGCGAGCAGTGTTACAGGATAATGGCTATAGAAAACATGGGAAATGGGCAATACAGCCATAGCAACACAATATGTTTGCCGCATGTGCCTGTTTTTTATATTCCTGATGCTTTTTCGCCCAATAATGATGGGTTAAACGATGTTTTCCGCATTTCTGCTATTGGTGTTAAAGTTGCAGGCATAACAATTTACAACCGTTGGGGGTGAACAAGTGTATCAAAACAGGTACGGCGAAAATATACGCTGGGATGGCAACTTTAGTAAATTTCCCGCTACGGAAGGTTTGTATTTTTATACCATTTATATTAAGCAGGTAGATGAGAAGAATATTTATCGCACAGGAACAATAAAGCTTTTACGTTAATTGAAGCATTTTCCTGGAAGATTATATATGCAAAATAAGCTTCCAGTCACCTATTATAGTAGCTTCCGAAGCTGGCGCCAATCTGAGCGATAGCGGAGATTGGTGCATTAAATATTCCGTACTCTTAGAGTGCACCTTTTTAAAAGCTCTATTTATTCCAGAATTTTAACTTTAAATGTTATATCTATATTTAACACGTCCGTAATATTGTGCTGAGCTGCTATAAACATAAGCTTCAGGAACTATAACAAAGCCATCTTACCGGATTAAGATGAATATAATCCAGCTTCTGCTCAATTACAGCATTAGAATATAATTCAATGTAATGGTTATCATGCTGCCAAACCTGGTATGCGCCATCTCCTCTTGAGCTTTGCGCTGATTTTGAGAATATTTCCAATACCCATTCACGCCTGCTTTCAGTATTACTTATGTCTTTTAAATATTTGATTATTTCTCTTGCTGAAAACTTCTTAAAATCTCTGATTATATCGCTAAGTTTATTCGCACCGTCTGCTGAAACAATTGAATGTATATGATTGCTCATTATAATATATGCATATAAGTTTAAGCCTTTATTAGCAATGCAATATTGCAGGCTGCCGGTAAGTATTTCTCCTTTATTTCTCTGGGGGGGAAAGATATCAACCCAGTGTACTGTCGCACATGTCAAATAATAAATTCCTTCCGCATTATACATTTCGTATTTTGTACTCATTTGCTAACCACTCCAAAACGAAGATATAAATTTAAATTGATGTATTACAATGGTACACTCAGAGAGTGTGTATTTTATGATGCACTAATTTCCACTGCGTTCAAATTAGCGCAAGCGTTGGGGGCATTTCTCTAAAGTGACTGGCCAGAAGCACAGCTTTGCGCTAGCCGCTTAGAAAGAAAAATACTGAAACGTCACAAGAACCGCTGCGCTAAATCTTGCGCCAGCGAAGCCAGCGAAACCGAGATTCGATGCATTTTTTTGGCCTTGCCATATATATTAAACACAAAAAATGCTTTCAGTGAAGTCATCTGAAAGCATTTTTCTGTTTTATCGCTGTGCAGCAGGAATATTAATCCCAGAATCCATGTTGAAACACATCTTCTAACTCCTAATTCCTATCTCCTATTTTTTAATGCTTAATAGATACCGCCGCTTTACCAACTCCAAGCATTTGCTCTATGGCGCGAATAATTCCTTCCGGGTGAAAACCGCATTCGCGATATTGATCAATCGGTTCGCCATGCTCTATATATTCGTCAGGAATGCCCAAACGTTTTACATCTGCTTTGTAGCCTTTATCTGCCGCCCATTCTAAAATAGCACTGCCAAAACCGCCCATCAGACAGCCATCTTCTACCGTAATTATTTTATTGAATTTTCCAAATACTTCGTGCAGCAGCATTTCATCCAATGGTTTAGCAAAACGCATATCGTAATGCGCAGGGTGAATACCTTTTTCCCTTAAACTTGCCGATGCTTTTATTACGAAATTGCCAACATGGCCAAAGCTTAGTACAGCAATATCTTCACCATCAGCTATTTTCTGGCCTTTGCCAATCTCTATTTTCCTGAAAGGCGTTCTCCATTCCGGCATTACACCTTCGCCACGCGGGTAACGAATACAAAATGGCCCTGTGTTATCAGCCTGTGCGGTGTACATCAGGTTGCGCAATTCTTCTTCATTGAGCGGCGCGGAAACAATAAGATTTGGTATGCAGCGCATATAAGCAATATCATACGCACCATGATGCGTTGGCCCATCTGCACCAACCAATCCGCCACGATCCAATGTAAAAACAACATGCAGGTTCTGTATGCAAACATCATGAATGACCTGGTCGTAAGCACGTTGCATAAAGGAGCTGTAAATATTGCAGAACGGAATTAAGCCTTGTGTTGCAAGGCCTGCCGAGAAAGTTACCGCATGCTGCTCCGCAATACCCACATCAAAGGCGCGGGCAGGCATCTCCTTCATCATTATATTCAGCGAGCAACCACTCGGCATAGCTGGTGTAATGCCTACTATTTTCTCATTCTCTTTTGCTAATTCTACAATGGTGTGGCCAAAAACATCCTGGTATTTTGGCGGTTTAGGCGCGGTAGAAGTGCTTTTGTATATTTCTCCTGTAACTTTATCAAACAATCCCGGCGAATGCCATTTGGTCTGGTCTTCCTCAGCCAGTTTATAGCCTTTGCCTTTTACGGTTCGGCAATGCAATAATTTCGGTCCGGGAATATCCTTCAGATCCTGGAAAACCTTTACCAAACGTATAACATCGTGCCCATCGCAAGGGCCGAAATACCTGAAATTCAAGCTCTCGAACAGGTTGCTTTGATTCAGAACGAGCGTTTTAAAGCTATGCTCAATTTTTGATGCAAGATCTTGTGCGCCGACACCGATTTTTTTCAGCATCCCAAGGCCTTTCCAAACCTCGTCCCGAAACTTATTGTATGTATGTGAAGTAGTTACATCTGTAAGGTAATTTTTAAGCGCGCCCACATTCGGGTCAATACTCATGTTATTGTCGTTCAGCACAACAATAAGATTCGTATCTAAAACACCGGCATTATTTAGCCCTTCAAAGGCTAATCCGGCAGTCATAGCGCCATCGCCAATTACGGCAATATGCTGGCGGTTCTTTTCTCCTTTTAAAGCAGAAGCCTGCGCCATGCCCAATGCAGCGGAAATTGAAGTAGAAGAATGCCCAACGCCAAATGTATCGTACTCGCTTTCAGCGCGTTTAGGAAAGCCTGCAATGCCTTTGTATTTACGGTTGGTATAAAATTCGTCTCTGCGGCCGGTAAGTATTTTATGCCCGTAAGCCTGGTGGCCAACATCCCAAACCAGCTGATCGTTTGGCGTATCAAATGCATAATGCATGGCTACCGTCATTTCCACTACGCCGAGGCTGGCGCCGAAATGGCCGCCATAAACCGAAACAACATCAATTATGTATTGCCTTACTTCCTGGCAAACCTGCGGAAGCTGTTCTACGGTAAGTTTTTTAAGATCGGCCGGCGAATCTATTTTTGCCAGCAATTCCCCAGGTTTTATATCCATCTGCATCAATTCGTTAAAAAGCCTGCCTTTCCTTAGGCCTGAACTTTCAAAGTTAAGAAATTTCAATGACCAATATACAATTATACATGATCAGTTATCAGTTATCAATTATCAATGAACAATAGCGCTCATCAACATTTAAACATCTCGCCACATTATCAATTATTATTCCAGTTTTTCATTGATTAACAACAAGTAATAAGTAGTTCGTTTGTACTAGTTAAGATCATTCAAAATTCAGCATCCAAAATTCAAATTTTCTTAGGCTCCATACATGCTACCCCCGAAAAATGCTTTGGTTCATTTACTGAAGTAAAGTATTGGTAATTTGCACCGGAAAATGATTAACTATATTTATGCTGCTGCTTTCCAGGAATTTTCAAATAAGTTTCGAACAGCTTTCGGAGAATGATTTAGCCGGAATGCCTGCATATTTATACGCGGCTGCAGCGCTGATACTTGACTGGAAAAAAGGTAAACAGGAATTTGTTCTATATACATCCGGCTCTACAGGGAAACCAAAACCAATTCATTTACAAAGAGATAAAATAATTTACAGCGCCAATTTAACCGCCAAAACCTTTGGCTTGCAGGCAGGCGATACTTTGCTTTGCTGCCTGGGAACAAATTACGTTGCAGGTTTTATGATGGTGATGCGCGCTTTGGTATTGGACTGTAATTTGTTTGTAACAGAACCAACAGGAAATCCGCTCGAAAATATTGATACTGAAAACTATAAGTTAGATTTCGCCGCTTTTGTGCCTTTACAATTAGAAACCATATATAACAGTGATGAAAAATACTTTGAGCTGTTAAATAAAATGAAGGCTGTTATTATTGGAGGCGCAGCGGTTTCCAAGGTGCTCGAAGAAAAGTTGCAGCGGCTGCAGGTTCCTGTTTACCATACATATAGTATGACTGAGACATATACGCATGTTGCTATCAGAAGGCTGAATGGCCACGAAAAGTCTGATTATTATATCGCTTTGGATGATGTACAACTTCGTTTAGATGATCGCGGCTGCATTGTCATACAATCGCCAGTTACTGACAATAAACCATTGGTTACGAATGATCTTGCTGAACTACGAGCTGATGGAAAGTTTAAATTAACCGGCAGAATTGATAATGTAATAAACAGTGGCGGAATTAAGATACACGCAGAAGAGGTTGAAGAAATTTCCCGGAAAATTATACGCGAATTGCAATTAACCGAAACAGAACTATTTGCATTCGGTTTGCGGGATGAAAAACTTGGGCAGAAACTGGTGCTTTTTATTGAGGATGAACCTTGGGAAGATGATCTGCAGGAAAGGTTTACAAAAATTTTTCAGCGGCAAACTTCTAACTATAAAAGCCCGAAAACGTTGATCTTTTTGCCTGAATTCCGCAGAACCAACACCGGTAAAGTTCACAGAACAAGTACGGTTGATGAATTTGAAAAACGCAACATCTGAAATACTAAGTCACGGAGATAGTACTGATGCTTACTCACTGATTGCAGAACTAATAACGCGCAAGGAATAGCGGAAACCCTTACACAATACCAGCCTTACTAATAGCATCATCTATCCAGCGGCCAAATTCTTTTTTCCACATCAGCCCATTGTACTTTGCGCATATATCGGCTTTGTAAAAAATACTTACTGTTGGCACACTGCGAATATTATACATTTCTGCAATGGCTTCGCTTTCATCAATATTAATTTTCACGAGCTTCCATTTTCCAGCGTTTTCCTCAGCCAGCTCATTCATAATTGGCTCTAAAATAAGGCATGGATCACACCAGGGCGCCCAAAAATCCACAACAACCGGAATGTTACTACTTTGTTCCAGCACGTATTCGTTAAACTCTTCTAAGGTGGTGATTTCCATAAATATTAATTGTAATTAATGTACTGATCTACATATATAGGAGCGCTGAAAAATGCTTCGCGTTTAATACTTTATCGTCTTTGTTCTTAATTCTTAATTCTTTGTTCTTTGCTCTTAATTCTTAATTCACTATCGTTTAGTTAAGGGAATTTTTAATTAGAGTTCTGTGAGCCACAAACCTCGGAGCGCTGATTTTAAAATACCACTAAAATTCAGATTCACTTTACAGTTGTAAAATAATAAAATTTTAAAGGATTGAATTTTCAGTCGGAGCTCCCTGGGCTGTGGCTCACAGCACGGAAATTATAGGGAAATTGCCTTGAATATACGACATTGATTCTCAATTCTTAATTCTTTGTTCTTGCCTCCATATCACGCAACTGTTAACCTGGCAAGGTATTGCTCGTCTTTACTTGCAACAATATCCAGCCAGTAACCTTGTTCAATAGCTATACGCTCAAGTGTTTCTTTATCAATATATAACCAGGGATAAACTTCAGAATTCTCGTCCTTATAGTTAAGCTGGTAAAAAACAGTACCATAATAATCGTTCTGATAACCAAACAGGCTGGACTTTGCCTTGCTGCCTTCATTTACATAATTAATATCGGTAGTATCGAAAATTACCTGCCCGTTTGGCTTTAGCATATTTCTAAAATGAGCAAGAAGTTTGCGCAGGCCATCCAGTGTACCGGCAAGGCCAATACCGTTCATCATCAGCAAAATAGTATCAAATTTTTCTGCAGGCGCATAGCTGTAAATATCTGCCGCAACTGTGTTCTTTAAACCGCGCTGCTGCATTACTTTCACTGCTTTTGTGCTAATATCCATGGCAGTTACGGCGAAGCCATTATTCTGCAGAAACAAAGCATGTGAGCCTGCGCCTGCACCGGCATCAAGCACATAGCCTTTGCAAAGCTTAAGCGCTTTTTTTTCGAGGTATGGAAACTTGTTCTTTTCGCGGAAAAAAGCCCCGACAGGTACCTGGCGGTCTTCTTCAACTGTACTTTTAACAGTTATACAAGCCGAGAGATTACCATTGTAATAATCATAAATGGCTTCACCCAAAGGATACCAGCAGCTTTCCAGGTTTTTTATACTTTCCACTTTCGCATTTACAAGGGGCCAATAAAAATCTTCAGCTTCATGTAGCCGCCTTTTCCCGGCAATTTACCAAAATTTTCCAGTACTGCCTTATGCTCCATGCCGCCCTGGCTGTGTAAGTTATACTCCTGGTTCATTTTTCCGCAACGCTTGCCCGAAAGTTCCTTAAGGCTCTGCGATGTATTGCGCATATCGAAAGGCACATCTGAGTCCTGCAGGGCAAGCATAAGGTCTGCGCTGCGGCCAAACCAGTAACTGGCATCCTGTACAATATTATCTGCAATTTTGTAAGATTTCAGCGTATAAACGAGCACGTAATATTCGCAGCCAGTGTTTTCTATAATTAAAGTATCACCGTTATACAGCCTGGCCGTTTCCAGGCCTGATTCGGGCAAAAGGATGAAATTTTTACTGACAATATTTGGATTGAGAATATTTAATGTTGGAGACGGAATACCACGCGGGCAGTTGTTCTTCTGCCATTTATACTGCGCCTCTGTACTACGGCTAAGATGCAGATCCTGCGATGGGAACGAATCCACAACGGCAGAGGTATCCAGCTCGGTGTACTGATTTTGCGTGGTACAGGCGCTAAAGCTATAAAGCCAAAGCATTATGCAGCACACATATATATGGGGTTTTAAGGTACGCATCAGCAAAGCTTGTAAAAATTCAGTTCAGCCGCTTTAAGCCGGCAAGGGCTTTCTGGTCGAATGAATTTTTGTAAATATAATTCTTGTATCCCTGGCATTTTCTGTAGAAATATTTTGCTTTTTCAACATCATTCTGCTTTTCCCAAATCATGCCGGAATAGTAGCATGCTGCCGGCGCAAAATATTCCTGTAAGCTACTGAATTTCTCTATAACCGTGCCATAATTCGCTAAAGCATCCTTGTATAATTGCAAAGATTCCTGTATGCGCGCCAAACGGTAATAATATTCGGCCTGCTGTACGTTTGTTAATGATGCTGTTTTTGTGCTTTCGAGCTGCTGCAGCGCCCGTTTGTAATAACCGCCATCGTACAATAAACGCGACCTTAATAATTCCACATTGGGCATTACGCCTTTTTCAGTTTCGCGCAACGCGTTTTTATCTTCCTCCAAAATGGTTTTTCCATATATTTTTACAAGTTGCAGGCTGTTGAAGTAGTTTTTGGAATCGCCGCTGAGTAAAAAAGCCCAGCCCAGTTTCAGGTATGCATCTTTAACATAATTGCTGCCTTTATAATGTTTAAGATAGCGCGCCAGGTAAGCGCCTGCATCGGCATCGCCGCGCTGCAGCTTCGCAAGACCGAGATAATAATCGAGATGAGGAATTAAAGGAATTTCAGGCTTATAATTTTCCAGCGCAAGTAGCGCCGCATCGGTATTCTTCTGGTGAATGGCAAGGTTGGCGCGCGCAAAAGCATTAATCGGGTTGCTGGCAAAATCTTGGGTTGCTTCTTCCATTATTTCCCATGCTGCAGCAGGGTTGTTAAGCAAATGATGCGTGAGAAATGCCTGGATAAGCTGTGTTTCGGGCAGGAAAATTTTATAATCGGGGTGATTGCTGATTGCTTTTGTTATTTCAGCATACTTCGCCATGGCTGGTTTTAGTTCGCCGTTAAAACCGAGGATCTGCAGCATCCATGCGTAATTCTCAGGAACTGTACCAACAAAGGCCTGCAGAAAAAGCATATCGCGCTTTAGCAATAGGTTTTCCGGATGCCTGCTGTTGCCTTCCTTCAGTATTTTATACGCTTTGTTTATTTCCCAGGCGGCGGAAGAATATTCGCCAAACTTTAGTTTAAGAATAGCGCTGTGAAGATAAAATTCGCCCTTGGTAAAAAAATAAAAAGGCAGGTTTTTTGGACCTGCCTCTATTTGCTTTAAAGTATTTTCGCGGCCTTGCTTATATGCGCTGTAAACGGCGGCATCTTCTGTAGCAAAAACCTGTATGAACCATTTTGTATCACTTACATATATGTGCGCCAGGTTTTTTGTTTTCTCCTGCCTCAGCGAATTTTCAGTGCCGGTAAGATCATATTTCCAAACCTGCCCGTAAGCCTGCTTTATAAGTGGCGAAAATTCCTGTGCCGGCTCTGCGTTAGATAGAACACTTGTGAGCAACAGAAATAAAACCAGCCCGAAATTTCGCAGGAACTTAATTGTAAGAATGTAAGAATGTAAAAATGAAGAATTAAAAATGCCGCGATGCGGAAATTCAAAATTCACCATTTACAATTCACAATTAGTTAATGCGTGCTGTGCAATGTTTCTTCCAGCTCGTTGCGGATCTCTTCCGCAAGTTCGTTATCTACAATGATACGGCCGCAGTTTTCGCAAACGATAATTTTTTTGCGCTGGCGGATATCCAATTGCCTTTGTGGTGGAATTTTGCTGAAACAGCCTGCGCATGCATCGCGGTCAATTGTTACAACGCCCAAACGGTTTTTAACATTTATACGCACACGGTTGTAAGCGGTGTACAGGCGGCTGTCAATTACTTCGGCAGCTTTTTCGCGGCGCTCCTGCAGGAAATCTTCTTCCTTCTGGGTTTCGCTGGTAATGTTGTTCAGCTCATTCTTTTTGTGCTCCAGGTCTTGCTTGCGCTCTTCAAGGTTTGCTTTTGTGCTTTCCAGGTTTGCTTTGCGCTCTTCTATCTGGTTCTGGTAATCTTTTATTTTTTTCTCAGATGCCATTATCTCAAGCTTCTGCATTTCAACCTCTTTGGTTAAAGCCAAATATTCGCGGTTGTTTTTTACATTGCTTTGCTGGCCCTCGTAGCGCTGTATAAGGCCTTGCGCCTCTTTAATAAACGCTTTGCGCTCGTCGATAGCTTTTTTCAGCTCGTCCGTTTCGCTTTTCAGATTCTCCAGTCGGGTATTCAACCCAACAATTTCGTCTTCAAGATCGCTAACTTCCATCGGCAATTCGCCGCGTACGTTTTGAATTCTGTCAATTTTCGTATCTATCAGCTGGAGGTTGTATAAGCCTCTGAGTTTCTGTTCTACGGTAGCTTCCATCTATCTATAAGTAATTAATGGGGTTTGTATTTACCTTTGATTTTAAGAGTGCAAAGGTACTAAATTTTTCTTTTAGTTTGTCATATATTAATTCTACCGTAAATTGTTCGCTTTCGTAATGGCCAATATCTGCAATTAAAATTTTTCCTTCGGCGTCAAAAAACTGGTGATACTTAAAATCTGCCGTTACAAATGCATGCGCGCCTTTCGCCATAGCCGTTTTCAATAAAAATTGTCCCGAACCGCCGCAAACCGCAACCCATTTTATTTTCTGGTTTGTAAGTGGCGAATAACGTACACAATCTGTCTGCATGGTTTTTTTAAGGTGATGCAGGAATTGCATTTCGTCCATTTCGGTTTCCAGCTCGCCTATCATTCCGCTACCGGTTTCCTGGAATTCGTTTTCTAGCGTTAAAATATCATAAGCTACTTCTTCATACGGGTGCGTATCCCAAAGCGCTTTTATAATATCATTTTGTTTATAGAAAGGGAAAATTACTTCTATGCGTTCTTCTTCCTGACGGACAAGTTCGCCTTCCTCGCCAATCAGCGGATCAGCATCTTCATTCGCGCGGAAAGTGCCGGTAATTTTGCTGTTGGTTGAGCATTTGTCGTAATTGCCAATGTTTCCGGCGCCGGCAGCCCAAAGTGCTTCGCGAACCGCATCTGGCGCTTGTCTTCCATCATCCAGTTTAGTATCAGGACAGAAAGTTATCAGCTTGCGTAAGACCTGCCGTTTCATATCCAGTATCTTGCAGTGTTTGAGCCCGATCTTATCTGCAATTTTCCGGTTTACTCCGCTTATTGTATTGTCTAAATTGGTATGAATGGCGTAAATGGCAATATCGTTTTTAATGGCAGCAATGGCAATTCGCTCAACCATATTCTTGCCGTTCAGCTTTTTAAGTCCGCCAAAAATTAAAGGATGATGCGCAATAATCAGGTTGCAATTGTTTTCTGCGGCTTCTTTCAAAACTTCTTCGGTAACATCTAATGTAATCAGCGCCCCGGTAATTTCCTGGCCGGGATGACCAATGAGCAAACCGCTGTTATCGTAGCTTTCCTGTAATGGAATTGGCGCCCAGCGTTCTAAGTAGTTTGTTATTTCGTGGAGTAGCATTTGGTTTTAATGGTGATTATTTTTAGAGTTAAGAACAAGGAACAAAGAACAAAGAGTTGTTTCCCATCCCGGCATTTACAATTCAGCATTTACCATTCACAATTAAATTACATATATGGTTTTGGTGAAAAATGCTTTGGGTTGCGAAGATAGTTAAGTTAGCTGAATGCTTATAATACATATATAATTTGAAGTGAAAGGTTTTGCAAAGCATTTATACTTAGTGCATATGTCAAAAGATTCATTTATATTGCATAAAAAATCTTTTGCGTTTCGTTTTTGCTTTTTCCTTATTCATGGTTATTCAATTTCAGTTTGCAGTTGGGCAGAATATTGATTGGGTTAAATTAGGGAAAAATGGCAGTGTTGAAATCTTTAAAATAAAGCCTGATGCAAATGACGATATTATTGTTTTAGGCAGATACATTCAGAAAGGCTATTTTGCGGGCTTTCCGTTAAAAGAATATAAAAGTATGGCAGGATTTATTGCCAAGCTAAGTAAAACAGATGGGAAAATTATCTGGATAAAAACAGCCGGTGATACAAGTGGAAATGGCTTTGTGGAGTTCTGGAATGTTGAAATAGGCAAGGATGGAAGTGTTTTCTTCTCCGGTGATTGCTGGAGTGATAATTGGATGGATAATATTCCCATGAAGAGCCGCCAGAATAAGCAAGATATGTTTATTGGCAAATTAGATAAAAATGGAAATGTAAAATATATAAAGAACTTTTTAATATATTCAATATCAAATAACGTATGTACTTTTACAATTGATGATAAAGAGAATTTTTATTTAATTGGCTCAATCAGAGGAGCAGAAACCATTTCCAATGATAAGTTTAGTTATGTAAATACGTCATCTCATGAAAGTGGGTTTGTTGTAAAGTTTGATAGCGCAGCAAATTTATCATGGATCACCACAGATTCAGTACAGTATTTACAAAATAAAATAGTTGATCACATTCGGGTAGCATCAAACGGCCAAATATATACAACCAGGCACGATCACAATTTCCTATATATATCAAAATATGATATTTATGGGAAATTAATAAAAGCTATAAAAATTAAAGGCGATAAGTTCAGCAGTAATTTGAATTTAGTGCTTGATGAAGAAAATAGTATGTACGTTTCAGGAGACATCTACAGCGATAGTGAAGTAATATTTGCAGGGAAGAAATACACAATAAATTCAGGCAGTTTGTTTTTACTCAAAACAGATTCCAGCTTAAATGAAAAATGGTTTATAACAAATAAATCTCAACTACATTACCAAGGCAATTTATCAAGAACATATTCACTTTTTTACGATTCAATAAACCGGCAGGTAATTTTATCTGGCGTTTTCTTAAAAGCGCTAGAATTTAGCAATGATAAAAATCTGTATCTATCAAAACAAGATTCTGCCGGAATTTATGTTGCAAGTTTTGATAAGCAGGGCAAATTAACAGATATTAAAATTGGTAAACGTCAGGATTATAATACCAGGCAAACTATAGTAAAAGATAATTGCGGAAACTTAATTGCTTCATTTAATAATTTAATAAGTGATGATGTAGCGTTTTTAGGTTTTGATGCAATTGCACAGCCTGTTTATAAACATTTTTCTACCAGTGTAATAAAATTCAGTTCAGATACTGCGAAATTTATCCGGTTCAATAACGATATTAATTGCAATCAGATTTTATTAAAGAGCCAATTTGATACAGGTTATAAGCAAATTTACTGGTTCGTAGATAATCAGTTAATTGACAGTAATAAGCAGGTTTTTGATTATAAATTTTCAAAACCAGGAAAATATATTGTCGCCCTTTTAGGTATAAGGCCAAACGGTTGCCAATACACTTTTGCCGATACATTTTTCATAAATATCAGAAATACATTTGAAGGCGAACCTGAAATGCTTCGTGCAACATTCACAAACAACAACCAAGTAGAAATAAGCTGGAAAAAACATCCTTTAGCAAAAAATTATACGCTTTACAAACAGCATGAAAACAGCGAAATCCAAACCTTACAAAAGCATTTTTCCGATACTGCATATATGGATCATGCCGTTTCATTAAAAGAACCATTCCATTATTATTTTACGGCTACAGATAGTTGCGGAAATATCAGCGCACAAAGCACAATCGCCAAACCTATAATTTTACATGGCGAAAATGTAGAAAACAAATATATTTTACTGAGCGGCACAACATATGAAAAATGGGAAAACGGCGTTTGGGAGAACGTACTGGAAATGAAAAATGAACAGGATAGTTTTATGGCTATAGCTAATTCTCCGCAAACAAATTACCAGGACAGCTTACGTACCAAAGATAATATTTTGCAGCAATGCTACAGGCTAAAAGCGGTTGAAAATAATGGCAACAAGCAGCATAGCTACAGCAACCTGGTTTTTGTTGATCATCTGCCGCAAATTTTTATTCCCGATGCATTTTCACCAAATGGCGATAGCCTGAATGAGCGGTTTACAATTTATACAACCGGAATAAAAGAATATACTGTAAAAGTTTATAACCGCTGGGGAGAAATGGTATTTAGCGGAAACAACAAAAGCGCTTCCTGGGATGGCCGGTTCAACAAAAGCATTTGCCCGGAAGGCGATTACATTTATATTTTACAGGCCAAAAGCAGTACCGGCGAAAACTTCTCGCGCAGTGGAAATATACATATCATCAGGTAAAACGTTTAAGCTGCTAAAACCCAAATGCCGGAAATATTACTGTTTTATGAGGCAATCTTTCCATATATGTAATCCGTAAAAAATGCTTTTACCAGCATATAATCTACAAATTTCATCTACTTCTTAAAAATCCAGCTTTCAGGATTTAGCTTTTCCTCGTTTTTCCAGATCTGCAGCTCCATTTCGGTTTCACCGTTCATAATGTTTTCTGCAATAGAGCCGATCTTTTGTTTTACGCTTATTTTATCGCCGGCATGTACATACACTTCCGCAAGGTTGGAATAAACGGTGAAATAATCGCCATGTTTTACAATAACGGCTTTGTTGGCGCCCGGTATGCGGATTACATTGGTTACTTCGCCTGCAAAAACCGAGCGTGCGGTTGCGCCTTTTTCGGTGCGAATTTTAATGCCGCTGTTGTTTACCGTTACATCCGGAATGGTAGGATGACGATGCTGCCCGAAACGCTCCGTTATAAAACCACGCTCAACCGGCCATGGCAGCTGGGCGCGGTTGCCGGCAAACTGGTTCGATAGTTTTAAGGCTTCAGGTGTAAGTTCAATCTCGTATTTTTTTGCAGGATTTGTGCCTTTATCGTTGGTTTTACCTGCATTCTTTTTATTGTTGCTGGCAATTTCGCGGGCAATTATTTCGCGTATGGCTCTGTCCAGTTTATCGGCGGTGCGCT
The DNA here is from genome assembly GCA_036846145.1 of Bacteroidota bacterium. Classification (GTDB taxonomy): domain Bacteria; phylum Bacteroidota; class Bacteroidia; order CAILMK01; family CAILMK01; genus DAIUCM01. The sequence goes on from DAIUCM010000010.1 coordinate 18,699, forward strand.
GTTTTTCCTTTAGCTGTTTGCGCAGGTTTTGTTCTTCGCCTTTAAGCTTTTGCGCCAGTTTATCTTTCTCGCTTTTATCGGTTTCCAGCGATTGTTTCTGTATGCCAAGCGATTGTAAAAGCTCCTGTTTTTGCGCCTGTTTTTGCTTCAGATCTGTAACTTTTGCTGTTAAAGATGCTTCTGTTTTTACAATAAGATCTACCTGTTTTTTACGGTATTGCGAATAAAACTGCATGAATCTTATCCGCTTAAAAGCTTCGTTGAATGAGTTGGAGGAGAATACAAACATCAGCATGCTGTACGTGCTGCGGTTCTTGTACATGAAATAAATGAGCTTTCCGTACTCTTTCCGCAGGCTTACCAGGTCGTTTTCCAGCGCAAGCACCACATCATTCCCCTGCGCAATACTTTCAGAAATAACCGTAATTTCCTTTTGCTGGGTGTTAATGAGCGACTGGCGGTTCTCAATCTGTTTATTGAGCAGCTGCAGGTAGGCGAGGGTTTCTTTCTTCTTCTCCTTGGTTTCAGCAAGCAGCTTGCGCGTAAGCTTTATTTCCTGCTCTTTCTGTTTGCGCTGTTTCTCTAACTGTTCACGGCTTTGTGCAAATGAATTACCGGCCAGCAAAAGCAGGCAAAGCAGAAGGCAAAGAACCTTATTTTGTTTTCTTATAATTGGCCGGAATAGAGAATGGGGCATCGTCCGAATCTAAAAAAGTATAGTCGCTAACATTCAAAGTTATGAGAATTTTTTCGGGCGAAGCTATATCAAATACTATTTTCTGCGGCAGAAATTTCTCATCAACCCTGGTGAAGTTACTGTAGCTAACGGTAATATGCTGGCTGGCATTGCGTTCGAAACGATATTTTTGTAAATTAAGCGTGTTGCCAAGCTCCATTTCTTCTTTAAATGAAGCATTTTGGAACTGGAGGCTATATGCATTTTCGGTTGTTGTAAGCTTGCTTCCCTCACGTATGCCGAAAGGCGGCTGTGCAAGCAAAAGTTTCTGCAAAGCTTTTATATCAAGCCCTTCAATAGCCAGCATTTTCTGCAGATCCTGTGTTCTAAGCACTGTATATTCGCGCTGTAGCTTGTTCATCATCACAGCGCTGTCATTTGTAATCAGTAATCTTGCCGCTTCAATCAATACACTTACAGAGCTCCATATCAATTCATCTTTTTTTATACGGAAACTTGCCTGCGCGGAGTATTGGTCTTCTGCGCTTTTGTAATTTATATCGGCACGTGTGCGCAGCCACTGGTAATTATAAGCTGCAGAATTTACTTTTTCTTTAAGCGATTTAAAATTATTATCAATTGCAGGCGCTTCCGGCGTATCGGATTTTGAAATGCTTTTTGTGCGCTTGCAAGAAACAGTAACCATAAAAAGCGCCATATATAATAAGGCTAAAAAATACTTCGGCTTGTTATTCATACAGCTTTTTATCGGCTATTTTTTTGTTGAGGTTTGGCGAATCGCTACCGGCAGCTTTTGCTTTTTTCCATTGCTCCACAGCTTCTTCCACGCGGTTGAGCTTGTATAATACATCTCCATAATGCTCTATTACTTCAGGGCTGGCTTTGTCGCGGTCGAGCGCTTTTTTAATGTATGTTTCGGCCTCTGTATAATTCCCCTGTATGTAAAGAATCCAGCCATAAGTATCTAAATATGAAGCATTATTCGGATCTGCCTGCAGCGTTTTTTTCGACATTTCTGCCGCTTTGTCAAGCTTCTGCCTGCGCTCGGATAAATAATATGCGTAGTTATTCAGCGCAAGAGAATTATTCGGATCTAAAGCAAGTGCTTTATCAAAATAAGTATCCATTTCCGCGTAGCGTTTCAGCCTGTAACTTGCTTCACCCAAACTGATGTAATATTGCAGTTCCAGCGCCGGATTATCTACATTCAGCGCGAGTCCGCTTTCCAGTACATCTACAGCTTCTTTGTGTTTTTTAAGATCATTCTTGGCCAGTCCGTTGAAGAAATAAACCAGCGAATTATTCGGGAAATATTCCAGTGCTTCACCGGTTTCTTTTTCCTGAGATTTGCTGTCGCGCAACTCGTTATTTATGAAGAAAATCTGCTGCCAAACCGCGAAAACATCTTTTTTAATAGCTACACTTTTCCGGTAACTTGTTCTTGCTTCCTCAAGCTTCCTGTCCTGGTAAAAAAAGTCGCCCTGTATGGCATGTACTTTGGCATCGGTGCTGTGTGTTTCTACCAGAATTCCGGTTAAATCATAAGCATCTTTTTTAATATCTTCCGGAACACCTTCCGGCATTAAATATTGCGTGTAAAGAATCCTTATTTTCTGGTCAATATCCAGGTTTTTACTGGCGAAAGCTTTCTTCAGCGTTTCTACACCTTGCGCTTTATTACCCTTGCGGAAATAATATTCGGCCACAAAAAGCTGTGTTTTTCCGTCATCAGGATTTTTCTTCAGCAGGTTGTTATAAATTTCGAAAGCCTTTTCCTCCTGCTTCGCATTCAGGTAAGTTTCCGCTAAAATATACTGGTACGAGTTGTTTTGCGGATCGGCCTTAATAAGCTTGTTTATCTCGTCAATGGCTTTATCGGTTTTGCCGGTTTCCATGTAAATACGGTGGCGCTGCAACGCAATATCTTCATTTGTACCGAATTGCGTTTCCAAACGGTCATAAACCTTCATGGCATCGGCAGGCTTGTTCTGGTACAGGTACAGGTTAGCCAGCTCCATGTAATAATCAGCATCGTTCGGGTTTTGCCGCGTTACTTTTTCGTACATCTCAATGGCAGGCCCCAGCTTTTTCTGGTATTTATAGATCTCGGCCAATAGTAATTTGTACCATTTGTTGTTATCATCCAGCTTTACGGCTTTTAACGCTTCCGCTTCGGCGCCGGTAATCTGCGATAATTGTAAATAAGCGCGCGCAAGTTCATAGCGTGCCGCGGCGCTGTTTGGATTCACCTTCACACAATTGGCAAAGCTTTGTGCCGCACGTTGCGTGTTTCCGCTCATTTTCTCCTTCATGCCATCGAAGAAAGAACGGTCGAATTCCATCCGTTTATAAACAGAAAGCTGATCGGTTATAGCGTCGGGCGCTTGTAGCTGGGTATTGTTGCGGGCGGTTTTTTTACTTGCTCCGCATGATGAAAATACCAGCCCGGCAGCCAGCGGAAAAATATATAAGGAAGGGAAACGAAAACGCATCATTGTATAAAATTAGTAATTAAATCAGAAAATGCCTTGTAATAAAGCATTTTAAGGGCATAGCATATATGGTGAAGCTTCTACAACAAAAACCAAACCATTATACAGGCAATTTTATACAACGCAACGCAGCCCTAAGGGTTTAGCGCGCTTCGGAATAGTCGCCCAGGTTTAATGCTTCCGGCTTGCGCTCCACACGTGCGAAATTACCGATCATGGCATTTTCCAGGTTAGCTTGTTTCAGGTGTGAGTTGTTCATCACAATACTGTTGCTAACGATGGAAGCTTCTATTAAAGTATTTTCGCCAACAGATGTATATGGGCCAATAATGGAATTCTTGATATGCGCGCCTTTACCAATAAAGCAAGGATCTATAATTACCGAATTTTCTATCTGCGCATCGGGCGAAACAAGGTTCTGATCTTTTGTTAATTCCAGCACAACACGGTTTGTATCTACAGTTGCGTCTTTGTTTCCGCAATCGAGCCAGTGTGTAACGCTTGCCGTTTTAAAGCGTGCGCCATCTACGCGCATACGGTCCAGCGCATCGGTAAGCTGGTATTCGCCTTTTACTTTTATGTCATTATCAAGCAAATAGCGAAGTTCTTTTCTTAATCTTTCGCCATCTTTAAAGTAATAAATACCAATAATAGCCTGGTCGCTGATGAATTCTTTCGGCTTTTCCCAAAGCTGTTTTACAACGCCTTCCGCATCTGTTTCCACCACGCCAAATGCCGATGGATCCGGGATTCTGCTCGTCCAGATTGTTCCGTCCTGCTGCGTGTCAAGCTTAAAGTCCGCATAAAAAAGTGTATCGGCAAAAGCTATAATTACGTGGCCATTTAAAGCTGGCTCAGCACATAAAATAGCATGGGCCGTTCCAAGCGGCTCATCCTGGTAATAAATACTTCCTTTCGCGCCAACTTCTTCGGCTATACGGATAAGGTTTTTTTCTGCTTCTTCGCCGAAACGGCCAATAATAAAGGCTATTTCTTCTATAGGCTCATCGTGCATGCGGGCCAGGTCTTCTACCAAACGGTAAACAATAGGCTTGCCGGCAACAGGTAAAAGTGGTTTGGGAACAGTAAGTGTGTGCGGACGCATACGTTTGCCCATGCCCGCCATTGGTATAATAATTTTCATTTTCGGCTATGAATCAGCTAACTACTAAAATCGCCTGCAAAGGTAGTGATTTCAATTACGAATTAAAAATTACGAATTACGAATGCCCGGGAAATTTTAATTTGGAAAGCCTAAGTAAATGGTGAATTGTGGTTTTTGAATGGTGAATTGCTTGCGCGCTGTAAAGCGTATCGGATTAATTTACGAAGCCCCAAAGGGGCGAAATATATCAGCACAGGGTAAAACCCTGTGAATACGGGCAAAACCCTGCGATGGAACGAAAATTAAAGCATTTTTTGGAAGAGATAGATATGGATTTAATTTTTTCCACATTTCCATATCTTCACATCTGCACATTATTTCCCTGTATGTCCGTATCCGCCTGAGCCTCTTTCGGTTTCTGTTAAAACATCAGCTTCTTCCCATTGGATGGTTTCGTGTTTGGCAATGATCATCTGCGCAATGCGCTGGCCGTTTTCAACCACAAAATCTTCCTGCGAAAAATTGATCAAAAGCACTTTTATTTCACCACGATAATCTGCATCTATGGTTCCCGGTGAGTTCAAAACAGTAATGCCATGCTTTAATGCCAAACCGCTTCTTGGGCGAATTTGCGCTTCGAAACCAACAGGCAATTCTATAAATAAGCCGGTTGGTATAAGTTTGCGTTCAAAAGGTTTTATAGTGATATTTCCTTCGATATTGGCGCGTAGGTCCATGCCTGCCGAGGAAGCTGTTTCGTAAGCGGGTAATGCGTGAGTAGAAGTATTTCTTATTTTAACGATCATTTTCTTCGGATTCTGTTTAATAGAAAAACTGGTTTTTCCAGGTATAAAAACTGTATGATGTACAGCAGCAGGAATAAAGTATTTATCATATAAACCGATATATGCCAGCCATCAAAAATACTTTCCTGTATAAATTTACTGATCAAAAACAATAATGTTGCGGATGCAATGTACCATACAATTCGGCCGGTATTGTAAGCAACCGGGTAAAATTTCTGCCCGAGAATATATGAAGCCAGCGCCATGCAAAAATAGCAGGCAAAGGTAGCCCAGGCCGATGCAAGGAAACCGTAATAGGGTATAAATATAATGTTTACAACTAAGGTAATCAAAGCGCCGCCTACAGAAATCATGGCGCCGTAAAGCGTTTTACCGGTTTGCTTGTACCATTGCGAAAGGTAAATAAAAGTACCGGCAAACAGGTTGGCAAGCAATAAAATGGGCACAACCTGCATGCCTTCATCTGTACGAAAAGCAGGGCCAAGCAAACGCGAAAACAGTGGAATATACAGCATTACGAACAGGAAAATAAGGCTGGTAATAAAGCTGAAGTATTTTAAGATCTGCGCATATATGGCTTTACCGCCTTCTTCCTTCATCTGCGAGAAAAAGAAAGGCTCTGCAGCGTAACGGAAAGATTGTATGGCCAGCGTCATAAAAATAGAAAGTTTATACGCGGCGCTGTATATACCAAGCTCATTCATAGCTTGTTGCAGGTTAAGGTTTTTAGGCGGTTGAAGCAGTAATCGCTTTAGTAAGATACGGTCCAGCGTTTCATTCACCATTCCGGCAAAACCTAAAATCAGTAATGGCCATGAGTATTTGAAGATGTTGGTCCACAAAGTTTTATGCCAGCGGAATTTGATTTTTCTTATTTCCGGCAGTAATAATATCAGCGTTAAAAGGCTGGCAAGTACATTGGATAAGAAAACATAACCAACACCGAAGCCCGGACGATAAACTGCATCTATAAACGGATGAAGCCAGCTGTAAGATGGGCGCGCAAGCAAGGCAGGGCAAAGCACCAGGAAAAACAGGTTGAAAGCGATATTAAAAGCAATATTGGCGAACTTTAATATGGCAAATCGTGCGGCTTTATCGTGCTTGCGCAGGTAAGCGAAAGGTATAACAGTTAAGGTATCGAACGCCAGAATTAAGGCTGTATAAATTACATATTCCTGCCTGTCGGGGTAACCAAGCCACGCTGCAATCTGCGAAGAGAAGAGGATGATAAGCCCTGATAAACCGATAGACGAAAATAGCAGCGATAAGAAAGTTGTACCGGCTACTTCATCTTCATTATCGTGCTTATTGGCGAAATAGAAATAGCCCGTTTCCATGCCATAAGTATAAAGCACGTTGAAAAAAGCAATGTACGCGTAAATTTCAGTTACGGCGCCATAAGCGGCAGGTGCGAAAATCCTGGTATAAAATGGCGTAAGGAAAAAATTGAGCAGCCGCCCGGCAAAGTACGTAAAACCATACAATACCGTTTGCGATGCCAGTTTTTTAAGTACGCTCACCTTTGAGGAAATGATTGAATGAGTGAAGGATTGAATGAATGAATAGGAAATGAATAAATGGGTAAATGTGTAAATAGCCGGACCTTAAAACATGCAAATTTTAAATAATCCATATATACTATTATCAAAAAATGCTTAAAGTCTGAAAACGCTATCCAAAACATTCATTCATTCAATCCTTCATTCATTCAATCATTGCTAGAAGTTCGGCGCCAGTAAATATTTGCTGTAGAACTTGTTAATATGATCTACGCATTCATCGGCAGAATCGGTAATTTTTACAAGTGTTAAATCTTCCTCAGAAATATTCAGGTTCCCTTTGAGCATAATATCTCTTATCCAGTCAAATAAACCTGTCCAGAAATCGGTACCGATCAATATAATTGGGAAGCGGCCGATCTTTTGGGTCTGAATCAGCGTAAGCGCCTCGAAAAGTTCATCCATGGTTCCAAAACCACCCGGAAGAACAATAAATCCCTGCGCGTATTTCACAAACATTACTTTGCGCACAAAGAAAAAGTTGAAGTTGATGAGCTTATCTCTATCTATATAAGGGTTAGAAGACTGCTCGAAAGGAAGATCTATGTTTAAGCCAACCGATTTACCGCCAGCCATTTGCGCGCCTTTGTTGGCCGCTTCCATAATGCCCGGTCCGCCGCCGGTAATTACACCATAGCCGCTGTTTACCAGTTTGGCAGCAATATCCACCGCCAGCTCGTAATACCTGCTCTCGGGCTTTGTTCGTGCCGATCCAAATATGGAAACACATGGGCCAATTTTATTCAGTTTGTCGAATCCTTCAACGAATTCGCTCATTACCTTAAATATCTGCCAGGAAGATTCTGCTTTTACATCCGACCAATGCTTATCATCAAACGCATCTTGTATCAAGTCCACAGCCATGGGCGTTTTTCTTTACTTTATGTGAGGTTACAAATTAACAAATAATATAGCATTTAGCGCTTACTTTTTTACTGGATTAAGCCTTTGCCAGAAGCATACAAAAATTTACATTCTATAATGTTCGGATTTTTTGTTGGGGAAGCATTTTTGGACGATGCAATATATGGGAATTGCGGGATATTGAAAATTGAAAGATTGGAAAATTAGCTTTGAATGATGAAATACGTAATCTTCGCTTGCTAATTTTTTCGGCCTTCCTGGTAACTGATATAACGTAACTTCGGGAATTGGATGTGAATCTGAGAATTATTAAACTTATAACGCTGGCGCTAATCTGAGCGACAGCAGAAATTAGTGCATAATCAGATATTGCACGCTGTGTGTTTATCCTATTTAAATTCTTGAGATACCGTGAACTCAGGAATTTGTTGACAGTGGCACGCGAAAATACGCGCGCCAGCAACGTATTTACGCGTGCCACTGTCAACAGAAATAAAGCGCGCAGCTGGCGCGCGTATTTACGCGTGCCCATAATTTCATTAGCATACTTGTAAAGTAATGAAACACACAGAAATACTTCCCGAGTTCACGTTAAAATAACAAAGCAGAATCTCTTTCTAAACGTCAGCCATTTCCTAAAAAATTATTTTCCATGAAAGCATTTTTGGAAAGTATAATATATGGATTATAAGCAATGAAATGATTTAACAACGATACTTACTGAGTTCAAGCTGATAAGACCAAAATCGGCACGCGTGTATACGCGCGCCAGCGTAACGCTGAAATTTAATGTTACAGCTAAACATGTAATTTGCTCCGCTGGCGTGCGTATGCGCGCGTGTCGGTATTATAATGTGCTGAAGGAAAATTAATTATTTCAATAATAAAAGCTGAAGCTTGGGATTAGTCAGTTGGTTGCCAGTATTATATGCTATATTTCATATAAGATGAAGCTGAAAAATGCTTTCATTGCTACTATGGGTTTAAATCCTTGCAATTGAAGGGCAATTATAGCTTATTTCCGCAGCTCAAAAAGTTGTTTGCCCTTTGCTTTAGCATTGGGCAGCCTGGTACTTTTAATTTATACTAACGTGAGCTCGGGAATTTAATATCTGAGGATCAATATTTTAAGATGTTATTTGTGTAATTATGAATGTACTTTCATCGTTGTCCCAGCAGAGTCTCTCGCAGAGGACTCTGCGTTTTTTTAGCGCTCCGATTGCGCAGAGTTCCTTGCAGGAGACTCTGCTGGAACAGTCTGTAATTCCCGAGTTCACGTTATACTAATATAGAATGAAATAAGCGTAAAAATGCTGGTTTGTGTGCCACCAAACCAGGGAATATCGCTATAAAGCTCCGTGACTTTAGCTCAGCGGACACTTTTCAAATGCGTATAATTCATTCTATATGGGTAATAATTCCCAGGGCCACGTTAAAATATAAAAAAAATGCGCAAAGCGAAAAATTTCGCTTTGCGCATTTCTGCATTTATATGAATGATAATTATTTCACGTTCACAATCTGTGTGGTATAATAATTATCATTTACAAGCACTTTCAGTATATAAACACCTGCGCCTGCATTATATTTATCAGCATCGAACATATACTCGTGCTTGCCTGCATCGCGTTTACCATCTGCCAGTACCGCAACTTGTCTTCCTTGTACATCCCAGATAGAAACCTGTACCTGGCTGCGTTCAGCAAGTGTAAATGCAACACGTGTACTGTTCATAAACGGATTCGGATAAACTTTTACGAAATCTTTCAGTTTGTTACCTTCTGCAATACCAATTGAGTTCGATGAAATTCTGAGTGTATCTGAAGTTTCAGACCTGCAACCTTGCGAAGTTGTTATAACCAGGCGCACATTATAGCTTCCGAAAACCGCATAGGTGTGGGTTGGGCTAACCTGTGTTGAGCTGTCGCCATCTCCAAAGTACCATTTGTAGGCCTGGTGCGTGGTAACATCTGGCGTAAAGGTAACTTCACGCTTGTTGTTCATGTTTATTATTCGGCTCCATTTTGGCTTGGCAACCGAACTTACCGGTATGGTAAGCTGGGTAGAATCCACACAGCCTGCTTCGCTTACAACACGTAGTTTTACACTGTAGTTGCCACTGTTTGCAAAGGTAAATACAGGGTCTTTATCGGTAGAAGTTAAGCCATTGCTGGTGCTCCACTGGTAAGTAAGTTTTGCATTGTTGCCTTCGGTTGATGTATTGGTAAGCTGTACCGGGCCACCTGCACAAGCACTGCCAAAAGTAAAGCCTGCTTTTGGTAACGGCGATACTGTTACATTCTTCGTAATGCTGTCCACGCAGCCATTTGCGCTTTCTATACGCAGCTTAACGGTATATGTGCCTGCCTTCGCAAAGAACTTGGTTGGGTTTTTAGAGCTTGACGGCAATGAATTATCGCCCCAGGTCCAGGTATAGTTTTTAGCATCGGTGCTTGCATCGGTAAAGCTCATAACTTTGCCTTCGCAGGTTGGCGAGCTGGTAAAATCGGCCTTTGGCAATGGGAAAGCGGAAACTATTTTGGTAATGGAATCAACACACCCGAATGATGACGTAGCAATAAGTGTAACCCCATACTGAGATGCCTCAGCAAATGTATGTTTTACTTCTTTATCGCTTGTGCTGGTAAAGCCATCTTCAAACCTCCATCTATAAGTAACTGTACCTGAAGGTATTGTGGTTGTGTTTGTGAATGTAAATGCCTGGCCCAGGCAGCCGCCTTTTACAGCAAAATCTACCTTAGGTTTTGGCATTACCTCAATAGTACGTGTAAAGGAATCTTTACAGCCGCCTTTAGATGTTACCACAAGCTTTACAGTATATTTACCTGCAGCGCCATATGTAAACGTTGGGTTTTTTTGTGTTGATGTTGATGCGTCATTCATATCGAACCGCCACAGCCAGCTTGCTATATCGTTAGCGTTAACCGATGAATCTGTAAACTGGGTTGGCGTGCCTACACAAACCGTGCTTGCACCAAATTTGGCTTTAGGTAAATCATATACTTCCACTTCTCTTGTGATATGGTCGCTGCAGCCGCGTGATGTAACAAGTGTTAGTGTAACATTGTATTTGCCGGCCTTGGCATATGTGTGGGTTGTATTACGGGTTCGGGCTACAGGTGCGCCATTGCCAAAATCGTAAACATAACTTACGGCGCCCGGCGGTACCTGGCTGGAGTCGGCGAAGTTGGTTGTTTTGCCTACGCAAACCCTTGTAAATGTAAAGTTTGCAGTTGGCTTACTGCCTACAGAAATATATCTAACCAGCGATCCTGTACAGCCGCCATCTTTCATCTTCAGGTCTATTTTTAAGGCGAACGTACTATCGCCATAGGCTTTTGAAGGCACAAAGCGGAAGGTTGCGTTTTGGGTTGCCGTTGGCTGCGTGGTTGCTGTATCTTTGGCATTTGGGTTTGCACCGTTTACGGTTTTAAAGCTAAAGCCGGTTATTTCCCATTTTGTTCCAAGATCTTTATTACTGTATGGCGGTGGCGGTGTAAATTCATACGTAATGGTATCGCCAGGGCAAACAAGATCCGGCGAGGTGAAGGAACCATCATACAGCAAACCCTGGAAAGGTGTAGTTTCTTTAATTTTTGCGCCAAGCGGCGATTCATTTACCGTACCGGTTACCGAACCGCGAGGAGAAGCGCATGCTTTGTAATGGTAATAAACAGTACCATCAAAAGAACGGTTAGGTGTTACTGTGCCAAATAAGCCATTGTTTGTTGCGCCTGCAACAAGATCCAAATCTTTATTGGAATATATTCTTGTAACTATGTTATAGTGATAAACATTACCCCCATTACTAATTACAGCAAGATAAACCGCATAGGTTTTACCTGCCTCCATTGGAATGCTCCCGAAACCACGTACGCGTGTAGCGGATCCACGTCCTGCCGCTTTAACATGCGTAGTTCCAACGTACTTCCAGGCGCTTGAGTTGGTTTCAGAACCCAGGTAAGTGCCTTCCTTATAAAACACCATAACAGAATCGTTAGTGGCTGTAGATTCAATATGTGTATCAAAACTATCAATAATAAAGCTGGACTTTGTTTTGATATCGAACATAGTGCCATAGTTTTGGAGCCCGGATAAATATCTTGTTGTTAATGAGCCGCCTACATTATATTGGCTTTCATAATAGTAAGTAGTAGTTTTGTTTAAGCCAGGTGTTGTAAAACTATTGCCGGAGTGTATAACAGAATCGGATGTAGCATCTTTATACCAGAAAGTTTTGGTGCCTGTAGTGCTGGATGTTGCGGTAAAGGTAAAAGTACCAAGCCCGCACCGCGATTGATTAGAGGGTGAAGTAATACTTGGAGTCTGGTACATTGTAAGTTCCGAGCTAACACTATCATTTGTTTTATCTTCATCCTTACTTAGGCTTGTGTAAGCTGAAACTGCATAATTACCTGCAGAGCTAGTGTTTGCGGTAGAAGTAAACGTTAGGGTATCCTGTTCATCCTGTTTAAGTGTTTTGCTAAAGGTTTGGGTGTAGCTCGAAGAGTTTACTTTAACTGTAACAGGTATGGATGTAACAGTATTGTATCCCATATTTCTCACAACAACCTTTAATGGCTGTGTTGAGCTGCCGCAGCCTCTTTGTCTCGGCTCAGCTATAGAAACCATAGAAACATCATCATCATACGCCGCAATTTCAACATAATAATCTTCAGCTTCGCCATTTGTATAGCTACCGCAGGCGCCTTGTATATCTGTGTTGGTTCCGCTACTTGCTATTGCACGCATACGCGTTTTTAATAGCTTGGCATTTACCGGTATTCTTATGTTCGAAACTACGGTGTCACTGTTACCTAGCTGAATTACAACAATTGTTTCACCGGCATCATTAAAATCCCCATCTCCATTAAAATCCAGCCAAACGCCAAAAAAAGCACTTGATGTAGCTTCAACGCGCAAATCATATGTTTTGCCCCGGTAAAGCTTAAGCGGCTTACCCGCAGTTATGTGGCTTGTATCAATTGCGCCGGTTGCACAGGTTGTTGAGCTGTTGGAAAAAGAGCCTACTTTAACAAGATCAACTTGTGTGCTGTTGCAGTTGCCTGAAAATGTAGGTTTACAATGTGCTTTTTGCGCCTTGACCGCCCCGGGAAACTGCAATAGCAGGAATATTCCCAGCAGTAAAATGTAATGTAAATGTTTTCGCATGTAACTTATAGTTTTTTGGTTGATTACTGAACTGGTTTGTAAACTGTATAAGGATTGCGGAAAGGTAAATTCCCGGTTAAAAAAGCCAGCGCTAAACAGCTGATAATTACCTTATACAGAAAACAGCTCGCTAAGATAAGTATTTTTTTGAATAATGCTATATGCAGGGCGCAGGAAAAATTTATTCTGATCCTACAAGAATGCTTTCGGCGGTGCGTACAAAATCATCAGCCGCCTTTTTTGCATCGTTATGTGCTGGTAATGAGCGCAAACGGCTGGCGGAGTTTTGCAGCATGGCCTTGTATGATATCCTCGCCCATAAATCTTTTATTTTTGGCGACAGGCTAAGTATGAAATCTTTTTCACGTACTAAAACAGTGGCAGGCAGGTTTTCCAGGTAACGCCTGTACACATCGGTAAAACGGCCATATTCCCCGGTTTGTAAATATTGCGCCATGTTATGAAAAAACGGTAACCGGGTGGAATCGGCCCGTTCGGCATAAAACTGCGCGAGGGCAAATAATACATCGCTGTTACGGTACTTTTCAAAGGGCGCTGCAAGGGCAAGGGCTTTGGGCAATTCTGCCGCGCTGGTATGTATTTTTAAACCATTTATACCGGCGGCTACCACCCTGTATGATGAGTCGCTGAGCGCTATGTTTATAATTTCGCTGGCTGCACCAGGCCTTTCCACCTTGTGTAAGCCGCTGTAATTCAGCAAATAAATTACAGCTGCAAAGCGAACATGGCTGCTTTTATCTTTCTGCGCCATGGTTTTAAGCTGCGGTGCGAAGTTTTTTTGAATGCCGGCGCTGCAATTAGCCAGTAAGGTGTTTATAGCCATGCTGCGAATGCTCCAGAACGAATCGGCCAGTGCTTTTGTAACCAGATTTTTTAAAGAATCTTCACCAATTGCAGCTGTATGCTGGCCCAAAGCCTGCAAAGATTCGGTACGGTCGGCCAGGTTTTTTGCGTTCATAAACTGGAAATACCATTGCGCGGCAGGTTTTATTTCAACTTTTTGGGCGAGCAGGTATTTCTGCGCATCGAAATTTACCAGCAAGGGTGCCCCATCTGCCTCAAATACAAAACTATCTTTGCTTTTACCGAGCCATACGGTTCGCTGAAGTATTTTTCCGGGTGTATATATATGTACGTCAGCAGGAATTTTAAAAACAGGTACGTTTTTGCCGCTCTGGTTCTGCTCAATATGTAAAGTAACCGTGTTTTTATCTTTATTATAATTGTGTTTAATCACCAGGCTTGGGTGGCCCGCCTTGTGGAACCACTGATCGAAGAACCAATTTAAATCCTGCCCGCTGGCATCTTCAAAAGCAATACGCAGCTGGTGTATCTCGGTGTTTTTATAGGTATTCTGCCGAAGGTAAGTATTTAATGCCTTGTAAAACACTTCATTACCCAGCAAGGTGCGCAGCATATGTAAAACCAGCGCGCCTTTCTCATACCGGTGCCTGTCGAATAGCTCTTCCGGATCGTTATAATAATAGTTAATGATAGATTCTTTGGTATAAACGGTTTCGGCGAGGTATGCGCTGAGATCCTGCGCGCGACCGTATGCTGCTGCATCCGGCCCGTATTTGTATTCTTCCCAAAGCCTTTCGCCATAGGTAGCGAAAGATTCATTCAGGGCAAGGTCTCCCCATTTTTCGGCAGTAACCAAATCGCCGAACCAGTGGTGTACAAGCTCATGGGCAATTATGCTTTCATAGGTTTCATCCAGGTGCGCGCGGCCATCATGCTGTACAGGCTCAAAGTGTACAGTTGCGGTAGTGTTTTCCATGGCGCCGCTAACAAACTCGCGAACCACAACCTGGCTGTATTTCTCCCATGGATAATCTACGCCGAAAAGCTTTGAGAAATACTCCATCATTTCGGGCGTGTTGCCAAAAATAAGTTTGGCATAAGGCGCGTAGGCGTGTTCTACATAATATTCTACAGGTATGGAATCGCGCCATTTATCGCGTTCAATATGCCAGTCGCCGGCGGCGATCATGGCCAGGTAGGCCGAGTGTGGTTTTTTCTGCTGCCAGAAATCGGTTCTTGTTCCATCTTTATTAATATTAGAAAAAACAAGTGTGCCATTGCTCAGCGTTTCCATCGATGAATCTACCGTAAGCAATATTTCCTGGGTGAATTTCTGGTTCGGCTCATCGATGGTTGGGAACCAGGCAGAGTTGTTGCGTACTTCGCCCTGCGTCCACAGCTGTTTCGGCAGCACAGGATCTGTATCATCAGGATCTATAAAAAATAAACCCTGGTCGTTCTTGCTTTTAATTATTCCTTTGGCAAGCTGGTGTTCCGGCCGGGCGGTATAAACAATGCGTATTAAATGCTCCTGGCCGGGCTGCCAGGTTTGCGGCAAGGGTAAAACTATTTTCCGGCCATTGTATATATGCGCAATTTTTATGGCGGCAGATTTTCCTTTTGCCAGGCTTATACTTTCAATATCAAAATTCCTGGCATCCAGCACAAGTGTATCTTGCGGATAAGCAAAGGCGGAAACGGTAAGCTCGGCAGCACCTTGTATTGAGCGTTGCTGCCATATGGGCTTAAGCTCCAGCCGGGTATGTTTTATTTCGAAAAGTTTGTGTGCCGAGCCCTTAAACGCCGGGTTGGCAACAATTGTTACCTCGCCAAAATCTACCGGGTAAACAAGTTCTTCGGGCGCATTTTTACGCTCCAGGTTTTTGCAGGCCCCGAACATAAAAATACTCCCGAAGAATATAATAATACCAATATAGAATGAATTGTGCGTAATTGAAAAGTGAGCTGTGAGCCAAAGGCTACGGAGCTTCGTAGTAAAAAAACTCACTGGTTTCGAGGCACACAAACCAGATTTATTTACGTAAATATCATTCGATATTGGTATAAATAGTAAATATGCTTTACGCAAATGTGTATAAAGTGAAAAGCCCAAAGGCAGCGCTATATATAATGTAACACAAAAATACGTTTATTCACCGGCTTTACGGCGCTCGGTAGTACTTTGGCTGCCGGTATTTGTGCCTTGCTGGCGGTTGCTGTTTACATCGCCATTGCCGGTAACCGGGTTTCCGCTGGCATCGAACTTGCTGCCGGTAGTGCCGTAAGTAGAATCGCCGGTACGTATGCCGCCACGGTCATCCTGCCTTACATCTGGTGTATAATTTCCGCCATTATTCATATTATTGGTTGTATCGCCGGCCTGCCCTTCTTTAAATACATTATCTTCACCGCCTGATGAGCCTGATACATTGCCATTGGTGCTGCCATCGCAAGCAGTTAGCGCAACTGCCGCACTTATAGTAAATACGCCTAATAGTAACTTGATTTTTCTCATTTTGTGGATTTGATTTTGGTTTGTTGTATAGGTAAAGGAACAGTCCTTGTGGTTTGTTCTTTCTGTTAAGCTATAAAGTTGTAAGGTTGGAAAATTGCAAGGTTGTAAGTTTGCTTCGCATCGCGTTATTCGTTATTCATAATTCAATGTGGCTTAGTAAGTCAATTGTTACGAAAGCGTTGATTCGTGTGCAGCAAACCAGGTTACATGCAAAATCACTCTGAAAGACTGAAACAACACAGCCTGTGGCGCTGGCCCAGGTAATCTTAAACGACATAGTTTCGCAATCGAATTACTGGCAGATTCGCATCGCGGTAACTTTCCAACCTTCCTACCACCAATCCATATAAAAAAACATTTTGCATTTACAATAAGCCTTTAAATTTGTATTCCAGTAATTAATGTATGTATATTTAAAGAAGCTGATTTGTCGCCGGCAGAGTTATTAAAAAAAGTACGTAAGGTTGAGATCCGTACAAAAGGTATGGCGCAGCATGTTTTTGCCGGCGAATACCACAGCGCGTTCAAAGGCCGGGGAATGATGGTTGCCGGTGTGCGCGCTTACCAGTATGGCGATGATGTAAGGTTTATAGACTGGAACGTTACCGCCCGCTACAATGAGCCGTATATTAAGCAGTTTGAAGAGGAACGCGAGCTAACGGTAATGTTGCTGATAGATGTAAGCGCATCAACCTTATTCGGCACAAAAAGCCATAGCAAACAGGAGCTTATAACCGAGCTGGCAGCTGTGCTTTCTTTTTCGGCGCTGAGTAATAATGATAAAGTTGGCGTGGTTTTCTTTACAGATAAAGTTGAAAAGTTTATTCCTCCGCGAAAAGGCCGTAACCATATTTTGCAAATAATACGCGAATTGCTGGCTTTTGAGCCGGTAAACCGTGAAACAAATGTAGGCCAGGCGCTGAAGTTTGTAACACAGGTTATAAAAAGGCGTTGCATTACCTTTCTTATTTCCGATTTTATTAATTACCCGGCCATAGAAACGCAACTCCGCAGCGCGGCAAGGCAGCATGATGTTATAGGCGTAAATATTTACGATAACTTTGAGCGCGAGCTTCCGGATGCAGGTTTATTATTTGTGAAAGATGCGGAAACAGGCGAGCAATTGTGGATTGATACTGCTGATGAAGCCGTACGGAAAAATTACAGCGCGCAGCAGGAGCGGCAGCAAGCTCAGCTGAAACAATTGTTCAGTAAGCACGGCGCCGATCTTATACAGATACATACCGGGCAAAATTATTTTAATCATTTGCACCGTTTTTTCATCAGCCGGGCGAGGAAACAGTGAGCAGTGAACAGTTATCAATTATCAATTATCAATGAACAGTTACCAGTAACCAGTAACCAATATAAAAACACTAAAATATTCTTACATTCATTCAATCATCCATTCATTCAATCATTCACAATTCCGATTTCCGCCCATATATGCAAGCCTTTAAAAATACTTTGATACTTGCCGTTTTTGGTTTTTTACTGCTTTGGAGCTCACGCTTGCAGGCGCAGCAGCCGGCAGCAAAAGTTACGCTGGCCAAAGATACTTTTATAGTTGGCGATAGTATTGGCGTGGAAATACAGCTGCAAAGCCAGGCCGGCCATATATACAGGCTGCAAAAAATACCTTCGTTACAAGGGTTAGAGTGGCTCGATTCATCTGTACTGCATAAAAGCTTTACTTCGCCAAATATTGTTATTCCGGTTACAGGTTTCGATTCCGGGCGGTTTACTTTTCCTCAGCTCACTTTCGCCGTGCTTAATGCTCATGAGCAGCAGGTTGCAAACCTCACAACCAATGCATTCCCGGTAAATATAACCTTTGCGCAGGTAGATACTACGCAGGATATTCAGCCCATAAAAGCACCGCTGGAAACCGATTACCGCCCAACACCAATATGGCTATATGTTTTAATTACTAATATTCTGCTTGCCCTGGCCTATTTTATGTACAGGCGCTGGAGAAAGAAACGTAATAAGAAGCCGGCGGAAATTTTACCGCCCGCAGCGCCGGTAAATACTTTAACTTATGCGCAGGAAGCCATCCGACAGATTGAAACGCTGCGTAAAAACGCTTCAGCAGTAAACAGCCACACACACTGGTTTGCGCTGAAAGATATTTTAAGAACTTACCTATACCGGCAATATGGTGTAGGCACGCACCAAAAAACTTCAGGGCAAATAATTGCCGAACTGCGTAATGCAGCTGTTGAACATAAAGATACAGATTTGCTGAGCGAGATATTTAACATGGCCGATATGGTGATTTTTGCGAAAGCGCAAACAACAGCGCCGGAGCAGGAGCAAGGCGCAGAAAAGGCAATTTTATTTATAAAACAAACCATGCCGGCAGATGAAAATGAAAAACCGCCTGCACAAAAAACCGGTAAATAAATTTATATTTGCCAGGCTCGGCAGCGAAATTGTTTGGCGCAGAACAAGATGTAAAAAACACAATTTGTTTTTCAAAAAAAAATCAACCAATATTGCCATAAAGTGTAATATATTTGTCTTAACAGAACGCAACCTATAGAGAATCACATCATGAAAGCTTACGATTTAAACACACGCTTTACAACGGGGAAATATGAGGGAAAAACGCTGGAGGAAGTATTTCAGCAGGATACTTCATATGTAGAAAAATGCCTTATTGCCGATGAAGATTTTGCCATTAGCGACAAAGCCATTCAGAAGCTATTCGAAAAATATCCGGAAATTGACCTTAGTGATGAAGCTATTGACAAAAACCTGGATAAACTGGATTCCATTGAAATGGATGATGACGACCTTGACTTTACCGATGATGTATATGAAGATGATTTCGGCGACGAGCCGCGCTCATCTAAAATCAAGGGCCTTGGCGGCGATGATGACGACCTTGACCTGGATGACGACTTTTTCTCGGATGAAGATATTGATGATGATGCAAGCTGGGATGATGAAGATGACGATTTTTAGTCGCCCATAAAAGCTATGACTGATACAAAGGGCTGCGGGCTGCTTGCAAAGGTGGCGTTCGCAGCCCTTTGTGCATAAAACACAGGCGCATTTTTAATTAACGGGCTTATAAAATTATATTCGGAAGGCATAGATGTTTAAAGAAAACGGAACAGAAGCGGGTTACAGCCTGCATAACCTTTTTTCGGTGAATATTTTTGTTGGCCTTTCCTGCCTGGTTTACCGGCTGCCGAAACAAAAAACCGCGCATTTTTACAGTGGAAAATTTACTGAAATATCGGCCAAAATTCCTTCCGAAGCTGTATTTCTGGCTGCACCGTTCCAACCTGCCGATACCATATTTGCTTTAAAACCTGAGTATTACCAGGAGATAAGCGATTTAACATCCGCGGGTTTTCCTCATCTGGTTTTTAATGAAAGCAAACAGGAGCTTCCGCATTCCATCACCAGGCAAAATTATACGCAGGCAGTACAAAAGGCAATAGATGAAATAGATGCGGGCAAACTTGAAAAAGTAGTTGTATCGAGGCCTTTTAAAACAACGCTTGCGGAAAACTTCAACCCGCTTTTACTATTTACCAGGCTTGCGGAAAAATACCCCGATGCCTTTGTTTACCTGCTTTTTAGCCCTGAGCTTGGCAACTGGGCAGGCGCTACGCCCGAGCAGCTTTTAAAAATTGAAGACCAGCAGCTGGAAACCATAGCGCTTGCCGGAACGCGCCATATAAACGATGCTGAAAAAATACCTTCGCCGGAACAGGTTTTCAGCGCAAAAGAAATTCATGAGCAGGCAGTTGTAACGCAATATATACAAGCTGTTTTAACGCCCGGTACGCAAAATCTTAATATTGGCCGGCCGCATTTAAAACAAGCGGGGAATCTTTATCACCTGGCAACAACATTCAGCGGTAAATTAAAGCATAACAACTGGTTGCAGCTACTGAAAAATCTGCACCCCACACCGGCCGTTGGCGGAATTCCCTTGCAGCAGGCAAAGCGTTTTATAAGCGAAAATGAAAAGTACGATCGTGGTTTATACAGCGGTTTTTTAGGACCTGTCGAAGATTCGGGAAACACAAATCTTTTCGTAAACCTGCGCTGCATGCAATTCAACCAAACAGAAGTTGTTTATTACGTTGGCGCGGGAATTGTTTCGGGCTCCGATCCGGAAAAAGAATGGCAGGAAACCGAGCATAAAATGCGTACTTTGCTGGACGTAATGGAAACTTTGTAGATGGATTTACAGGCAACACGGCAGGTTTACGCGCTCCTGGCACAGGCAACCCAAATTTGTTACGCGCATGGTATTACACATGCTGTGCTTTGTCCCGGTTCGCGCAGTGCGCCGCTGGCGTTAAGCTTCATCCGCAATAAAAACATAAACCATTATATTTTACCCGATGAGCGCAGCGCCGCTTATACTGCTTTAGGTATGGCAAAATCGCTGCAAAAGCCTGTTGCGCTTGTGTGTACTTCTGGCACGGCAGCCTTAAATTTTGCACCGGCAGTTGCGGAAGCTTTTTTCAGTGAAGTTCCCTTGTTGGTTTTAACTGCCGATCGTCCGCCGGAATGGCTTGGGCAGGCTGATAACCAGGCAATTTTTCAGCAGCATATATATGGCAAACATGTAAAACAAAGCTATACTTTCCCTGTAGATCTGGAACATAAAGATGCGCAATGGTTTGCCTTACGCCAGCTGAATGAAACCTTGAATTTTAGCATGCAACAGCCGTTCGGGCCGGTACACATTAACGTACCTTTGCGCGAGCCATTATATCTGGACGAAATTCCTGGTTCCGCAGCGGAAAATGCGCCGGTTAAGATCACACATTTTATACAGCCCGAAGCATTTTTAGCGGATGATATATATGCGGAACTAAGCCATTACAATAAAGTGGTTTTTGTAGCCGGAATGGGCGCTGTAAATGTTGCTTTACAGGAAATTTTACAAAAGCTTCCCCATCATACAAATATTGTTTTACTGCCCGATATTACCGCTAATCTGCACGATGCGAAGAACAGTTTTCCCTTTGCTGAGCTGGTGTTGGATGCGGCAGATACGGAAATGGCAGAGAAACTTTCGCCCGATCTTATTATTAGTTTCGGTGGGCCGGTGGTATCCAAAACCATCAAACAGTTTTTAAGAAAAAGCACGGCTGCGCACTGGCATTTAGGCTTTACGCCGGCTGTTGCCGATACTTTCCAGAAGCTTGAAAAAATTCTGCCCGTAACACCCGAAGCATTTTTCCGGCAACTTATATATGAAAAAGAAGTTCCGTTCAGTAACAATTATTTCGAGCTTTGGCAAAATCAGCAAAATCAGGTTAAAACCAAACTGCCTGTAATATTGCAGAAACTTCCGTACAGCGAAATTAAAGTTGCTTACACAATATTATGGCAGTTACCGCAAAACAGCGTGCTGCATTTAGGGAACAGTTTGCCTATCCGCTATGCCGCCGCATTCCCAAATCTCCCCAAAAACATTGCGGTTTACGCCAACCGCGGTACAAGCGGCATTGATGGTTCGGTGAGTACAGCGGCCGGATTTTCTATTCTGCAAAATAATAGAACACATACGCTTTTGCTGGGCGATCTTTCATTTTTATATGATGGTAATGGGTTGTGGAACAATTATTTATCGCCAAATTTAAAGATCATTGTATTTAATAATCATGGTGGTGGAATTTTTCGCAATCTTCCCGGCTCAGCAGCGCAACCGGAGCTTGAAGAATATTTCGTGGTGAAGCAGCCATTACGTGTGGAACATACTGCGCTTCAGTACAATTGCCGCTACATATATTGTAACAGCGAAAAATACCTTCAGCAAAGCCTTGATGAATTATATGCCGAAAATGAAAGGCCGGCTGTATTGGAACTCGAATTCAGCGAAGCCCTGAAAATTGCTGAGGTGAAAGCTATGTTGAAATAAATTCAGCCGGCATAACTTTTTTTTTGTTCTACCCAAAACGCTGGCCCCAAAACGCTGGCGCTAATTTGAACGCAGTGGAAATTAGTACATTATTAGACTAACACGCTCCGAGTGTACCGCTTTAATAAATTACCGCTGTCAGGCTTTTAAAAAGAGATTTTGTTTTGTTATTTTGAGAATTTTAGTAAGGTAAACGCACAGCGTGCAATATCTGCTTACGCACTAATCTCCGCTGTCGCTCAGATTAGCGCCAGCGTTATATGTTTATAAATTGACAGTTTTCAATCTACTTAATTCTTAGTTTAATTTCATAACTATTTACCGCAGCAGGTACACAATGCCATTCAGGTTTTTGAAGACATATTTTCCGCGGTAACTTATCGTCCAGATGTAAGCATCCATCTGGCAAGGGGTTTTCTGGAAATGGCCATCCCAGCCAATATTTATATCGGTACTGCGGAATAAATGCTCGCCCCAGCGATTGTAAATATTCAGCTCGAACTCCGTAATATGCTGCCCAACCGCTTTAAAAATATTATTGGTAGAATCATTACCCGGTGTAAAAGCATTCGGAACCCAAAGCTGCGGATCGCACTCTTCGTTAATATTTATTCCCGCAGTGTTTTCACAGCCTTCTTCGTTAAAGACTTTTACCGTATAACGTCCGTATTGGTTTGCCAGTATTTTTCTTTCGGTGTAATTAACCGGCTGCCAGTGATATTTTGCACCCTCGCCGGCATCCAGCCACAGAACAAAATCGCCGCAGAATGCCGTATCTTTTCCTAAATTAACGGTTGGCAGCTCAACACTTTTTACGGTAAATGTATCGGTGCGCTGGCATTGATTATTGCTGGTAGTAACCCAGTATTTTCCTGGCTTGGTAAATATTTCCTTGTCTGCTGTTGAACCTGTGCTCCAAAGGTATTTCTGGCCGGTATTATATATGGAAACAGTAACAGGTTTGTTATCGCACATAATTATTTCGTCTTCTATTTCTTCTTTCGGAGCTTCAAGTTGGCTTATTTCAACGGTGTCGGCGCCCTGGCATAAATTATCATGCAGCTGTAGCCAGTATTTGCCCGGTTTATCTACCCAAATGTAAGCTGTGGTATCGCCGGTGGACCATTTGTATTTTATACCGGTTTTGTTGGGGGTAAGCAGGAATTTCTGACCGGGGCAAATGGCAGTATCTTTACCCAGGCTTAGGCCGATATTACTGCCGGATTGTACAATTATTGTATCTGTAGCGGAACAGCCGTTGAATGTGTAACCCGTAACCCAGTATTTGCCCGGTTCGGTAATTTCCAGTGTTTGCCCGTAGCGGTTGGTTGACCAGTAATAATAATCGTAACCATTGGGCGCGCTTAAAACAGATTTGCTGCCCGGGCAAATAACCGTATCGCCAAAGGCAAGCATTTTTGGGCGCATGTATATATGTACAGAATCTTCAACCACGCAGTTTTCGGCTTTTACACGTACCTTGTAAACGGCATCTTTTGCGCCTGAAGTAAATGTCGGCTCCGCGCTGTACGGATTATCCAGGCCTTCTTTAGGGAACCACTCATAAGTAGCGAAACCATAATTTGACGAAGCCTTAAATTTAACTTTCTCACTGCAATTCAGCTCAAAATATTTTTTTTCAAGAATTACTTTTACAGGATCTTTAAACACCAAAACAGGAATAATAAGCGAATCTCTGAATAAATTATAAGTGTTTGTAACCCAAAGCGTAACGTAAAACGTATCTATAGATTTTACCGGATTATACTGTATGGTTGGCGCTTTTTCTGCCGAAGTTTTCCCGTTCCCGAAATCCCATAAATATTCAATATCGCTGCCTGCTGTAGAAAGGTTTATGAATTTTACCGGCGCATTGTTACAGCCGCCCGTAAAGCTGAAATTAGCCACCGGCCCAAGCAGATTCACCGGCTTGCAAACCTGGTAAACCGTTGGCGTGGCGGTTGCCTCAAGCGAAATATTTCCAGTAGCATCGGCAGGCGTAACTACCTGTACGTAATACTCGCCGGCGCCCATACAATCCAGCTTAAAGGATGATAATGAGTTCTCCACACAAGGGCCGCCAGTCATGGCGTTACAGGTTCCGTATAAAACGCGGTAACGTATCTGTGTAGGATTTGCCGTTGAATTTTCTGTGATCTTAAAAGAAAGATCTACCTTTTGGTTACCCGAATATTTAAATTTGAACCAGCTTGTCTTAAACGCCATGTTTTCGGGTATAAGGCAGGCCATGTTGGAGCCATCTTCACCGTAGCTTTCGCCCTTTGTGTGGCAGTTTATAAGCAGCTCGCCTTTGGCAGTTCCGGCAGTATGTAAGTTTACTTCCTCAGCGTTTGAGCAAAAATCTCCCTTCTGGCCATAAACGCCATACTCGTTGTATTTTACGCCAAGCTGCACAAGGGTATTCAATGGCCTTGAATGGCCGCCAACCCAGTCTATAACAACATAATATCGTGCAGAGTCGCAGCCAAGCTTACCGAATTTAACGTTATTTACAGCTAAATAAGGATTATAGTTATTCACTACAAACTGTAATCCCTGCGCAAAAGTAGAATCTGTTTTTCCGGCTGATTTTAGATCTGCAAATGAAATATTTCCTTTTTCATCGCTGCGGTACACGCTTATATAATACAGGCTGTTCTCATCATCTTTTATGCGCGGATATAGATTAACTGTTACATCGCCCGTGCCTTTTACAGTAAAGGTGTACCATATATTTTTACGGCCGCCATAATTGCTTGTGTTTGTCATCCTGAAATTGTGCGGCATTGGGTATGGAACAGAACTGGCAAGCTTGTTTGGGTAATAGAAATGGTTGAGGTTGGTATCGGGATCTGTAGAAAAAGCGCCCGTTGTACAGAAAAAGTTATCCTGTGCGGAAAGTATTTCCTTATTATCGCCTTTCACAAAGCCTACATCGCCGGCATTTGCGTTATGGTCGAATTTTGAGAACCCCGATTTATCTACCCGTACAGTTGGGCGCAGGAGCATTTTTACATTACTGAAAAATACAATGGTGTATTGCCCGGGCTGCAGCCGGCAGTATTCGCCGCTTGTATGGCAGGGTTGCATGAGTTTGGCCGGATCGTTGAAACTTAATGAATCGTGTGCTGCATTGCCTTTGTATAACTGGAACATAGTTGTGCTCTGCGGCCTGCCATCACCACTGTGCAGAATTCCGCTAATACGCACAAAGCTTTCATTATCGAGGCGGAAAACGTAATAAGATGTTCGGTTATAATATTCGGCTCCGTTACGAATTAAACAATCCTGCAGCGGATGCGCAGAAAATGGCGTGTCCAGTTCGCAACCCAAACTATCATCGGGGAATGTAAACTGTACGGCCGTTCTGTTACCCGGGGCGGGATTATTGTGGTAGTACAAGGCATTACCATTGTTATAAATATGCGCTTTGTGCGGCCTGTTAAATCTTCTTTTCGGTACGCGCGTGCCATTTATAAATATGCGGTTAGCGAATGTTGCCGTTGCGCATTGTGCACCTGCTACACTCGCTACCGTGTACCAGCCTGCCGGCAAAGGCGTGCAAATAGTTGTATAATGTACTCTCTCGTTGAAATAATTGCTGCCGAACAGGCTGAGGTCGAGATGCCTGAGCGTATCTATGCCCAGGCTTATATCTCCCGAGAACAAATAGGAGGCATTGTTAAGGCTGTACCCAGGCACGGCTTCTTCCTTCATGGTAATGTGTAAGGGCTCGCTGATATAAAACCTGCGGAAAACAAGGCGGCCGGCGTAATTTCTTCCATCGATCATGTAAGATGTATCGGGACTTTTGAAATAATCGGGCGGCGCAAATTCGCCCGTACCGCTTTTCAGCTGGCTGGTAATATCGCCCATGTTGTAAGAAGAATCTGTACGGTAATGCTTTGCCTGCTGTTGTTTTACTTCCGGCCAGAAATTAATATTTGTAGTGTATTGCTTTCCTAAAACGCTTTCATAACACACATTACTTACAGGCCTTTTTAAAACGCTGCCCAGCAGCTGGAAACTATAAACGCCCGGCTCGAGGCAAAGATTTTCATAGATGGAGCCACCTTGCGTACTGTATTTCCTGAATGGCGTGAGATCGCAGCTTTTTGTTACATCACCTTTAAATATTCTGAAATAATGCCTTGCGCCGTAATATGGATAATTCTGGCAGGTAGATATTCGCGTATCAATAGAAACCCGGCCTTTTACCGGCACTTCAAAAGTTGCCCAGAGGCTTAGATCAAAGGTATCTATATGCGGAATATTATTGCTGATGTACGGTGTATCTATCAGGTAATTAACATTTACTTTGCCGCATAAATTATCGCTCATGCGGCTGTTGCAGGCAAACCAGTCCTGCGTGCTGCCGCTGCCACCTGTAGCCGGTAATTTTATTTTATAAGCCGCCGGCAGATTATTGGGGTTGGCCGATTTAGATAATTGTTCGCCCTGTTCATCAATCCGTAAACTAAAATCGTACACCGAATATTTATGAAAAAACAGCTGTATGGTGTAGGTTGTGTTTGCTTCGAGCTTGCAGAAATACCTGCGCATACCAAGCAGCCCGCAATATTGTGGATTATAGGGATTACATGCTACCGACATCAATGCCGAATCGACAATGGAAAGATTGCCCAAACCATTTTTGGCGTTACCCTTATATAGAAAATAACCTACGGTTGCTGTATCGGGGCCGGTAAGTTTCCTGTTAATATTTGAGGTTACCGCCAGCATATCGCTGTAATTATCGGTAGTAAAAGTAAACCATGCGGTTTGGTTAAAGTCCTTCCCGAGGTGCTTTTTCAGCTCTGTGGTATCTTCAATTCCCTGGCAGCCGCTCTCAAAATTCAGCTCTTTGCTTCCGCCCAAAACGCCGAAATCGTAAGATGTTTGCGGATAATCATAAGGTGCGGGCGAGGCATCATCTACCACCAGGTTTATCCATATTTCATCGTTGGCGTTTTGCTTGGCGCTTACCTGTATATAATAAACATCGGGCGTTAGACAGGTATTTGTGGTGCTGCCGAATTTGCTTATCGGCGTTAGTGTTCCTTCCACTTCGCCAAGGTTCGGCGGCTGGCTTTTGCTTTTTGTGCGGTAAACGGTAAGGCCAACCGCATCCTGCGCAATCATGGTATCCTTCTGCCATAATTCTATACTTACGCTGCGGCGCTGCCTGGTTTCAAACACAAACCAAACCGTTTTTTTATCGGTACCGGCGTAATATTGCAGCAGGTGGAAACTTTCACCGGCTTCTTTTGTGGCTTTTGTTAGATTTACTTTATTGGTTAAAAAGCTACCTTTGCCATAACCATTCTGGCTGATGTTTATTTTTTCGGCTTTGGCGTAATTATCGTTTGCCGGGCTTTGGGCAAAAGTTACAGCTGGCATAACCAGAAGCTGTAACAAAACAAAATGCCAAAGCTGGCACAATATATTTTTTGGCAGATTGGTTACGGTGTGTTTGCGCATACTTTAAGCACTTTTCAACCAGCTAATCACAAAATCCACAGCACAAACACAAGCCAAAAAGCTGATGGTTTATATGATAGACGATGATATGTTACTTCGCGTTGCCCGCAGGGTAATTTATTTTATCAATTATTCATCCTGTAGCAGTATTGCATATATATACCGGGCTAAAAATAGTTTTCAGTATTAAAATTTTATGCTTGCGGCTAACCTGTGCATGCGGGCCAGCGTCTTACAAGTAATTCAATATCATCTATATGAAAAAAATACATTTCCTGTTAATGATTTTAATGCTGCCGGCGCTGCTGATATCATGTTTACGCAAAAACGACTGGGACGTAAAAAGCGAGTACAAGCCGCTGCTTATGCCTTATGATCAGCTACAGAATTCGGTAGCATTTAAAGAAAAAAGAGAGCTTAAAGACCCGGGCAAGATATATTATAACGGTGGATATATTTTCGTAAATGAAAGGTATAAAGGCGTACATGTAATTAATAACCAGGACCCGGCAAATCCGCAGAATATTGGGTTTATACAGGTGCCCGGCTGCCTGGATATGGCCATGAAGGGGAATGTGCTGTATGTTGATAATGCGATTGACCTGGTAACTATCGATCTGTCCGACCCTGCAAATCCGCAGGTAAGCTCGCGCACTAAAGGTGTTTTCAGAGAAACCACACCCCCCGATGGCGGCACATTGGGGACTGAATACACTAAAGAGAACCGCCCTGCCAATACAGTAATAGTAGAGTGGGTGAAAATTTAATTCACAAACATTTATAAAGCTTTTTTATGATTAATAATATATGTAAATTTTTTGCGGCTGCAGCATGCTGCACGGCACTTATTATGTTTGGCTGCGGTAAAGATGGTGCGTCGCCAACCGGCAGCGGCGATGGTGTTGGCGGTTCAATGGCGCGTTTTGCAACTGTTGGGCAGTATTTGTATGCGGTAGATGAAAACAGTTTAAAGGTTTTTGATTTAGCCAATCCGCAGCAGCCGCAACTGGTAAATACAGCAAACCTGGGCTTTGGCATAGAAACTATTTTCCCCAGAGATTCTGCAACCATATTCATCGGCTCGCGAACCGATTTTTTTATGTATTCAATACGTAATCCGCGTAACCCGGAGCGCGTAGTGCAGGTAAGGCATTTTCGTGCAAACGATCCTGTAGTTGCCAACAATACGCATGCGTTTGTAACATTGCGCGCAGGCTTAAACCGCGGCGGCGTTAATGAGCTGCAGGTGTATGATATTGCTGATATCGCGAACACAAGCCTTTTAAAACGGTACCCTATGGCTGGCCCGTATGGCCTGGGTTTAAAGGACAGTACATTGTATGTTTGCGATAATGATACCTTAAAAGTGTACAATGCAGCTGATCCGCTGAACCTCCAGAAAAAGAAATTCTATAATATAAAATCGTACGATGTAATTCCGCTGGCGAAAAATATACTTGTAATAGGCAGCGACGGGCTGTACCAGTATAAAGACGATAAAGATTCCTTAAGCCTGCTGAGTAGAATTCCCGTTTCGGCAAACTAAAAAGCCTGTATGTTGAAAAGCATTTTTTGCCTGTTGCTTATATGGTTTTTTTGTTGCGGACGATGTTTGAGCCAGGAAAACAGCTATGGCGATTTCTGTATTGCTATTGACCCGAGTTACTGGCCTGCCAGCGGTTTCAGGGGTGATGTTGAAGGCAGGCTGCAAGGCAACCACTGGCTGGTTGGCAGTATTTTTTATTACCAGGGAATTATAAACAAGTTTGGCCGCGCAAATATAGAACCGGCAAAACGAGTGGTTTTTGCTGATGGCGACAGCATGCGTGGCCTGGGCTTTGAGCTTCAGCATAAAATGTTCTTCGAAGGCTCAGATTTCTACTTTGCCTATGGGCCTGTTTTTAAGCGCTATACGGTAAGTTTCCGCGAGGCAATGTGGCATAAAAAAGTAATGGATGGCCTGGAGTATTATGTGCATGAACCTGTTTCGCTGCAGCAGAGAATAAACCGCTTTGGCGCAACAGCCATAATAGGTAAGCGGCAACATTTCAACGATTTTTTTATAGTCGATTTTCATATTGGCGCAGCTTACAAGCAAAGCGTTGTAACAGCAGATGCGGAAGGCTACCGCAGCTATACGCGCAATGAGTGGGACCTGGCCTTCTCCGGCTTTTACCCCATTGGCGGCTTTAAACTCGGCTATCTTTTTTAACCGAGCTACAATAAAGGTTTCAATACGTTTTACATATATAGTTTGCTGGTAAAATGCTTTGTTTTTCCGAGCCTTAGCGTAAATTTCCGCCGGGTTTAACAAAACTGTAATGATCACAACTATCCAAAACAATTACCTTAAGGTTGAAATAGCTTCACCTGGCGCGGAGTTAAGGTCGGTTTACAATAAGCAGAAGAGCCAGGAGTACCTTTGGCAGGGCGATGAAAAATGGTGGCCCAGGAGTGCGCCTGTTTTGTTCCCGATCGTAGGTAAACTGAATAATAATTCCTACAAAGTTGATGGAAAAACATATACGCTTCCGCAACATGGTTTTGCGCGCGATATGGAATTTAATTTGCTGGAAAAATCGGGCCAAGAAGCAGTTTTCGAATTAATTTCTACAGAAGAAACCCTGGCGAAATATCCATATCGCTTCTCGCTGAAAATTACTTATACTTTAAAAGAAAACAGCCTGTTAACCCATTACCAAGTGGAAAATACAGGTTCCGGCGAAATGTATTTTTCCCTTGGCGCGCATCCTGGTTTCCGTTGCCCCATGTATGAAAATGAATCTTTAAATGATTATTATATTGAACTGCAGCACGAGGAAACTTTGCAGCGGCATTTATTGCAGGATGGTGTTTTTACCGGCGAAACAGAAACCATTATGACGGAAACAAAAGTGCTCAACCTGCATGCTGCCTTGTTCGAGAAAGATGCCATTGTTTTTAAAGATATGCGTTCTTCGTACATGATCCTGAAAAGTAAAAACTCCGGTTATTACCTCAGGTTTTTCTTCGAAGGGTTTCCATATTTCGGGATCTGGCAAAAACCCGGCGCGCCCTTTATATGCCTGGAGCCCTGGTGCGGAATTGCTGACAATAAAGGTTTTACAGGTAATTTAAGCGAAAAAGAAGGCATTTTTGAATTGCCTTCAAATGGTGTTTTTGAGCGCTTTTTTACAATAGAAACAGCTTAGTTCTACGAGTCAACAGTAAAATTGGATTAGAAACTGTCGCTTACAAAATTTTCAAACTGGCTGATATCGCAACGGTTGAAACCAATGTTAAAAAGCAGGCTGTCTTTTGTTTTGATGGTTTTGTATAATGATGTTGATTTATCGGTTTGGGAAAAGAGGTTTAGTGAAGTGAAAAGCAGGAGAATTGTGAACAGGAATTTCATTTGATTAAATCCTTTCGTCAGCTATTTCATCAGAATTGCTATTAATGGCCTTCATAAATTTCTTAGCCAATATTTTAAATAATTTATAAGCCAAGAAACCAACAAAAGCGCCTGACAGCAAACCAATAGTAGCTCCATATAGT
>DAIUCM010000011.1:0-40341 GCA_036846145.1 Bacteroidota bacterium
TTTATATCTATGTACTGAAGGCACAGTCGCTCTCAGGTAAGGAATATAAATATACAGGAAGTGTTACGCTGCTTAGATAAATAAAAGTTTAAGTAAAATAATACAAACACAAAGCCCGCTGCATTTCGCAGCGGGCTTTGTGTTAATATATTCTTACTCACAGCTGTTTTTATTACAAGGCATTTATACCAATATAGTATGAATAATGCGCATTTGAAAAGTGTCCTGTGGGCCACAGGCACGGCGCTCCGAAGCGATACTCCCTGGTTTCGTGGCACACAAACCAGCATTCTTTACGCATTTTTCATTCTATAATAGTATTACATATATATTCGTCATAAAAAATGCTTTCAGTACAACTATTATCAAGCTTTTAAAACAAATATTTCACAACAATCTAAAGCTTTGCTGCATATATGCTTCTGCCAAAAAATACTTTAAATGGCCAACGGTTTACCCTGTATAACAAACTACAATAATTTGCTATTTGGTAAGTTCTGAAAATATTTATAACTTTGTGCCTAAGAATTAAGGGAGAGGGGACGGCGTCCCCTTTTTTATTATGCAGTTACGCACGGAAATAGAAGAATTAATACAGGAGAAAATAGCCAATACACATTTATTTCTTGTGGAACTGGATATGCGCGCAAACCGTATTGATATTTACCTGGATGGCGACAACGGCGTAAATATTAAGGAATGCGGCTCGCTGAGCAGGTTTTTGCACAGGCGCCTCGAGGAAAAAGGAACAGATATAGGCAACTATATTGTTGAAGTTTCATCGCCCGGTATCGACAGGAATTTAAGCCAGCTGCGAGAGTTCAAAAAAAATGTGGGGCGTAAGCTGCTTATTAAAAACCATCAGGCTAAGCTTATAAAAGGCCAGCTCATATATGCCGATGCCGAAAAATTGCTTCTTATATCGGCAGGTAATAACAAGAAAAAAGAAATTGTACCATACATACAAATAAAAGAAGCCAAAGTAGTAATATAATTAATTACAAAACAAGATGAGTGCTAAGGTAGTAAATCCTAAACCAACAAATAATTTACGATTAGTTGAAGCTTTCGCTGACTTTAAGGATTTTAAAAATCTCGATAGGGTAACGATGATGCGCGTGCTGGAAGAAGTTTTCCGCAACGCTTTGAAGAAGAAATATACTACTGACGAGAATTTCGATATAATTATTAATGCCGATAAAGGCGACCTTGAAATATGGCGCAACCGCGAAATTGTTGAAGATGACGCGGTTGAAGATGAAAACAGCCAGATTGCATATAGTGAGGCCGTAAAAATAGAGCCGGATTTTGAAGTAGGCGAAGAACTGGCCGAGCAGGTTACAATTGAATCTTTCGGCCGCAGAGCCATTATGGCCATTAAGCAGAATTTCTTTAACCGCATTATGGAGCTGGAGAAAGAAGATATTCTGCAGAAGTATAAAGATCGTGAAGGCGAAATTATTACTGCCGAAGTTTACCAGGTTTGGAAAAAAGAGATATTGGTACTGGATGATGAAGGAAATGAGCTGGTATTGCCAAAAACAGAGCAGATACCCAACGATTTCTTTAAAAAAGGCGATAATATAAGAGCGGTAGTTATTAAGGTAGATTATAAAAATAACAATCCGGTAATTATTATCTCACGTACATCTCCAATGTTCCTCGAGCGATTGTTTGAGCTGGAAGTTCCTGAAATTGCTGATGGATTAATAAGCATAAAAAATATTGTACGCGAGCCTGGAGAAAGAGCCAAAGTTGCAGTAGAATCTTATGACGACCGTATTGATCCGGTAGGCGCATGCGTAGGTATGAAAGGAAGCCGCATACATGGTATTGTACGCGAGCTGCGTAACGAGAATATTGATGTGATTAATTTTACAACCAATAAATCGCTTTACATATCCCGCTCGTTAAGCCCTGCAAAAATCACCTCCATTACATTGGATGAAACAAATAAAAGAGCCTCTGTTTATCTAAAGCCCGACCAGGTATCGCTGGCAATAGGTAAAGGTGGTTTAAATATTAAGCTGGCAGCAAAACTTACTGGTTATGAGATAGATGTATTCCGCGAAAGCGAAGAAGAAGACTATGATGTTGACCTGGAAGAATTTGCAGATGAAATTGACGGCTGGATTATAGATGAGCTGAAAGGCATTGGCTGTGATACAGCAAAAAGCGTATTAGAACTTAGCCCGGATGAACTGGTACGCCGAACAGAACTGGAAGAAGAAACCGTTAAGGAAATTTTATCCATTATTAAAGCAGAATTCGAGCAATAAAATATATTTGATTAATAATTTATGTCTGAAACAGTATCCACAAAACGATTGAAGCAGGTAGCCGTTGAGTTCAACGTCGCTATCTCTACAATTGTGGATTTTTTAGGTGGTAAGGGAATAGAGGTAGAGAATAAACCTACTTCAAAAATTTCTCAGGATGCCTATGAAGAACTTTTAAAGAAGTTCTCGCCAGATAAGCTGGTGAAACAAAAAGCGGAAGAGAAAAAGCAGCTTACGCCGTTGATTCACCGTGGTGAGAAAAATGCCCAGGAGCAAAGGGCCGCTGAGAATGTTGCACAGGCCCAAGCCGCTGCAGCAGCAAGCGCTGCCAGGCAGGCAGCAGCTCCTGTTACACCACCGCCAGCTCCTGAACCAATAAAACCAGTAGCACCTGAGCCCCAACCTGAACCAGTAAAACCAGAGCCTGTTGCCGAAGTAAGAGAAGAGCTGCCGGTAGCTAAGCAGGAGCCGGAAATACAGCCAGAAAAACCAGCTGTACAAGACGAGCCTGTTAAAGAGCAGGCTATAACTGCTGCAGATACTAATGATGATGACACAGCTACTGAAAGCCCTGAAGGCATACAGTTTAAAGTTGTTGGGAAAATAGATCTCGATGCCTTTAAAAAGAAAGGTAAACCTGGCAGAAATGATAAACCTGCCAAAGCAGAGAGTAAGCCCGAAGCTAAAACCCATGAGCAGGAGTCACCAAAAGCACAGGATATACCAGAAACGCCGGTAAAGGTTGAAACGCCGGCAGTTGCCGTGGCAAATGATGCTGAGGACAGCGATGATACTTTTGACGAAAAAACCATAGTAGCACGTACTGTTGAGCTGTTAACACAGGATACCGAGACAGACGATGATTTTGCAGATGACGATGATTACATTGATGATGAAGATGATGTAGTTGAAGATCCAGCAGATGCCGAAAAGCCTTCACCTGTTGCTCCTAAAGATGAAGAAAAGAAAGGCCTAACCATTGTAGGAAAAATAGATCTCGACCAGTTTAAGCCGAAGAAAAAGCCGCTTGCTTCTACCGATGATCTTTCTACAATGAAAAAGAAAAGGCGTAAGCGCAAGCCAATTGGCGGCGCACCTGACAGGCCGGGTACTCCAGGCGCACCAGGCGGTTCCGGCCCTAACCAGCACCGAGGTAGCGGAGGTCCAAACCAAGGCCAGGGTAACCAGGGCGGCCATCCGGGTCAGCGCAGAGACATGCCACGGGTAACGCGCGACAGAGTACAGAATACATTCCAGCGGCCTGGAAATCCTTCGGCACCAAGCGGACCGCAAAGTAAGGAAATGGATGAAAAACGTATCCAGGAAGAAATACGTAAAACATTAAACCGCCTTACCAAGAAAACTACTTTCAGCGATACTAAAAATAAAATTAAGAAGCGGAAGAAAGAAGACCGCAGGCAAAGACAGTTCGAAGAAGAATCGCGTACAGAAGAAAAAGTACTACAGGTTACGGAATTTATTACGGCGAATGAATTTGCTAACTTAATGAATGTTTCTGTAACACAGGTAATTACTGCCTGTATGAGCCTCGGTTTAATGATTTCCATCAACCAAAGGCTGGATGCTGAAACAATTACTGTTGTAGCCGATGAATTTGGTTACGAAGTTGAATTTAAGGAAGCGGAAATGGATGAGCCGGCTATGGAAGAGCCTGATAATCCTGCACGTGTTAAGGAGCGCCCGCCTATTGTAACAATCATGGGCCACGTTGACCACGGTAAAACTTCCCTGCTCGATTATATTCGTAAATCGAATGTAATAGCTGGTGAAAGCGGCGGTATAACGCAGCACATTGGTGCTTACGAAGTTACGCTGGAGAGCGGAAAGAAAATCACCTTCCTCGATACGCCGGGCCACGAAGCCTTTACAGCGATGCGTGCGCGTGGTGCAAAGGTTACCGATATTGCCATTATTGTAATTGCTGCAGATGACAGCGTGATGCCGCAGACCCGTGAGGCTATTTCGCATGCGCTTGCTGCAGGTGTTCCAATTGTATTTGCATTCAATAAGATAGATAAAGAAGGAGCAAATCCTGATACTGTAAAGAAACAGCTGGCCGAAATGGATATTCTGGTAGAAGACTGGGGTGGAAAATACCAGAGCCAGGAAATATCCGCCAAAAAAGGCTTGCATGTAGATCTTCTTCTTGAAAAAATATTGCTTGAAGCAGAACTACTTGAACTGAAAGCCGACCCAGGTAAACGCGCGGTTGGTACTGTTATAGAAGCATCTTTAGATAAAGGTAAAGGTATTATGGCTTCTGTAATGGTTGAAAAAGGCACGCTGCGTGTTGGTGACCCAATACTTGCCGGTGCTAATTTTGGTAAGGTAAAAGCCATGTTCAACGAACGCGGAACCAAAGTATTAACAGCAGGGCCGGCAACGCCTGTACAGGTGCTTGGTTTTGAAGGTGCGCCAACAGCCGGTGATAAATTCTATGTAACAGAGAGTGAATCGGCAGGTAAAGAAGTTGCTACAAAACGGAAGCAATTATTACGTGAGCAAGGTATCCGTACACGTAAACATATTACGCTCGATGAAATTGGCCGTCGCTTGGCAATTGGTACATTTAAAGAACTTAACCTGATCATTAAAGGTGATGTGGATGGTTCTGTGGAAGCATTATCAGATTCATTATTGAGGCTATCAACTGAGGAAGTACAGGTAAATGTTATTCTGAAGAGCGTAGGCCAGATTTCCGAATCGGATGTAACGCTAGCTTCGGCTTCAGATGCCATCATCATAGGTTTCCAGGTTCGCCCATCATTAGGCGCGCGTAAGCTTGCCGAGGCTGAGCAGATAGACATACGCACTTACTCGGTTATTTATGATGCCATTGAAGAAGTAAAAGCCGCAATGGAAGGCTTACTCGCTCCAACGCACGAAGAAAAAATTGTTTGCAACGTAGAAATTCGCAATGTTTTCAAAATAACCAAAGTAGGTACAATTGCAGGCTGTTATGTGCTGGATGGTAAAATAAACCGAAACACCAGAATACGTATAGTGCGTGATGGCGTTGTTGTACATACCGGTGAGCTTGATTCGTTGAAACGCTTTAAAGATGACGTTAAAGAGGTTTCTGCAGGCTATGAGTGCGGCTTGAGCATCCGTAACTTTAACGATATAAAAGAAGGCGATATAATTGAAGGTTTCGAGCAGATTGAAGTTGCACGTAAACTGTAATTCAAAGCATTTTTAAGTAATACTATATATGGAAAGCGGCTCCCTGAAAACGGGCCGCTTTTTGTTTATTACAATATTGTCTGTAAATTCAGGCACTAAATTTTAACGCAACCCATAATACATACAAGCCCTGTAAAAACGGCTGTTCTCAAATTTTACATGTTCTTATGAAAAAACAAAGCCTCGCAGCTATTGCTTTCCTTAATTTAATTGCAACACCTGTTTTATTGCAGGCGCAGGAAGCCGATATTAAAGCTTTCGACCAGAAATATATAAACTGGTACAATGCCGATGTAAAAGAAGATAAGAAATTAGGCACCAGCGTAACCAAAACCTACCGTGAATTACTGGCCGGCAAAACCCCGAAAAAAACAGTTGTGGTAGCTGTTATAGATGGCGGCGTAGATATTTATCATGAAGACCTGAAAGGTAAAATATGGGTGAATTCCAAAGAAATTCCTGGCAATAATATAGATGATGATAACAACGGCTATGTGGATGATGTATATGGCTGGAATTTTATCGGCAACAGCAAGGGCGAAAATATAATCTTTGAAAACCTGGAATATACCCGAATCTACAGAGCCGGTTTAAAAGAAGAAAGCTACACACAGGCCAGCAAAGTGTATGAAAAAGAGCTTGCGCAGCGCAAAAAAAATCTTAATAATATTATCAAATTCGAAGAAAAATATAAAAGCTCCTTAAAAGTAGTTAATGAGTATTTCGAAATTAATGTTACCGGTAAAAAAGATCTTGAAAAGCTAACCAGCGAAGACGCTGATGTACAGGCAGCCATTACTTTCTTAAAACAAAGATATGCTGAAGGTTTTACCGAAGCCGGGCTGGCAAGGGCAAAAAGCCGTAATGAAGAATTTATAGACAAATACCTGAATGTTGAATATGATGCGCGTAAAGTAATTGGCGATAATCCGTTTGATATAACAGATACGCGCTACGGAAATCCAGATGTAAAAGGCCCGCGCGCAACACATGGAACCTGCGTTGCCGGAATAATTGCTGCTAACAGGAGTAACGGCATTGGCATTGATGGTATAGCTACCGATGTAAAAATTATGGCCATTAGAATTACCCCTGATGGCGACGAAAGAGATAAAGATGTAGCCCTGGCAATAAGATACGCGGTGGAAAATGGCGCAGATATTATAAATATGAGTTTTGGTAAAGCCTTTTCGCCACAGAAAAATTTTGTTGATGATGCTGTTAAGTTTGCCGAAAGCAGGAATGTTTTATTGATCCACGCATCGGGCAATGATGGAAATAATATAGATATTGAGCCGAATTTCCCCGATGGCTATTACGCTGATAAAACAGAAGCAACCAATTACCTGGAAATAGGCGCTTCCGCCATGAATAAAGGCAAATTTGCGCCTGCCATTTTCTCAAATTATGGTAAAAAGAATGTAGATATTTTTGCGCCGGGCGTTGATATTGTTTCGCTGGATACGAATAATACATATAACAAAAGCAACGGAACAAGCTTCGCAGCGCCGGTAGTGGCAGGTATTGCCGCGCTCATGTTGTCATATTATCCAGACCTAACGCCAAAGCAAATTATAGATATCATACTTGCATCAGGCAATAATATTGGTAAGCAAAAAGTGCTGCAGCCTGGTTTAACCGGCGCTGAAAGAAAAAAAGTTCGTTTCAACACATTATCGAAAACCGGTGCTGTTATAAACGCTTACAATGCTATGAAAATGGCTGAAAATTACAACAGGAAAGCGAAATTGTAATTACATTTTGTTTATCGGCTGCTGACGATCTTATTCATCAATAAACAAAACTAACAAGCCATATTTTTACATTAAATGCGGATATTTGCGGTAGATTAAGTAAACATATTTCCACTGACCCAAAGCATTTTTAGACTTATACATATATGGCGAATACAACAGAAATTAAAATAGGCCAGGGCCTCGGTGATATAAAATTTGGTATTTCACGGGAAAAATTAAAAGCAATGCTTGGTGAACCCGATGAAAAAGAAAGCTTTTCGCTGGCTGAAGATAACAGCGGCGATACAACCGAAAGCTGGCATTATGATGAGCACGAGTTTTCAGCTTCTTTCGATGAGGAATTCGACTGGCGTTTAGTGCGTATTGCTATTAGCTCGCCGGAATGTGAACTAAATGGTGAAAAGATCATAGGATTAAACAAAGAGCAATTACTGAAAAAACTAGATAAACTGGATTTCTGCGACCTGGATTTTGAAGATCTTTCATCGCACGACAGCACGAACCAGGAATTAGTTACCGCCGATGAATATGGAATGACCTTTTGGCTGGATAACGGTATAGTTTCCGAAATACAGTGGGAGCCTTTATTTGTAGATGAAGAAACGATCCGCTGGCCGATTTAATAAAACCTTTTCGCTAAAAATTAGAATGCTTCATATAAAGTTCCTTGAAACGAACTGTGTATGAAGCATTTTTGATATATTGCGCATATGTAATCCATCACCAAAACACATTCATGCGCCTGATATCAACTCAGTTTTTTTGTTTATTTCTTACACTCGGCAGTTTGGTGCATATTACGCCGGGCAACGCTCAAACAAGTCAAAAAAATGAGATCGGGGTATATTTTTTAAGTTTTCAAACCAGTCCTTTTTATGACAGATATGGCAGGATTCCAGTACTTTCTGAAGATAAAAAGATATTTAATTTGCTGAATGGACTTACCTACAAACGTTATTTTGACAAGCATATTGTAAGGGCAAGTTTCACAGCCAGAAATATTACAAGCATAGAAACCAGGCCAGAAAACTTACAGAAAAACTACAAAGAAGGCAGCTACAACGAAAAAATTCTTAAAATAGGTTACGAAAGAAACATTTGCATGGGAAGAATTACGCCTTATTTAGCGGTAGATGTAGGTTTGTTTCATTTAACGTATAGTGGCAGATCGCGAATAATAATGGGTGTTTCAAATTATGAGCTTAGCGGCTATGGAATTGGTGTATCACCGGCGTTTGGGATGAAGTTGAAATTAGCGGAAAACCTGAGTATAAATGTGGAAAGCTGCCTTGATTTTGCACAAATAAAATATAAGCACATAGAAAGCAGTTATACTTATCAAAATGCCAGGTTTACAACCAATATATTCCATACAACTTTCAACCCGCTGCAAAAACTTTCGTTAAATATAAAATTTTAAGTATTTGAAAGAAGCCCTTATAGCCTTATTTGAGCGCGATATTGATAAACTTGCAACTGAACTAAGCCTTTACGCTAACGAGCACGATATATGGGCGCTAAAAGGCGAAATAAGCAACTCAGCCGGTAACCTGTGCCTGCATTTAATCGGTAACCTGAATCATTTTATTGGTGCTGTGCTTGGTGAAACAGGTTATTTGCGCAACCGAGAAGCAGAATTCAGTACAAAAGATGTTTCCATAGCCCATATATTAACGCAAATTGAGGCTACAAAAGCAACTGTAACCGGTACTTTACAAAACCTAAGCACTGAAGATATGGATCAGGATTTCCCTGTAGCATTTCTGGGGAAGGTTTCAAAAACCGGTTATGTTTTGCTTCATCTGCTTTCTCATCTTTCTTATCATCTTGGTCAAATAAACTATCATCGCAGGCTGGTAAGTTCATAAATAAAAATGGCGCTGAAAAAAAATTCCAGCGCCATTTGCATATATATACCGGCTAAAAAATGCTTTAGAGCTCGTTTGGGTCGTAAGCAATAGCCACCGTGGCCAGCCTGTCGTTAATGCCTGTAACGGGCGCTATAATCAGTTTCTGGCCGTTTTCTTTTTCATGTATCACCATATTGTCCAGGCCGGAAATATCTTCCTTAAATATCTCGTTATACGGCCTTCCTTCATGCTTTTTATCGCTGGCCAGCCTTATTACGTTATCTGTACCAATCAAGGCCACTTGCGTAACGCCTTTTTCACGCACAAACTGGTGCAGGTACTGCTCTAATTCCAGATAGTTTTCTCGCTGTAACTCGCTGCGAACCGCCCATAGAAATGGAATGGTTGAAAGGCGAAGTAAATTGTTTGTACGCTCGCGGATGCTATCATCTGCCTTTTTAATAGCTTCATCGGACAGGCGTTTGGATTCTGTTACTTTTTTGCTCATTGTGCCATAAATAATGAGCATTAAAACAAGCAAGCCTACTGCAAGCACAATAAGCATTATTACGGTAGGATCTGAAAAGTCCATAGTTGGTTTTTTATTTAAGATATTGGATTTAGTTTGACAATATACACGGTTATTGTGTTCATATCGCGGCCATAGTACAGCTTATCCAGCGCTTCGTAAATATTCTTTGCGTTGAAGTATGATGTATGCAGCTGGTTATCTCCTTTTGCTGTCCATTGTACAGTGTAGCTGTTCTCGTTTTTATGATTACCGCGTACATAAGCGCACATTTTGCTCAGCGCATCTACTTTATCTGTACCTACGGTTGAGTGGAACAGGAACGACTGGTTGTGGCGCGGATTTACGGTTACCAGGTCAAGCTTCACCTTACCATCCACCTGCGAATATTCGAAAATTAAATTATCTGACGGCAGGCCCAAAAACTTTTGTACTTCGCTTTGCAGCCGGGCCAGTTCTACCCTTTCATCTTTATTTACCATTGCTTAATTTCATATATTGTATGCTCCAAAAATAGTTAAAATTACGCTTTTTGCATTAGGACAAAACTAAGTTGCAATGGTTCGCAGATAGTTATAAAAACACAAGTCCCGATATTGCTACCGGGACTTGTGAAATAAACACCCATGAAAATTCATTCTGTTCGAATGAGCTTTTGTTATTTATATATAGAAAAAATAACTTCGAACTTTTAATACCTGGAAATCAAAAATCAAATATAATAATTATTTAACGAAAAATCAAATAATTACAGAATAAATTTTTCCTTTATTTAACCTTAAGTTTCTGCCCGAGCGAAATTGCATTGCCGGATAATCCGTTCAGCGTTTTTAAAGCATCTACCGTAACACCATATTTTCTGGAGATGCTGTAGAGTGTTTCACCGGCCTGTACCTCGTGGTAAAGCGTGCCTGTTTCTGTTTTTACTTCCGGCTCTTTTGTTTCAGCAACATTATAATCTGCTTCATCTGCCGATTTAATTCTTAAACGATTGCCGGGTTTTACAGTGTTGTCTTCCAGCTTATTCCACTCATGTATTTTATTTACCGGCACATTTAATTTCCGCGAAATAGAGAAAACAGTTTCGCCCGGCCTAACTGTATAATAGCCGTTTACCACCAGGTTTTCTTCCTGTTTTTCTTCGGCTCTATCATCCTGTGCCGATACATCAATCGTTAACTTTTCTTCTTTTACATTACCATCCGGCATTTGTTTTGGTTGCTTAACCGCAGTTTTTATAGCCTTTACCCGAAGCAGCTGTCCGCTGTATAAATTCAGGTCAGTCATTTCGTTCCAGGTTTGTATTTCCTGCGCGCTTACTTTGTATTTATAAGCGATCTTTTCTACCGTTTCGCCATCTTTTACGGTATGGAATTCAGCATTCGGGTTAAATTCTTCTACCGGCGGCAGGTAAGTATTTTTAGGCTCTTCCTTATATGTAATTTCCTGTTTAGCCGATGCTTCCTGGTTTTTAGGCGCTGCAATTTTTTCCTCGGGCTGCTGTTTAGGCTGTTTTTTATTATCAGCCAGCGGCGCATTCTCCTGCTTTTTTTCCGGCTGCTTTTCTTTTATTATTTCCGTTTTTGTCTCCGCTACGGTGTTGGTTTGTCCGTCCGCTATTATTCCACGTTTCTGGCCGGCATACATTTTATCTTCGCGAAGTTTTGGCGCGGCATCTCTCTTTTTACGCAAGTACAGTTTTTCACCTGCCAAAGCCTGCTGCTCACTTTCCATGCGGTTCTTTTTGTAAAGATGTTTCAGCTTTATACCATGCAGCTGCGAAATATAGTACATGCTTTCGCCTTCCTGCACAATGTGGAATTCCTGCTTGCCTTTACGGCGTTTCGGTTTCAGGTAAATAATGGTTCCGGGCTCCAGTTTATCCTTGCTGTCCAGGTCGTTATACTTGCTAATTTCCCAGCGCATCATTTTCCGGTCGTTAGCAATACTTTGGTAGGTATCGCCGGGTTTTACTACGTACGCCGGTATGCCGTTATATTCCTTAATGCTGCTCTCGGTTTTAGTATTTTCTGCAAAAACCGGAACGTCATCATTTTGCGGAACAACTCTTTTATTGCCGACATCGTACTGGTAAAGCAAATGTTTTTCAATGGAAGAAATAAGCAGCTCCGGATATTTTGGATTGGTTGCGTAACCGGCTTGTTTCAGCCCATAAGCCCAGCCTTTATAGTCGGTTGGCTCCAGCTCAAATAACGATGCGTAGCGCTTGCCATTTACCAGGAAATCGGAATGATCTATATACGAATCTTCGGGTTTATCATAAGCGCGGAAACATTCCTGCGGCGCATCATCGTCATAATTTACGGTTCTGCCGGTCCAGTCTTTCTTGCATTTTATACCAAAGTGGTTGTTGCTTTGTTTCGCCAGTGCGCTGTTTCCAATGCCCGATTCCAGCAAGCCTTGCGCGAGTGTAATACTGGCCGGTATGCCGGTTCGTTTCATCTCGCTGATGGCAAGGTCTTTATAAGTAGCAATATATTCTTCTGCGGTGATTTTTTTATCCTGCGCCACAGCCGGTAAAGCCATTATCAGCCAGCTCAAAAAAAACCACATTCTGCACATCGCCTTTCGCATAGTTTCCATATTTCAATTATCAATTATCAATTATCAATTATCAATTATCAGTAACCAGTGACCAGTAACCAGTGACCAGTAACCAGTGACCAGTAACCAGTAAATAGTATCTAGTATCTAACATCCAGTATCTAAAAACCTATTTCTTCCTCACCACCATTATTCCATCGCGTACCGGGAAAAGTACATTCTCCACGCGTTCATCTGCCTGTACTTTTGTGTTGAAATCAATCAGTGCTTTTGTGTCTTTATTTGGATTTTCCTCAATTACTTTTCCGCTCCAGAGCACATTATCGGCCAGTATAAATCCGCCGCTGTTTACCTTATCAAAAACAAGATCGTAATAGCGGCTGTAATTCTGCTTGTCGGCATCAATAAACACAAGATCAAACCTCATATCCAGCTGCGGTATTATATCCAGCGCGTTTCCAAGCCTGTAATCTATTTTTTCTTCCAGACCAGCCTGCGTGAAATATTTCCGTACCATTTCTTCCAGCTCATCGTTAATATCCAGCGTTACCAGTTTGCCATTCTGCTGCAAACCGGCTGCCATACAAATAGCGCTATAACCAGTAAACGTACCAATTTCGAGAATATTTTGTGGCTTAATCATCATGGAAATCATACGCAAAACCTGTCCTTGCACATGTCCGCTGAGCATTTGGGGCATTTGTACCTTGATGTGCGTTTCGCGGTTCAGCGCTTTTAAAACTTCGCTCTCCGCTGTTGTATGATCTTCTATGTAAGTATTTATCTTGTCTGGCAGTAATTCCATCTTCTAAAATTTTGCTTGCTTTGGCAAATACGAAGATATAGGGAAGATGCTGATTTTGACGAAGCATTTTTTGCACAAACCTTATATGCAAACCGGCCAGTTTATTAACAATTTTGGAAATGCGCAGGAAAAAATGTGCAAATATGTAGATATGAAAATGTGCAGATTTTGCTTTCGTCGGATTTAAAGAAGAATGAGTAAATCAAT
This sequence comes from Bacteroidota bacterium, assembly GCA_036846145.1. Classification (GTDB taxonomy): domain Bacteria; phylum Bacteroidota; class Bacteroidia; order CAILMK01; family CAILMK01; genus DAIUCM01. The sequence goes on from DAIUCM010000011.1 coordinate 13,197, forward strand.
TGGTGTAAAATTGCTTTAATATTTGAAGTCACGCGTAAATACGCGCACCAGCAAGCAATACATTTCGTTTTGAGGTGAAAAGGCTGAGTAGCGGCGCTGGCGCGTGTATTTACGCGTGACTTCAAATATTAGCAAAATGAGTAGTTGAACAAAAAATTTGCTGACGCCAGAGCTTGTTGGTATTTATTAAATTTTGTACAAAGACACAAAGCATTTTTCAGCCAGGCTCAATATGTAATCATCGAATTCAATTTGCACATCTGCACATCTTCACATCTTCACATTCAAAAATTTACTCATCCAGGTAAACCAGTGAGCTCATATTATCGGGATGAAGAACATGATTAGCTGTTTCGAGAATATCGCCGGTAGTAACGCTTTCCACTTTTTCCATAAACTCTTTGAAACTTTGTACATAGCCGAAATCGAGCAGGCTACGAGCCTGGTGCTGCATGTGTACCGAGTTGTTTTCCACCACCATTGCCATTTGGCCAAGAAATTGTAACTTAACCTGTTGCAGCTGTTTTTCAGAAAGGCGTATGTCGCGCATTTTACGTAATTCACGGTTTATTATATCGCGGCAACGATTCAGGTTTTTAGCATCGCAGGCGAAATAAATGGAGAAAATGCCGGTATCTTCATATCCGGAATAATGCGAGGAAATATGATAAGTAAGGCCATGTTTTTCGCGAACAGCCATATTTAAACGCGAGCTCATGCCCGCGCCGCCAAGTATATTGTTGATGAGAGAAAGCGCAAAACGGCGATCATCATGCCGGCCATAGGCGCGGCTGCCCATAATACAATGGGTTTGTGCAAAATCTTTGGTTAAGGTTTCTTTAAACGATTTCTGTACTTCAGGGAATTGCCTTTTTATTTTATTTTCCCTTGGGATAGAAACTTTATCCATGTGCTTATGCGCCATCCTTTCAGCCTGCTTTAGCGTAACATCGCCAACTACAGAAAGTATGAGTTTATCAGCCACATAATGGTCGTAAATAAAATTTTGTATTACGCGCCGGTCCAGCTCGCCAACGGTAGCTTTCGTGCCTAAAATATTAAAGCCTAACGGATGATCCTTAAATATCAGCGCATAGAAATCGTCATAAATACTTTCTTCCGGGCTGTCATCGTACATATCAATCTCTTCCAGAATTACTTTCTTTTCTTTTTCAATTTCCTTCTCCGGGAAAACAGAATTAAATGTAATATCGGTTAAGAGATCTACCGCGCGCTCCGCATATTGTTTCAGTGCCGATGCGTAGTAGCAGGTTTTTTCGCGGGTTGTGTAAGCGTTCAGCTCGCCGCCAACACTTTCTATCCTACGCAGAATGTGATGCGCTTTTCGCCTGCCGGTTCCTTTAAATACAGTATGTTCTATAAAATGCGCAACGCCGTTGTTCACCAGGTTTTCATCGCGCGAGCCAACGTTTATCATGTAGCCGCAGTGCACAATTTCGGAGTGTTGTATTTGCCTGTGCACCAAGCGTATGCCGTTATCTAAAGTAATAATATTATGATCGTCTTTCATTAAATTTTCCTGTAGGAAATAATAAATTTAGCCCGCATGGCCTTTGTTAAACAGGATAACAAAATTCAGCAGCAAAGTTGATAAAGTTATTGTTTAAAATGCAAAGTTACTTTAATTGCCTGTGTGATTTGCTAAACCGCATATAAAGCATTTTTTTGCCGGTGCATATATGGTTAAAACTGTACAAATATGATTTATTTAATCATTAATATGTGCTCTGTTATTAAGTTATAGCTTTTAAATTGCATACATCAGGTTTTCCATATATACTTTTAGTACAGAATACTTTGTATGTCAATTGAAGCTTTGTAGCCTTATCTGCGAATTTAAAACCCTTGCATTTTGCGGTTCTAACAAACCATAGCCTGCCATAATCATGGTAAAATGCTACGGCGTTTAGGTTTATTTTATTTTTTTGGATTTGCTAACCATACACACTTAGTTGCTGTAAACCGCACAAAATACCTTTCATACAGTTAAAGCTATACCAATATTTATTTTCAGCAAATGTTTTTTGATAGCTGGCAATCTGTACTAAGAGTAATTATAATGTCGGTTTGTGCCTATATGGCGCTGGTAGTGTTGCTACGAATTTCCGGCAAACGCACATTAACTAAAATGAATGCTTTTGATTTTGTGATTACGGTTGCATTCGGCTCTACGCTGGCTACCATCATCCTTTCCAAACAAACTGCACTTATTGAAGGTATTACGGCTCTTGGCATGCTTGTTTTGCTGCAGTTTTGCATCACATGGCTATCAGTACGTTTTAAAACATTTTCGGACCTTGTAAAAAACCAGCCGCGTTTACTATATTACCATGGCGAATTTCTTGAAAAAAACATGAAAGATGAACGTGTGACCAAGGCAGAAATGCTTGCAGTTTTGCGAGAAAATAGCATGGCGGACATTACAGATGCTGAAGCAATAGTTTTAGAAACCAGTGGAAAACTTGCAGTTATTAAAAAAGGAGATAGCGCAAATAACACAACACTTTCCGGTATTCCAAAGCAGTAAGCAACGCGCGAATTTTTTCAACAGCTATTTTCTCTTTTGCTCCAAAATATTTTTGTTTTCCGGTGGATTTTTATCTCCCTTAAAAGTAATTACAACTTCCTTACCGGTTATTGCGCCGAATAGCGGCTGTAGTATTTTCTTCGCATTTTCTTTAGATTCATCCAGTATGCCCATTTCCAGCGCCGATTGATAGATCTGGTTCTCGGCATTGCGGAAAGCGGCATCTACCGCGCCGGCATTGTTACTGAACGGCGAAGTTGGCGCATCATAAACCTTAGATTCGTTATGATTTACTTTTGCGTAGCAGATCTGCGGCGCAGGCAATTGCACAAGCACACGGTTTTCTTCCATTACAATATCGTCTTTTTCAAGTTTTTTAAGATCTACGCAACCTACAGCTTCACCACTTACAATCAACAGAACTTTTGTGTCTCCACCATTGAACCAGCTGCGCTCAATTTTCTGTTCCACAACATCTTTTATGCGGTATTTTACAACTTCAAGCCGGCCCAGCTGCTCGGTTTTTTCAAGCATCATGTGGTGTACAGAAATTTCTTTTTCACGCGAGGAAATTTCGCGCATTTGCTTACGGCAATAGTTGATCAAAATAATTAAAATGGCGATGATTATTCCATAAATTACATATTTGATAAGTTTTGCTGAAAGCGAAAATGGCCTGTTCCTCATGTTATTGTATTAATAATTGCACGCAGAATAATTTTCCATATATCATACACCGGAAAAATGCTTTAAATGATTATTTGTGAAGTTTTTATTGAAATAAAAAACTGTTCTTCCGCAGCAGAAATTTAAATACGAGTTGTAAAATAAAGCGATTTACAAAATTCCGCATATATACTTAAGTCAGAAAATGCTTTAAGATAAATATTGCCTGTGGTAAAATACATTGCGTGCAAAGTCTCTGCAAGAAAAATATATTCCTGGCCTGTACAACAATTTATCTGCGAAGGAATTTCTCCTAACTCCTAATTAACAACATCTCCACGCAGAATGCGGTACCGGTTACGGCTTTCAACTACATAAACGCTGCCTTTATAATTGAGCATCAGTTTTTCATACAGCTCTTTGGCTTTTTCCGGGTTCGATAAATAATTATCATAAAGCTGTGCCGCGCGGAACATGGCATCATCGCCTAAAATGTCGTTGCCGAACTGCGTATAAACCTTCTCATAATAAGTAAGCGCCTTGTCATAATCTCTTTGCTTATAGGCAATAGCTGCGCGTGCCATTAAAATTTCATCGTTTAGCGAGTGGCCAGGATAAATGGTATTTATAGAATCTAATTTGCGCGTTGCATCTGCAAACATGTTCTTGAAAATGAGGAAGTCGGCTTCAGCGTACATGCGTAACGGAATTTCGGTTGTATCTAAGCCCAGGTTATCCTGTATTAAAAGAGCAAGCTGCATGGCATCGTTGGCAATAAGTTCCGATGTAGAGCTTTTTAAAACATCAAGCTGCGCTTTCGCCCATTCAAATTCTCCCCTGTAAAAAGATAATTTTGAGTTACGGAGTTTTGCTTCGTGGCCAAGCGGATTGTCTTTAAAAAGCTTTTCTACCTGGCCATAATATAGTGTTGCTTCCCAGCCTTCGCCGGTTAACAGGCTATAATCGCCAAGGGCTAATTTTGCGCGGCCAAGCAACGATTTATCTATACCGGCAATGGCTGTGTAGCTCTTCAGCAAATCTATAGCTTGTTGTGGCTGGCCGGCATACTGTGCTTTAATTTCAGCCAGGCGTAAAACCACTTCTCCGCTTTCCTGCCTTATCATGCCATAGTTATCTAAAAACCTGGTATAAGATTGTATCAGCGCATCTACATCTTCTTTGGTGTATTTGCCGCTTTGGGTTACTTTGGTATATTTTATATCGAGCAAACCGCGTTGTGCAGGCACGTAATACACAGCATTTTCGCCCTGTTCAATTACCGACTGGTAAATGCGTTCGGCCAGCTCATATTCCTGGTAAGCGGCAACAATGCGGGCCAATTCTATTAAGCGGCGGCCGCCTTCTTTCTGGCGCTTATCCATTGCCTTGCTTTGTATAAAGGCCGATGTAAAATCTTTACGCTGCACAAAAAGCCAGTTGAGCATTTCGGTATAGGCAATATTATCGGGCTGAGCCTGTACTTTTCGTAATAATGTTTTTTTGAATATTTCGTAAGGCGCATCCTGCATTACAACTTCCTGCATATAATCCTTTACGGTTTCGAACTCGTATGGATTTGCATCCAGCACACGCATATATTCATCGAACATTTTCTGGTAATTACCGGCAGCTTTATACAAAGTAGCAAGCTCGTAAACAAACGAAAAGTCATCTTTCAGCAATTTGCGGCCTTGTTCATAAGTTTTAATAATATACTCGGTTTGCTCGCGGCGGGCGAATGCAGTTGCGGTTCTCTGTATCAGTTCCTGGTTCGGCTGTAAGCCGCTAACTATTTCATCGAACTGGCTCCTGGCCTTTTTTTCTTCGCCCTTTAAAGTATAAATATAGCCGAGGTCAACATTATATTTTAATGGTTCGGCCGATTTTTTAATGATCTTTTTAATTTCTTTCTCGGCTGTATTGAAGTCTTTTAAAGCAATTAAGCTGTTGAGGTAAGAATCGTAATAAAACGCAGAAGCCGGATTTTTATCGAGCAGCTTTTTATACAGCGCGGCAGCCTTATCGTACTCGCCGCTCTGGAAATATTGCGCAGCCAGCGATTCATCTATACTTACCTGCGCCTGCACAGCAGTGCCTACAAGTAAAAATGTAAGTATTATACAGAAAGCATTTTTTAGCGAAGCCATATATGTGGAAAATAAGTTAAGCGTTGAATTTATGATGTATGATGTGGTTTTCAGCTGTAGGTATTAACAAAAATACAGCCATTTTATTTGCTGGTAAATTAAAGAAAGCCACCATAATTTTTTATTTGGCGCAATGTTGTAAATATGTTTAACAATTACAAATACTGCTGAATATAAATAATTTGTACCCGAAGCATTTTTCAGTAAGTGTATATATGGCAAAAGGCAGCTTACAGTATTTTTTGAAATATTGTAATATGTATTAAAACAAAATGAGCCGCTTAAGGGCGGCTCATTTGTAAAACTGTTAACTTTCTTTTTATCTCTTCAACTAGTTTTTAATACCGCTGGTAATTGCGCGGAAGTAAATCTGCAAACCTAAAGTAACAGCAATGTTGTTGCCTACTGTTGAGCTTTTTACAGCTGTTAAAGCGTTGGTTTGCGGGTTGGTATAGCTAAAGTTAGATGTTGCGTTGCTGTAAGTATATTTAGCAAGTGCTTCAAACGCAATGTACTCGTTAATAAAGAAGTTCAAACCAGGGCCAACACCAACCTGTATGTTTGTAACACCTACATTGGTTGTAATTGGTCTTGTAATACCACCTGTAGTATCCTGGCCTACAATTTCGCTTGTATTATCTAAACCACCACCAAAGCTTAACTCACCAAATACGTAAACGTTATCGGAAAGCGGAGCATAGTAACGTACAAACGGGCCTGCAATTAAACGGGTAGTTGTAGTAGTATTTGGAGTAGTAGCGCTGTTAAGGCGGAAATCAAGGTTCAGACCGATACAGAAGTTATCAGCAACAAAATAACCGAAACGTGGCGCTAAGCCGAATACTGTTGTTGTAGGGTTGGTTATTGTAATTGTTGGCTGGCCGCCTTCTGTACGTTTGGTTGAACCGCTGTTATGGTCAAAGTTCATGCTGCCGCCCATCAAAAAGCTATTGCGTAAAATTTGTGCGTCTGAAGTGTTGTAAATAAAAGTAGATAAAAGTAGGATTAATGCGATTTTTAAAGTTTTCATATTAATGTTTGTTTAGGTTAATCAAATTAAGTTTGGATTTTAAAAGGTTTTTATCAATTGTTTATGTTGCTTAACATGGAGTTTTCAAAAATGTTTGAGAATTTGTTTTAGTTTTGAATATAAACTATGCACATTTTTTTAACCACTACTTAAAAACCGTTATATTAAATATGGATTTTCTCAATTTATTAGGAATACAAGACACCAATTCCGGTACTTCTACAGGCACAAAATGGCTGCAGGATAAATCTGCAAAAATGCACGATTCATATTCGCCTGCCGATGGAAAAAAAATTGCAAGCATAGCCTTTACCACCGATGAGGAATATGAGCAGGTAATTGTACAGGCGCAGGAAGCATTTTTAAAATGGCGGGATATTCCGGCTCCGCAACGTGGCGAAATAGTTAGGCAAATAGGCAATAAATTGCGCGAATACAAAGAACCATTGGGCAAACTGGTAAGCTACGAAATGGGCAAAATTTACCAGGAAGGCATGGGCGAAGTACAGGAAATGATTGATATATGCGATTTTGCCGTAGGTTTATCGCGCCAGTTATACGGTTTAACAATAGTTTCCGAAAGGCCTAATCACCGTATGATGGAGCAATGGCATCCGCTGGGAATTGTAGGTATTATTACAGCGTTTAATTTTCCTGTTGCTGTTTGGAGCTGGAACGCCATTCTTGCTGCCGTTTGCGGTGATGTTTGCATCTGGAAACCATCTGAAAAAACACCACTATGCGCTGTTGCGGTGCAAAAACTGGTAGGGCAGGTGCTGCGCGATAACAACCTGCCGGAAGGCATTTTTTCACTCATTCATGGCGATCATCATATTGGTAAAATGATGGCGGCAGATAAACGTATCCCTTTAATTTCTGCAACCGGCTCTACCGCTATGGGTAAAAAAGTTGGCGCTGTTGTAGCTGAAAGAATGGGGAAATCGTTGCTTGAGCTTGGCGGTAACAATGCCATGATTATAACGCCAAGTGCAGAGCTTGATATGGCCTTGCGCGCACTTGTTTTTGGTGCTGCGGGTACTGCCGGCCAGCGTTGTACAACTACGCGCAGGCTCATCATCCACGAAAGTATTTATTATGAATTTGTTGAAAGATTAATACATGTTTACCAGCAGATAAAAATTGGTAATCCGCTTAGCGATAAAACGCTTGTTGGGCCGCTGATTGATAAAGAAACGGTTAAGATTTTTCAGAATGCCATTGCAGAAGTTAAAAAAGAAGGCGGCAAAATTTTATACGGCGGCGAAATTCTGGAAGGAGAGGAGTACGAATCTGGTTTATACGTACAGCCTTGCATTGCCGAGGTAAGCCACAGTTTCGATATTGTACAGGAAGAAACCTTCGCGCCGCTGCTTTACCTCATTAAATATTCAACTTTAGATGAAGCCATACAAATACAGAACAATGTAAAACAAGGTTTATCTTCATCTATTTTTACAATGAATATGCGCGAAATGGAGACTTTCCTTTCCGCGCGGGGAAGCGATTGTGGTATTGCCAACGTAAATATTGGTACAAGCGGTGCGGAAATTGGCGGTGCGTTTGGCGGAGAAAAAGAAACCGGCGGCGGCCGTGAAGCGGGCTCCGACTCATGGAAAAACTATATGCGCAGGCAAACAAATACTATTAATTACGGAAGCACTTTACCACTTGCGCAAGGTATTGAGTTTCCTATTTAAAAACAAAAGCATTTTTTCAGCATAGTATATATGCAAAAGAGCCTGTTTCTACATTGGTGAAACAGGCTCTTTTTTTATAAAGGTATTTTTTTAATAATGTATATATGTACGCTTACTTGTTTCCGCTCGTTTCCGCTTCTGATTCCCGGTTTTTATCTCCTTCAGCATCTTTCTTTTTAATAAGCGATTTTTCTTTGGCTTCTTCTTCGTCCAGCGCACAAAATTCCTGCACTTCTTTAATTTTATTCTCGAAGCTCCTGGCGCCTTCCTTATCATTCTGTTCAACTTCTACACTTTTTACGCGTACCGCATACTCGTTTGGCTGTATAACCGAGCCATAATGGCGCGCGTAAACCTGTGTAAATTCAGCCCCGAAAAACAAGATCTGCGAGGAATAGCTCACCCAGGAAAGCAAAATAATTATAGAACCCGCAGCACCATATGTAGAGCCAATATCGCTGCTGCCTAAATATATCGATATAATGTATTTACCAATCATGAATAAAAGAGCCGTAAAGCCGGAGCCAACCCAAACATCGCGCCAGCGAACTTTCGCATCGGGTAATAATTTGTATATCATGGCGAACAAGGCTGTATAAACCGCGAAAGAGAAAATTATATCAAACCCACGGATTAAATATACCGAAATGCCAGGTAAATTATCTGAAAGGAAATTGGTAAATGCCACTAAAAGCGCACTTATCACCAGCGAAACCAGCAGCAGGAAACCAATGGCAATAATTACCGAGAAAGATAATATCCTGTCGCGAATGTATTTAATGAATCCTTTTTTAGGCTTTGGTTTTACTTCCCATATTTTATTTATAGAAGCCTGCAGCTGGTAAAATACAGTTGTAGCACCAAAAATAAGCAGGCCTATGGCAAGTGCTGTAGCCCACCAGCTTTTATCGGGATCGTAAGTGGAAGCAACCATTTGCTGTACCTGCACTGCAGCATCATCGCCAACAAAACCGCGAATCTGGTCATACACTTCGCCTCGTACTGCTTCTTCGCCAAATATCATTCCCGCAACAAAAATTACAATAAACAATACCGGCGCCAGCGAAAAAACCGTATAATACGATAATGCAGCGCCCATTACCCAGGTGTCATCTTCCGAAAACTCCTTATAGCTTTCCTTTAAAAGCTGCCATATTTTTTTGGGTGTCAATTTTATTTTCATCGCTGCTATCCTCCTATTATTTCACCACCGTTGGGATGTAAAACCTGTCCTGTCATGTAGCTGGCGTCTTCACTTGCCAGGAAAACAAAGCTTGGCGCAACCTCGCTCGGCTGGCCAGGCCTGCCCAATGGCTGCTCCGTGCCAAATTCCTTTACTTTTTCTGCCGGGAAGCTGCTTGGAATAAACGGCGTCCAGATTGGTCCCGGTGCAACACCGTTTACGCGTATTCCTTTTTCGGCAAGATTGCTTGCAAGTGCTCTGGTGAATGAAAGAATTGCACCTTTTGTAGAAGCGTAATCTATTAAATGTGAGCTGCCACGATAGGCTGTAATAGAAGTGCAATTCACAATACTCGCGCCTTTTTTCATGTGCTTCAGCGCAGCTTTGGTAAGATAAAACATGGAGAAAATATTGGTGCGGAAAGTATTCTCCATCTGCTCATCGGGTATTTTGGTAAACTCTTCCTCGAAATGTTGCTCCGCGGCGTTGTTTATCAAAATATCGAGCTTGCCAAATTCATCTATGGTTTTATCAATAACCTTACGGCAGAATTTAGCATCGCCCAAATCACCCGCAATCAGCAGGCATTTGCCGCCCTCTTTCTCTACAAGTTGTTTCGTGTCTTCGGCATCGGTATGCTCATTGAGATAAACAATTACAACATCGGCGCCTTCGCGTGCAAAATGTACGGAAATAGCACGGCCAATGCCGCTGTCGCCGCCGGTTACAATTGCCACTTTATTCTTTAGCTTATCGCTGCCTTTATAACCCTTGCGGATATATTCGGGCTGCGGATCCATTTTATATTCATCGCCGGGATGCTCTTGCTGGTGCTGCGCCGGCAGCTTTTTTGGTCTTTCGTGTGGTGTTTTTTTGGTTTTGGTTGGCATTTCTGGTTATTTTTTAATGTTTTCTTTAACAAGAAAAATAATCTTATGTTGTGCCAAAACTTAAACCCAAAGCATTTTCCGGCTATTGCATATATGGAGCAACTGCTTCGCGGAGAGACATAGCACGCGGTTTATGTATGCCGGTAATACCTGCGGCTTCAGCGCCTTTTACATTTGCTTCACTGTCATCAATAAACACGGTTTCTTCAGGTTTTAGCCTGGTATCTTTCAAAACATGCTCATAAATTTCTATCCCGGGTTTGCGTAAGCCAATTTCAAAAGAGAAATAAATTTTATCGAAAAGCTCGCTGATGTTATTTACGCCGCGGTTCTCTTTCAGAAATTTGTTTATTGCCTCTACATGTATGCCATTGGTGTTGCTCAGCAGGTATATTTTGTAGTTGTTGCGAAGTTTGTGCAAAATTTCTATGTTCTTCTGTGGAAAATCTATAAGCAAAGCGCGCCAGGCATCTAATATCTTATTGTTATCACTGCTCATGGGCAGGTATTTCCGCAGGTTCTTTACAAACTCATCCTGGTTGATCTGCCCTGTTTCAAGTTTATCGAAAAGTGCTGTCTGCTCTTTAAGGGAATATAATTTATCGAAATTTTTTAAACCGAGTTCTTCAAAAGCCTTTACGCTGCGTTTTACATCAATATCGTACAGCACGCCGCCAAGATCAAATATTATTGCACTAATTTTTTTATCCATTTGTATATTCTATTGTACAAAAGTACTAATTTTGCAGTCTTATTAAGCGGTCCTATAGCTCAGCTGGTTAGAGCACTTGACTCATAATCAAGGGGTCCCTGGTTCAATCCCAGGTGGGACCACCCTAAAAATGAAGCACTTACAATTAATTTTTGTAGGTGCTTTTTTATTGGTTTACACTGTGGTTAAGAAATTTTATACCACAATTGTTCTTAGTATAAATTCTATTTCGTCTTTAGCTAAGAAAATTCAATGTACAAAATATACAGACAAAAGGTTATGACATGGCAAGGCTTTAACGGAATTTGTTGCTCCGAGAGGTACCATACCAAATTATTGCGGTTTGTTTTTACAATTAAGCTCGGTAAAACGGAATGCCTGCCCTATTGTTTGAAAACGGCCTGCGAAAGCTAAAGAACTATTAATTGAGGTCAAAAATTAAACATTGAATTTCGCTGCATCACTATCCTGAATTATCCAGCAATCAGGAAGCATCAAAAAATTAAGCGTTACATGGTGAGGCATAAGCTCAAAGCCAAACAATTGTTAATATTATTTCTTTGCCGAATCAATAATCCTTTTCTCAATGGATGATGTGGAGTAACCCTGTAAATATGGCAACAGAACCACGCTTCCGCCGGAATTTATAACTGTATCGGCACCGACAACCTTATTAATTGTATAATCTGCGCCTTTTACTAAAATATGTGGTTTTATGGCAGAAATGAGTTCTGCGGGCGTGTCTTCACCAAAAAGAATTAAAGCATCTGTAAATTCAAGTGCACCGAGCAAAAACAAACGTGCTTTTTCATTTTGTATCGGGCGGTTCGGTCCTTTCAGTTTGCTTACGGAAAAATCCGTATTAACGCCGATAACCATTTTATCGCCTAAAGAAGCGGCTTTGGCAAGGTAGTCTATATGGCCTGGATGAAGAATATCGAAACAGCCGTTGGTGAAGACGATCTTTTTGCCTTCCGCTTTCCAGCCTTCAACAGTTTTAAGGAGAGAATCAAGATCAAACTGCTTCTGCCTGATTTTCTGCAAGTGGCTCATTGCGCTTGTTTTTGCGGGTAACAATTGTTAAAGCAAGGAAACTAAATCCGCCAAGAATAAGCACTACAATCATTTGAAAAGTATGTGCAATAAAGGCGAAAGTAATAGCATCGGTAGCAGCTAACCCGTACAGTTTCAAGGTTTCGGAAACAGCAGCATGATAAGCACCAATGCCGCCCTGTACCGGAACCACCATGCCAAAACTTCCCATTACCAAAACAGATAAAGCTGCAACTGCGCTAAGGTTTTCTGTAGAGCTTAAGGCGAAAAAACATATATATATCTGGAAATAATACATACTCCAGATTAGCGCGCTGTGAAAAATAAACAGCGGTAATTTCTTCATGTGGCGAAGGCTCTTTAACCCTTCCACAAAACCGGCCAGGAAACGGCGGATCTTTAAAATGAATGAAGCTTCTTTATACTTTTTCCATATAAACACAAGCGCAAAAATGCTTAAGGCAAAGAAGGAAACTGTGATTAAAATATTGGTTGTAGTTAGCAGCGAGGCTGTACTGCCGGAAAGCTTACTGCCCAGGTTATCTACAAAAAATACCTTTAACTTATCGAATTCCAGGATCAGCGTAAGCAGCAGGATGACCAATAAACCAATTACATCAATTATTCGCTCTACAATTACAGTGCCTATGAGTTTTTCTACAGGCACTTTGTTGGTACGGCTTACCACTACACAGCGCGATATTTCGCCCATGCGCGGAAGCGCCAGGTTGGCGAGGTAACCAATCATTACGCCAAGGAAACTATTGAAATCGCTGGTTTTGTAGCCCATGGGATTGATGAGCAGATTCCAGCGGATGGCGCGGCTGTAATGGCTGATAACGCCTGCCACAAAGGCAATTACAATATACGTGTAATGTATATTTCCTATTTCTTTTAAAATCTCATCGAAACTGTGGTTATGAAGAACCAGCCAAAGCAGGAAAATCCCCACCCCAAGCATGGCTATGTATTTGAGGACAGAGACTACAGATTTCAAAAGCTCCTACAGTTTATTTTGCGCGTTCGGGAAAATAACCCAAGGCTTAAAAGTTTTCGCTTTCTCGAAATCCATACTGGCGTAAGAAATCACGATCACCACATCGCCAACTACGGCTTTGCGTGCGGCCGGGCCATTGAGGCAAACTGTGCCGGTGCCACGCGGACCGCGGATGATGTAGGTTTCCAGGCGCTCGCCATTGTTCATGTTCAGCACCTGTACTTTTTCGCCTTCAATCATGTTCGCCGCATCCAGCAGATCTTCGTCTATAGCTATGCTGCCCACGTAGTTAACATCGGCCTGGGTAAGCTTTACATGATGAATTTTAGACTTTAATACTTCTATTTGCATGTTGTTTTGTAACCGGCTCCTAACCGGCACTTTTACTCAAATAAGCAGATTATCTATTAACCTTACGCTGCCAACCTTTACCGCCGTGCAAATGATCAATGGTTCATCTACCGCCGCATCCTGCACCTTAGCAAGGTCTTTTGCACTACAAATATCAAAATAATCTACCTGAAAGTTCCTATCTTTCTCTATTTCTGCTTTTGACTGCGCCTCAATTTGGCTAAAGCTCAGCGCATTAGCTAAAATATTTTCTTTTGAAACCCTCAGCGCTTTATAAATAATGGCCGCTTTTTCACGCTCCTCAGCACTTAACCTTTCGTTACGCGAGCTCATGGCAAGCCCGTTTGGTTCACGCAAAGTAGGGCAAAGTTCTATATATAGGTTGGGGAAAAAATGCTTTGCAAGTTTATAGATAATTAAATACTGCTGGTAATCTTTCTGCCCGAAATAAGCTTTATCAGGAATTACAATCTCAAAAAGCCTTTTTACTACCGCGGCAACTCCCGCAAAATGCCCTGGCCGGTGCGCGCCTTCCAGCATCCGGGCAACAGGGCCCGGCTCAAAATCTGTTTTTTTATAACTTTCATCGGGGTACATTTCATTTTCATCCGGGTAAAAAAGATAATCGCAACCCGCATCCTCAAGCATTTTTTGGTCGGCTGCTATATGGCGTGGGTACAAATTATAATCAGCTTTATCATTAAATTGTGTTGGGTTCACAAAAATGCTGCAAACGGTAATATCGTTCTCTGCGCGAGATTTTTGCAGCAGCGAAATATGGCCTGCATGTAAGGCCCCCATGGTAGGCACAAAACCAACAGATTTTCCGGAAGCTTTTTCCTTGCTTATAACTTGCTGTAAATCAGCTATATTTGTGAATAATTGAAGCATGCGCGCAAGGCAAAAAGTTCGCAAAACTAATGTTATTTTTTAATAAGTGGAGAATTTTGTTTAATTTTGTAGCATAATTACAAAAAATGCCATTTCCGGCGAAATTAAAAACACAAACCCCACAACATGACGAAATTGAAGATTCTGTACGTTACGCACGAAATGACACCGTATTTAGAACTTTCTCCCATGGCAGATATTGCGCGCGAGTTGCCAATGTACATGCAGGAGCACAATCATGAAGTACGCGTGTTCATGCCTCGTTTCGGGAATATTAAAGAGCGCAAGCACCGTTTGCACGAGGTTATCAGGTTATCAGGCATCAATATTCCTGTGGGTAATGATGATAATCCGCTGCTTATAAAAGTTGCTTCGCTGCCTTCAGCAAAAATGCAGATCTACTTCCTCGATAATGAGGACTTCTTTAACAAGAGAGAAGTTTTTGCTGATGAGAACAACGAGTTTTATACGGATAATGACGAGCGGATGATTTTCTTTAACAAAGGCGTTATAGAAATTATTCTGAAATTAGGATGGGTTCCTGATGTAATACACTGCCATGGCTGGATGGCCAGCCTTGTACCAATGTACCTGCGCACAGTTCATAAGCACGAGCCGGTTTTCCGCAATACCAAAATTGTTTACTCTATTTATAAATCGGATTTCACCCAGAAACTTGGTGCAGAATTTGTTAGCAAAGCCATGGTTGCAGGCCAGCCGAAAGATGTATTTAAAAATTTAGATAACCCTGGTTGCAATGAATTATACAATACAGGCGTTACCTTTGCCGATGGTATAGTACTTGGCGATGCCGAAGTTGATGAAGCCGTTAGCGCGTGCATACATGAACTGGATAAGCCTGTAATGCCGTACCAGCCGTTTGGCACAGAACATTTCGCAGAGAACCATTATGAATTTTACCAGAGTTTGCTGGAACAAAACGTACTTGAAGCAAAGTAAATTAGTTAGCATAATGTTTTTTATATGGCTGCTGGTTTTTACCGGCAGCTGTAAAAAAACAGATAATTTTTATCTGGAAGATACTACGCCGGAAGCTCCTTTCGGTATAGAAACCACAGATACGTCTACCATACTGCTGCGAACAGAACGCCACATTTACGGCGGGCAGAATTTAGAAAAGAACCTGCTGGGCACCTTTACCGACCCGGTTTTTGGCAGAACCACTGCCAACATTTACACACAGGTACTGCTGGATGATATCAACCCGCGGTTTACACCAACATCAAAATTTAATTCCTTTACGCTATATTTACGTGTAGATAAAAATACTTCGACAGGTAATTTCGCCGATGTGCAGAAATGGAGCGTTTACGAGCTCAGTAACGGAATTGAAGCAGGCAGAGAGTATTTAACAGATACGGTTTTACCGGTGCTGGCCAATGCTGTAGGCAGCTATAATGGCCCGCTTAACGATACATTGCTGCAAATATCACTTACTGAAGACTTCGCGAAAAAATTCTTCACGGCAAATAAAAATAATTTTAACGATCGTTCCGCCTTTTCTAACTTTATGAAAGGCCTTGCCATATTGCCCGACTCAACCGGCATAAACGGCAATGGAGCTGTTGCGGCGGTGAATATAAATCATGCAGCCTCACGCCTGGTATTAAGGTTCGATGATACATTAAGCTTCACCATGAATTTCCGGAATGGGCAGCATGTAAATGCCTTTACACATAATTACAATGGCACGCCGGCAGGCAGCGCTTTAAACGCAAACCATTTTCCGGACAGGGCATATATACAGGCAATGGCAGGTTTAAGATTGCACGTACAGCTGCCTTATATGAAAAACCTGGCGGGCGGCAAACACCTGGCTATCCGTAAGGCTGAGCTTATATTTACACGTATAGATTCCACCGGCGCTGTTAATGGCAGCAAGCATCCGGAGCGTATTACATTTAGCGGTCGAAGAGAAAACGGAACAAATGTAACAGGCGCAAGCCATGCCGATTATAATGCGGCCGATAAAACTTACAGGTTGCTTCTTACAGCATATATACAGGAATTGCTGATAGCGTATGAAAAAGGAAATGACCTTAATACATATGGTTTAAATGGATTTATAGCGCCGGAAACAGGTCTGCCCACCCGTGCAATTATAGATGCAGGCCCAAACAGCAGCCAGCGACCAAAATTAGTGCTAACCTATACCAAACTCGATTAAAAAAAGCGTGATCATAAAGTTAGCCTCTCAACTGGCGCCGGAAGATATCAAAGATCTTCAGCAACAGATCAGGAATATGGGCGTACTAACCAGCCTTGTTTCTTTATATCAAACGCCGGCATTAATTTCACATGCTGCGCGTAATTTTAGCGAACAGGAAACCGAAAAACTGTGTTTACTGGGCGTGTCAGAGATCATTCCCTTCGAAAAAGAATACAAGCTTGCCAGCCGCGCATTCAAATCACAATCTACATCGTTTACAGTAAAAGGCCATGTTATTGGCGGTGAAGAAGTTAATGTTGTGGCCGGCCCCTGCTCTATAGAAAACGAAGAACAGATTTTTAAGGTAGCCGAATTTTTAAGCAGCCAGGGCGTGAAATTCATACGCGGCGGTGCTTACAAGCCTCGTACTTCGCCTTACCGTTTCCAGGGCTTGGGCCATGAAGGCCTGAAGCTAATTAAAAAGGCGGCAGACGCTTATGGCTTACTGGTTGTAACAGAAATAATTGATTCATCGCTTATTAATGAGATCTGCGAGTATGCCGATATTCTACAGGTTGGCTCCAGGAATATGATGAATTTCTTCTTCCTGAAACAGCTTGGTAAAATAGATAAGCCTGTACTTTTAAAGCGCGGTATGTATGCCCGTGTGGAAGAATGGCTTATGGCGGCAGAATATATTTTGAGCGAAGGAAATGAAAAAGTAATTTTGTGCGAGCGTGGCATTCGTACATTCGATAATGCTGTGAGGAACACGATGGATATAGCCGCTATACCGCTTATTAAAACGCTGAGCCATTTACCTGTTTGGGCAGACCCAAGCCACGGTACAGGCAGGAGAGATTTAATAATACCGGCTTCCATGGCTTCCGTAGCAGCCGGTGCCGATGGCCTGGTGGTTGAGATACATCCAAACCCGGAAATTGCTCTGTCAGATGGCGCGCAATCGCTGTATTTAGAGCAATTTGCAGAACTTTTACAAAAAACGGCGCCCGTGGCAAATGCTGTTGGGCGTACATTAGATATTAAAACACAAACAATCTATCAATAAAATAATATGTGTGGAATTGTAGGATACATTGGTTCTCGCGAAGCGAGCGATATTCTCATTAAAGGCTTACAAAGGCTCGAATACCGCGGCTACGATAGCGCAGGTATTGCCCTGATTAATAATGACGCAGCATTAAACGTTTATAAATCTGTAGGAAAAGTTAGCGATTTAAACGCTCATATAAAAAATGCTGATGTTTCCGGCAATGTTGGCATGGGCCACACGCGCTGGGCTACACATGGCGAGCCAAATAATGTTAATGCGCATCCGCATGTTTCGGAAGATGGCGACCTGGCTATTATACACAATGGTATTATTGAAAACCACGAAACTTTACGCCGTGAGCTTAAAAACCGAGGCTATGAATTCAAAAGCCAGACCGATACAGAAGTACTTGTGCACTTAATTGATGATATACAGAAAAATGCACAGGTGCCTGTAGAAGAAGCTGTTCGATTAGCGCTGCGTGAGGTGGTTGGCGCTTATGCCATTGTAATTCTTTCTAAAAAAGAGCCCAATTTACTTATTGCTGCACGCAAAGGCAGCCCATTGGTAATTGGCCTCGGCCACGAGGAATATTTCCTGGCAAGCGATGCTACACCAATTGTTGAGTACACGCGTAATGTTATCTACTTAAACGATAATGAGTTAGCGGTTATACGCAATACAGGTTTAGTACTGAAAAATATAGAGAACGAAATTCAGGATCCATATATACAGGAGCTGGAAATTAGTTTAGAAGCGCTTGAAAAAGGTGGATTCGAACACTTTATGCTGAAAGAAATTTACGAGCAGCCAAATTCTGTACAAGCCTGTATGCTTGGCCGTGTTCGTATATCTGAAGACCGTTTACAGTTAGGTGGCTTATCCCGCTTTGAAGAAAGCTTTGATAAATTTAACAGAATAATTATTGTTGCCTGCGGTACTTCATGGCATGCAGGTTTGGTGGGCGAATATTTGTTCGAAGAGCTGGTACGCATACCGGTTGAGGTAGAATACGCATCCGAATTCCGTTACAGGAACCCGGTGTTTATGGAAGGCGACCTGGTAATTGCTATCTCGCAAAGCGGTGAAACTGCAGATACTCTGGCTGCAATTCAACTGGCAAAAGAAAATGGCGCGACTGTTTTTGGTATCTGTAATGTGGTTGGCGCTTCTATTCCGCGTATGACCGATGCCGGTGTTTATACGCATGCCGGCCCGGAAATTGGAGTTGCTTCAACAAAAGCATTTACAGCACAGGTTACAGCATTGGTACTTATGGCGCTGAAAATGGCTGATAAACGCGGTACTATTGCTGAAGGGCGCATGCGTGAAATTCTTAACGAAATGGCTGCTATTCCTGATAAAATTAAGGAAATACTTAAGCTGGATGCGGAAATTGAAGCTATTGCTGATATTTACAAAGATGCGCCGAACTGCCTTTATTTAGGCAGAGGTTACCAGTTTCCGGTTGCTTTGGAAGGCGCTTTAAAGCTGAAAGAAATCTCTTACATACATGCAGAAGGTTATCCCGCAGCCGAAATGAAACACGGCCCAATTGCTTTGATTGATGAGCATATGCCGGTTGTGGTAATTGCTACAAACAAGCAGCATTATGAAAAAGTAGTGAGCAACATACAGGAAGTTAAAGCGCGTAAGGGTAAAATTATAGCGGTAGTTTCCAAAGGCGATACAGACATTGCTGCGTTGGCAGATCACCTGGTAGAAATTCCGGAAACGGATGAAGTATTATCGCCATTATTGTCTGTAATTCCCTTGCAGTTACTGGCTTATCACATAGCGGTAATGCGTGGCTGCAATGTTGACCAGCCGCGCAACCTGGCGAAATCTGTAACGGTAGAATAAATGCGTTTTGCGGCTTGCGGAAATCTATATATAAGCAAAAGCTGAAAAATGCTTCGGGAACTCTTTTTAAATCTGTAGCGGTAGAATAGTTTTGCATTCGGTGTTTGGCATTAAATCCCATATATCGTAATGCTAAAAAATACTTTGCTCAATCAGCCTGAAAGGCTGTGACAATACAGCCCGGGGCAACGCCCCGGGTTTTTTTTCGCATTAAAAATGCTTTCACAGCAAAGTTTCAAAGCATTTTTCCAGCTGTTGATATATGAAATTGCATTAAAAAACCCGGTAAACAAACTATTCCAGCCAAACCAACGTCTTATTAAAAGCTTCGGTAATTTCGCATCATAATTTCGGCAGAAAATAATGCACACAGATAATTTACAAGTTCTGGTTCTCGATAAAAATACTGGCCTAATACATTGGCAGCGCAGGCAAAGTCGCGAAGTTCACATTGGCGAAGTTCCGCTTGGCGGCAACAATCCTATCCGCATACAAAGCATGACCACGACGGATACAATGGATACCGAGGCTACCATTGCGCAAAGTATAAGGATGATTGAGGCCGGCTGCGAATATGTTCGCATTACAGCGCCAAGTATGAATGAGGCAAAAAACCTGGAGAATATTAAGGCTGGTTTGCGCGAAAGAGGTTACAAAACACCATTGGTTGCCGATATACATTTTACGCCGAATGCGGCTGAGCTGGCTGCGCGGATCGTAGAGAAAGTGCGTATAAATCCCGGCAATTACGTAGATAAAAAGAAATTCGAGCAGAAAGAATATACCGATTTTGAATATGAAGCTGAATTAGAAAGGATCCGAAAACGTTTCGAGCCGCTGGTGAAGATCTGTAAGGAATACGGCACCGCCATGCGTATCGGTACAAATCATGGTTCTTTAAGCGACAGGATCATGAACCGCTATGGCGATACAGCTTTGGGAATGGTAGAAAGTGCGCTGGAATTCCTGAGAATTTGCGAAAGCCAGCATTATTATAACATTGTGCTGAGCATGAAATCGAGCAACCCGCAGGTAATGGTACAGGCGTACAGGCTGCTGGTTGCGAAAATGGATGAATACGGAATGAAATATCCTTTGCATTTAGGCGTAACCGAAGCTGGTGATGGCAATGAAGGCCGTATAAAATCTGCCATGGGCATTGGTTCCCTGCTGGAAGATGGGCTTGGCGATACGATTCGAGTTTCGCTTACAGAAGAGCCTGAATTTGAAATACCGGTTGCCAAAGCGCTCGCGCAACGTTATGAAAACAGAACCAAAACTACACAGAACGCTGAAAACAATGGCAGAATTTCTATAACGACGGCATCGAAGCATTTTTCGCCATTTGCATATATGCGCCGCGAAACATTCGAAGTTGCCAACTTTGGCGGAAATAATGTACCAAGAGTTATTGCAGATTTCAGCCGGGCAGAAGATATAAATCCGCTAAGCCTGAAGGCAATTGATTTCCATTACGATGCTATTACCGATAAATGGAATATGGGTGAACAAGGCAGCGATTATATTTATTTTGCCGATAATAAGCCTGGTTTTATGCTGCCAAACGGTACAAAAGGCATTTTTAGTTACAAAACCTGGCTCAAGTTTGAAGATAAAAACAATAATTTCCCGCTTTTACACGCAGATGAATATTTATCGGCATCGGTAGAAAAATCGCCATATATAAACTTCGTAAAAAATACTTCAGAAGCTATTAACGATGCGTTTTTACAGGCTTTAAAGAACGATAAAAGCGCCGTACTTTTGCTTTCCACCAACACAGAGAATGCTGTACTGGAAATGCGCAGGTTATTTATAAAGCTTCACCAAGAAGAAATTAAAAACCCGGTTATACTGCATTTCGCGTACAATGGTATAGATACAGAAAATTTCCTGCTGGAATCTGCCGCCGATATTGGCGGTTTGCTTTTAGATGGCTTCGGCGATGGTGTTTTTACGCAATACACCAATAAAAATAACAACCATTTGCAAGCTGCAAGGTTAATAAACCAGACTGTATTTTACGTTTTACAGGCCAGCCGCACGCGAATATCCAAAACCGAGTATATTTCGTGCCCAAGCTGCGGCAGAACCCTTTTCGATTTACAGGATACAACAGCAATGATCAGAAAAGAAACCGACCACTTAAAAGGAGTAAAAATAGCTATTATGGGCTGCATTGTAAACGGCCCGGGCGAAATGGCCGATGCTGACTACGGCTATGTAGGTACGGGCGTGGGAAAAATTACACTCTACCGTGGTAAAGAGGTGGTAAAGAGAAATATAGAAAGCAAATTTGCGTTAGATGAGCTGATAAATCTCATAAAAGAAGACGGCTTGTGGATTGAAAAGCAAGCAGTTGCCTAATAATTATTGGTAAAAACAATATGATAAAGGCTGTTTTTTGTATTGCATAAAAATGTTTTTATTTGATTAATTTAGTATTTTTGTAAGCTTACCATATAATTAATAAATATTTTAAATAACGTTAAAGATGAAAAAAGTATTACTCGGAGTTGTATTTTGTGCAATGGGTACATTTGCTTTTGGCCAGAAGGCTATGCCAACGGTTGAGGGAGAGAAAGGGTACATTGCCGATAAAGTATTAAAAACAGATGTTCTGAAGAGAACCTCAATGAGCAAGAAAGACAGAGTATCTGGCTGGTACGGATATGTTGACGCTACGCTAAAGCTGGAAGTTGCTGAATATACTTTCTATAATAATATGTCTATATTCCCGGATTCAACTGTTAAGCAGATTTATGGTGCAACTGGTGGCGGACAGGTTTTAGGGAGCGTAGGCTTACATGGCGTTGGGCAGGTTTTCGATCCAAAATCGGCTTATTTTGATGATGAAGAAGCTGAAACCAAGCCATTAAGCAGATACAACAGATATACCTGGGATTCTGTAGCCCTATTCTACTCGAATTACCAGCACCATGTGCCGGGTTCTGTAGATACGCTTATCTTCCAGTTCTATACAACAAGAAGCCAGGGTATTCAGGTAGGCGATTTAACAAATGGCGAGCAAACAGCATTCACTGCTTATAACCGTTCAACAAACCTTGGTAACGGCGCTGTTAAAACCTACAAATATTTGCTGGATGAGAAAGACACAACTACTGATCGTATTGCAGCGATTACTGTACCCGTGGAGATAGATGTACCTGCAAACGGCCTGGCTGCTTTCACCATCAGCTACCGCCCGGGTTATGCATATAATGCAGGCGATACTTTGGATAGCCGCTGGACAAACCCTGCAGTTACTAAAAAGTTAAACCATTTGCGCTTAATGGTAGGCCGCGATATGGCTAAGCCTGAGCATGAATCATACAACCACGGTTTACGCTTAATTACGGCAACCCGCTACGCTTTACCGGGCAATGGCTGGAACAATGCATATATTCCTGGCGATGCATGGAACGATTATAACGAGCACTTATACTCAACTTTCCACATTACATCAAATAACGTAGGTATTGAGAACGATGCTTTTGCAGGTTACGGCATAGGCAACATTTATCCAAACCCGGCATCGGGCATTGCAAACCTTCAGTTTGAGCTTGGTAAATCGGAGCAGGTAACTATAAATGTTTACAACGCAGTAGGCCAAAAAGTTAGCACTGTAGCTAATGGTTCATTCGCAGCAGGTAAGCACAATGTAAACTTCTCTGTAGAAAACTTAAACAGCGGTATATATTTCTATACAATCAATGCTGGCGCTTACAGCAAAACAATGAAATTCACAGTAGTGAAATAATATTTTTCTTATAAATAAAAAAACGCTCCACTTGAAATTAAGTGGAGCGTTTTTTTATTTATAAGAGTTAGGAACAAGGAACAAAGAACAAGGAGTGCCGCGATGCGCTATGACTATTATGACATTGTAAAATTTGTGTGCTAAGTTTGTTTTTACACTATTTGTTCTTTGTTCTTAATTCATTGTTCGATTTAGCATGACCAAAAAATACCTTTATGAATATGTTTCTGCCTGGTTCGAAGAAGCTATACCATTAGCAGAAACAGAATTGCATTTTGAGGATGTTTACCAGCTTACAGTTGCTGTTATTTTAAGTGCGCAGTGTACAGATAAACGTGTGAATATGATCACGCCGGCGCTGTTCGTAGCTTTTCCAACAGTTTATGATCTGGCGAAAGCAGAAGTGCCGGAAATATTCCATTACATAAAAAGTGTAAGTTACCCCAATAACAAGGCAAAGCATTTACACGGCATGGCCAATATGGTGGTGCGTGATTTTAATGGCCAGATTCCCGAAGCGCATGAAGACCTTATAAAGTTACCAGGTGTTGGCCGAAAAACAGCAAATGTTATAGGCTCCGTGGCTTTCGACCAGGCAACTATGCCGGTAGATACGCATGTTTTCCGTGTGAGCCAGCGAATAGGTTTGGTGAAGCCCAGTAAAACGCCGTTGGAAGTGGAAAAGCAGCTTTTGCAGCATGTAAAGCCGGAACAGCTGGGAAAATTTCACCATTGGCTTATTTTACATGGCCGATATACATGTTTGGCGCGCTCGCCTAAATGCGAAAAATGTGGTTTGACTGAGGTATGCAAATACTATAAAAAACTTGTAAAAAAAGGCTTAAAAAGCAACGTTATTTCATAGAATATGGTTAACTTTATGCAATCAAAATAATAGATAAAAATAGTAATGAGTAAAGACAACAGCGAGAAAAAGAAAGCACTTCAGCTTACTATCGACAAGCTTGAGAAAAGCTACGGAAAAGGCGTAGTTATGTCACTTAGCGGTAGCCAGCTCGAAGGAATAGAAGTAATCTCAACAGGATCATTAGGGCTGGACATTGCACTTGGCGCGCGTGGTTTGCCTAAAGGCCGTATCGTGGAAATCTACGGGCCTGAATCTTCCGGTAAAACTACACTGGCCATGCACGTAATTGCAGAAGCACAGAAAGCGGGCGGTATGGCAGCTATTGTAGATGCCGAGCACGCCTTTGATAAATCTTACGCCGAAAAATTAGGTATCGATACAGAAAACCTCCTGATATCTCAGCCTGATGATGGAGAGCAGGCACTGGAAATTGCTGACCATTTGATTCGCTCAGGCGCGATTGATGTACTTGTAATTGACTCGGTTGCAGCGCTTACGCCGAAAGCAGAGCTTGAGGGCGATATGGGTGAAAGCAAAATGGGCTTACAGGCGCGTTTGATGAGCCAGGCATTGCGTAAATTAACGGCAAGCATCAGCAAAACAAACTGTATCTGTATCTTCATCAACCAGCTTCGCGAGAAGATTGGTGTAATGTTTGGTAATCCTGAAACCACAACCGGTGGTAACGCACTAAAATTCTACGCATCTATCCGCCTGGATATCCGCAAGGCAAACACTATTAAAGAAGGTGTTGATATTGTTGGTAACCGTACGCGTGTGAAAATTGCCAAGAACAAGGTTGCGCCTCCGTTCCGCGTAGCGGAATTCGACCTTATTTATGGTGAAGGAATCTCCAAAGTAGGTGAAATTCTTGATATCGCTACCGATTATAATATTGTTAAGAAAAGCGGAAGCTGGTTCAGCTACAACGATACAAAGCTTGGCCAGGGCCGCGAAGCGGTAAAACAATTACTGAAAGATAACCCTGAACTGGCAGAGGAAATAGAAAAGAAAGTACTTGATAAAGCTTACGGAACAGAAGCCAAAACTGCTGCAATACCTGCAGGCATTGAGGTAGATGCTTACTAAGCGAAAGAGTTTTTTAATTTGATTGCAAGAAGCGCGGGATTTGCTGATCCTGCGCTTTTTGCATATATAAGGAAGCTTAAAAATGCTTCAGTTTATAACAATTCAACTATTTCGCGCTGAATATTTTCTCTGGCTATGGCTTCATATTGGCTATAGAAATAATCCGTTTTAAAAAGGCGTGGCATCTTCAGGAAATTTATCAAAACATTTTTCCGGCCCATGTTAAACCCGGCCATGTTGTTATATTCCTTTCTTATATTCTCGGCATATTGCTTATACGTTTCCCAGTCCGCGCCAAGAATTGAAAGATCGGCATCTGTAAATAAATTGGTATCATTATCTTCAGTTTGCCGGTGGCCTTTTGTTGCCAGGATATGCGCTTTACATCTGCTTATTTTACCGGCAGGATAATTTATGCTCAAAAGCCTTTTCACCGCTATTTCAGCGCTTAATTCTTCATTATCAGTCCGGGAAGTATCATACACATAATCGTGATAAGTAATGGCAAATATAATGCTGTGCCAGTCGTCAATAATACCTTTAACTTCAGCTAGGTCATTATATAAATTCTGAAGATGATATAGATTGTGATAATAGCGTGCCGTGCCGGAATGTGCTTCTTCAATTTCTTCCCATAACTGATTTATTGGTTCGCTATCTTTCGAGTATTTTGAAGCGCAGTTATAAAAGTCCGATTTAAGCATTAAAATAATTAAGCCAGGTTAAAAGGTTTGTAATTCACTTTTTATCAAATAAATAAACCATAAAAAAATAAAAGCGCTGCACAAGGTTGTACAGCGCCTTTTTATATGAATTATGGTGTGAGAATTTTTTACAACTTCACCAGTTTTGTATTGAAGTTGGCAGAAGGAGAAGTAATGTTAATGATATAGTTACCTGTTTTCAGGTTATCAATATTCATATCCATTGTAAAGTTACCTTCCTGTACTATTTGGTTAGAAGAAATAACTGCCTTACCGCTCATATCCATTACTGTTATTCTTGCCATTTCACCGGCAGCCATACCTTCCAGGCTTACTGATATTTTGCTTGTTGCAGGATTAGGATATACATTAGCTGTTGTTGCAGCTGCGCCATTTAAACGTAAGGTTCTTGTTGCAGAATATTCGAACTGGCCGTTAAAGTCAACTTGTTTAAGCCTGTAATATACAACTGGCGTATTAACGTTAACCAAAGAAGTAGAGAAAGTATAATTGTTAATTTCAGTTGAATTGCCTTTACCTGCTACAAAGCCTATTTTGCTCCAGCTAACGCCATTTGTGCTTCTTTCTACTTCAAAGCCGGCGTTGTTAATTTCCCAGGCTGTAGCAAAGTTCAATACTGCTGTGGTATTGTTTTGTTTCACCGCTGAGAATGAAATAAGATCTACCGGAAGTGGTGTGCCGGTCCATGAATTGTTATATGTGCCTGGCCCGTTGATTGAATAATGCGTATTGTTTTCGCCCATTACATTTAAAAATGAGCCTGAATTCAAATAAATTGTATTGTATAAACCTTGTCCGCCGAAGTTATTAGGCTGAGGAGCATCAAGTGTTCCGAAAACATCAAAAGTTTTTCCTGAAGATATGCTTATGCCGCCTGTTGAAGGTGTACCGCTGAAATCGCCGAGCTTAAGGCTTGCCGCTTCTGCATTCTGGTCAATGGTTAGTATTACCAGCGCTTTCTTGTCGCCGTTATAAACCCAGATGTCATCATTTTTATTAGGTACGCCATTTGTACCGCTGCCGGTTTTGATGTCGCTCCACTTGGTGCTTGCTTTAATTTCAACAAGTTTTGCCTGTAGGCTGCCAGTTGATGATAGTAAAAAAAGTGATACTAAAACGGCCAGTGTACCTGCCCTTTTTGTAAGTGTGTTTTTAAGAATCATAATAATTTTAATTAGATGGTTTCGTTTTATGATTCAAAGTTGCATTTATATGCGTGTTTACTGAACTGAATAGTGCGCAACCGTAGGATAAGCCTGATGAAACGTAGGATTAACCGGCTGAACCGGGAACTTTTGATAGGTTTGTATTCCATATATACAAAGCGCTGCCTAATGGAGCAATAATTCCATTAGGCAGCGCTTTGTATATATATGTTTAATATGTGTGCTGTTAGAACTTCACCAGTTTTGTATTGAAGTTGGCAGAAGGAGAAGTAATGTTAATGATAT
>DAIUCM010000011.1:40441-49128 GCA_036846145.1 Bacteroidota bacterium
TCAAAGCCGGCGTTGTTAATTTCCCAGGCTGTAGCAAAGTTCAATACTGCTGTGGCATTGTTTTGTTTCACCGCTGAGAATGAAATAAGATCTACCGGCAAGGCAGAAATATGGAAAACCGGCGCTGAATTGCTGTTATAAACATTGCCTAATATTTCTTCATAATATAATTTACCCGGGTTTGAGGTTGTAGAAGCATTAACAAAGTTTATTTTGTTTTTATTCCCTTGGTTAGGGTCCTGCGCATCTAAAGTGCCTACAATTACAGTGATGCCTTCATTAATAACAATTACACCTATATCATTATTACCGGTGCCTAAAGTTAGCGACTTTAATGTTACATCGCGGTCAAAAACCAGTATTGCGTCTTCATGGTAACCATTGCTGCCAAAAACAACAATATCATCCTGTGATCCAGGGAATTTAAGTGTGCTGCTTCCCGGTACCGCATCGCCCGTATAAGCAGAAGATTTGAGTGATGAAAATAATGTAGGGACAGGTTTATTGCGGGAGTCAACCTTAGCGCGTACTTTAATTTGTGCCGTGGCAGAAAAGCTAAAGGTTAATGAAACGAACAGCGCCAAAATAGCGGGCAGGTTACGTTTGACGAAAGCAGTAGTGTTTTTAAGCATAATTTTAATTTATTTAATTAGAAGTGGATTGTGTTTTGCCTGAGGCTTAATAATTTACCTTAACTGGTTCAATATTACCACCTATTTAACCCCAATTAAATTCAATTTCGCCCAACCGTAGAAATTGATGGTTGAAACGTAGGAATGGCTTGCTGAAACGGATGAGAAATTAAATAAATTTTAATCTGGCTGCCTGATTTTATAAAATTTACAGATATATGAAAAACTTGCGCTACATGTATTTAAAAGCTGAAAATTGAACAGGCTGTAATTTCGTAAGCTAATTTTAGAAGCTTATAAGCCCGTACCGGTTTCCAACGCAATAAGCTTTGATATTTCTTCACCCAAAGTATAGATCATAAGATGCTCGCCACCGGGAACGGACTTATGAGGACGAGCGAATTTATGTGGCAGCACTTTATCGTTTGTTCCATGTATATGAATAAGATTATCCGGCACTTGCGTGTTCTTCCAGCAAGATACCTTTGTTGTAGCCCAGCGGATAAACCAGCCATCCATTTCCTTAAATACCTGTTTTAAAAGTATCTTTTCGTCCTTTGTCTTCATTCCAAAGAACCAGTAAACAAGGGGGTGTGTGAATTTAACCAGCCTTATTGGTGCAATTTGAGGCAGATGGCATTTACCGGCAAGCTTATAATACCAGGGTATTTCGGCGCAGGTTTTTGCGCTTGATATGATAATTGTTTTTACGGGCGTAATAAAATTGTTCATTTCCACCGCAACCATCCCGCCAAAAGATAAGCCAATAAGGTAAAAAGGAACAGTTGTGTCTATCTTTTCACAGAGGCGTTTGGCATATTCACGCATGTTTTCGTGTTTGTGCGGCGTTATCCACGCTATATGTACGGCTAAAGTATTTTGCGGAAACACCAGGTTGCGGTAAAGCCGCCAGTCGGCGCCAAGACCGCTAATGAGATAAATATTTCTAACTTCAGGGCTTACATTCACAGTTATTATCTGTCAGTGTTCAGCGACAAGTTGGCTGGAAATTACTAAGCTATCAAAATAATTTTAGCTCGGGTAAGTATAGAGATGCTTTTAAAGGTGATTTTAGCTTATAGTTTTACAGCCCGGATATTTTAATTATAAACATATTTTTTCAGCGATCCATATATACCCTGGCCTTAAAATGCTTTAATTTTTACTTTCAGCCTCTCCGCTTTTGCTTTCATTATTTTTCTCAGCCTCATCGGCCTTGCAGTTATGGTAATACACGCGTATTATACCGTTAACCAGGTCGGTAATTTTATCTTTTGTAAGCGGCTTTTCAATAAACGATACAACAAGGTTTGTGGCGGTAAGCGTCTGGAAAACCTCCTGCTGTATTTGCGTGGTAGATAACATTGTAATAATGGTATCGCATTCTTTAAACCTGCCTTTATAAGCCTCCAGGAATTCCATGCCATTCATCACCGGCATATTCACATCCAGGAAAATAAGGTCGGGGATAATAAAATCCTCATCACCACTTTTGCTGTGCGCCTTATCCAGGTAATCCATGGCTTCTTTACCGTTTTCGCACACTTTTAAATGCTGTGTTACCTCCAGCGAGTTTATCAGTTCCGTATTAATAAAGTTTGTAACTTCATCGTCATCTACAAGTAATATGCTGCGTAGTTTCTGCATTGCTTTATGCTGCCAGTATGGGCTTGTGCTTATACGTATAGTTTATAAAAAAAATTGTTAAAGCATGCTGGATAAAATCCAAGTGATATCCTCAAGTTGTGCAACCTGATTTTCATACAATAAACGAGACGTATAAAAGTTTAAAAAATTTGTAAAACGTTTTAGAAATTTTAGCCGGCAAATATTGTGCAGTTAAAACATTATATATTTTTGCCTGTCGGGAAACAAAATTGTTAATTGTGGTTTTCATATACAACTAATTTAAAATAACCAAACAAGTAAACTTATGGCTGATAAAATCAAGAAAGTAAGATCTCGTTA
Organism: Bacteroidota bacterium; assembly: GCA_036846145.1. Taxonomy (GTDB): domain Bacteria; phylum Bacteroidota; class Bacteroidia; order CAILMK01; family CAILMK01; genus DAIUCM01. Next base: position 43,042 of record DAIUCM010000011.1, read on the forward strand.
CGAAGATGATGAACGATACGACAACGAAGAAGAAGAGTATGATGAGGATGAGTTTGAGGGCGGCGGCCGCAACTACAACCGTGGCGGTAGCGGCGGTTCGAAATACGAAAAACTATATGGCGTAATTGATGCGCTTGTTGACCAGATTGATATGCCGCGCAACCGCATACGCGCCATAAAATATGGTATACGCGCCCTGGGCGAATTACTATCCGAAACCGAGAACAGAGGCCGCCGCAGCGGAGGCCAGGGTGGCAGACAGTCAGCCGGAAATAATAGCGCCGGCTCTCACTCAGGTAACGGCAGAACCCCAAGTAAAGGATAGTTTTATCTTTTAAAAATATTAATTTTACCCGCAAAAACTAAATTTTATGTCTTGCGATCCGAAATCGTTTTCAAATGTAAATGTACATGTTTTCGAAGCCCTGAGGGCTAAACTCCGTTCTGCCGGGTATGATATATCGGGCAGGGAAGGTACTATACACGGGCCAATGGGCATAGTTATAGATTTTGTTTGGGATGAAGCTGCGGCAAAACTGCATACGCAGGTTGTGAGCAAAAATTTCCTTGTGCCATGCAGCCGCATTAACAGCGAGCTAAGCAAGGCTATAGATGAGGTTTCGCGCCACGCTTAAGCTTTGTATTTGTAATAAAACCCGCCGTGCATTGTAACTTTGTACAGCGGGTTTTTTTATGGGCGCTTTATAATGCGCTGCTTTTATAAGGTATTTCCATCAGGGTGTTAAAATCTTTATCACATAAATTTATATGCACCGGCGCACGGTCAAAAACTTCTTTGGAAACAATTATGCCCAGCGAAGTAAAAGGGCCAATATTCGCCGGGTTTTGATGCGCGCCTTCTATAACTACCAGCCTTAAAATATAGCCCTTGCCGTCTTTATCCAGCTGTACCGATTTTGGGTCGCCATTGAAATAAAAATTCTCCTTCGCTAAAAAATCACCCAGTTTTAAGGCTTCCTGCTCCTCAACATTTTCTGTATAATACAGCTCACCATTATTGAACCTGAGCAGGTTTACCGGCTCGCTTTCCGTTCCGCAGCAATACAAGCCAAACAAAGCCGGTATTGTAAAGCACAGGTAAACAATAATTTGCAGTATGGTTTTCATTGGCTGGCGCAGCTGTAAATGCTGGTGTAAAGGTAATTATTATTAAGGGCCTGTTAAACAGTTGTCGCTGATTTTCCTATTAACAAACCAAAGCATTTTTTGGGCTTAGTATATATGTAAAAAAATTATCAGGCTACTTTTGCAGCTATTTTTACGTCTTGCCTAAATAAGCGGGAGCGCCTTGTGGCATAGCTCTTGTTTAAAGTATTTTCTATGAAGTATATATATGTATTTGCCTTGTTTATTAGCATGGCGCTGCCAAACATTGTAAACGCACAGTATGAAGACATACGCAATCCGCTTACACCGGAAGAAATTGCATTGTACAAAAAGAACAAAGTAATGGCCGAGCTGCAGAAAATTGTGGATAACGGCACACCTAAAAACTATAAAGCCCGCGCTATTGACACCAGCGGCAGGCTGCTGGCCAGTATAACCTTCGACCGTAAGCAGTATTATATGTACGATGAGGCTGGCAGGCTTATCGCGCATTTGGATTCGGTACGCAGCACAGATGGTAAATTTACAGTTAAAGAGTACAGTTTTTCTTACGATGACAACAGCGGCAAGCTGAACCGCGCCATTACGCCTGAAGGAACTGTTAACTTTAATTTCGATACCAGGAAAAATATACTAACACAGGCGCATTTCGCAGGTGATACCATGAAGCTGAGCAGGTATTATTACGATGCGCTTAACCGTGTTGTGCTTATAGAAGGCCTCGACCAGCAGAATAAGATCATTAATAAAGTGGAGCGCGCTTTTAGCAGTAACGGTACTTTGCACCGCGAGGAAATTGTTGGAAGATACTCTGCAGGGCTTGACTCGACTGTAATAATGTATGTTTACAATGCGAACCGGCAGCTGCAGCAAAAGCTTGTGTACAGTTTCCGTAAGTTTTATGTAAGCATGTCGGGTTCTGTGGAGCCAACACATTCGGCCGAGCAGTTCTCTTTAGGGACCTTAAAATATACTTACGATAAAAAGGGAAACAAAATTGCTGAAGAATATACTAACAGTATAGATAAGTTATCTAACTACTATAATACCTGGCAGTATAATGACAAAGGCCTATTAACAAAACGCACCCAGAAACAGGGTATTTTTGAGCCACAGGTTGTGGTGTATGATTATGGGTTTTTCGAAAAATAAACGCCGGGGTTAGGGGAGAAGGTAAACTGGTCCTTTTTTCTCTTTCGGGTATAAAATATTTCCTTCGTACTCCCAGTAATATAGCGTCCAGAAATACTGTCCGCTCGGGCATCTTCTGCCTCTGAACTTACCATCCCAGCCCTTGTGTATCTCCTGCGACTGGTAAATAATTTCGCCCCAGCGATTGGTTATGGTTAGCCTTGCATCGAAAATATCGGTACCGTATATATGTAATGTATCATTCAGGTGATCGCCATCGGGTGTAAATGCATTCGGCACAAATATTTTTGCGCGGCATGGGTAATACGTAACTGTATCGCTTGCATAACAGTCTCCGCCTGAAACCTGTACCCAGTATTTACCGCCCTTTTTAATGGCGATACGCTGTGTTTCTTCACCTGTGGACCATAAATATTTTGCACCGGGATTCCCGGCGTCCAGCATAAATTCATCGTTTTCGCAAACAATGCTGTCCCTGCCAAGATCTATTATTGGCGGCGGTATGAAATTTACCTTCACCGTATCAATTATACTGCAATCGCCTACCGAGGTTTGCAGCCAGTAAATGCCGCTTTTATTAACCAGTATGGCAGAGTCGCGGCTGCCGGTGTTCCAAAGGTACTTAGCGCCGGTAATATCGCTTTTCAGGGTTAATGTACTGCCCTGGCAAAGCGTAGTATCGCTGGCCAGCATCAGCGAGTCTTTAGAAAGAAAGGCTACTTTTACCGTATCGGAAGCTGAACAGGATAAGTTGCTTACCCTAACCCAGTACTTACCGTTGGTGGTTACTTTTATGGTTTGTGTTGTATCGCCTGTATTCCATAAAAACTTTAAGCCTGTACCGGCATCCAGCACTACTTCATCGCCCGCGCAGCGTAAAATATCGCGCCCCAGCTCAGGGTTTGGTTTGGGCTGTACATCAATGTATTTTACAACAGTATCAAATATGCCGCCGCGTTCTATAATAAGTTCTACGCGGTAACGGCCGGTTTTAGTAAAGGTGTGGGTTGGGTTTTGCCTGGTGGCTATATTTGAGTCGGCGGAAGCAACATCGCCAAAATTCCACCGCCAGCCATCGGGCGTTGTGTTGGAAATGCCGTAAAAGCCAGCAGGCTGGCCAACGCATGGCGCATCGTACGTAAAGCCTGTAACCGGTGTAAAAAAGCTCTGAATAAACGTTGGCAGGCCAGCATTACAGGTTCGTGTGCCCAGCGAAAAGCCTTCATCGGCATAGTTGCAGTTGATGCCTTTTAAGTTCGGGTTTTTAATTACGCCCATTTTACTGCTTCCATTCCTCGAAACGTAAATTTTACCATCTGGCGCAAGCTGTAAAGCGCTAATGGTATTTACAGATGTGTGTATAAGCGTTTTTGTGGCGGCGATATCAGCTGCGTTGCCGGCCGAAATATCGAACTGGAGCAGCTCCTGTTTTGTGTAGCAGGTTATATATAGTTTTGAATTATCGGGCGAAAACTCCACACCGTACGGGTTACCGTAGTTGCCCAGGTGCTTTGCGCTGGTAATAGTGCCTGTTCTATTGTCGAAATCGAAAAGCTCAACTGCGCCATCTGTACTTTTTATTACACTGGCCAGTTTGTTTCCGCCGGGCGAAACCTTCAGGTAGCCAATGGTATTTAGCGTATTGCCTGTATGCACCGTGCCAATTTTAGACTTTACAGGGGTGGCAGAAACGCCGTTCTCCGTTACCAGGTACGCCAGGAAAACATCGGACTTCCACTCGTGGCATATCACCCAGATATCAATTTTATTCTCGTGCTGTACGGCGGTGAGCTTTTCGGCAACGGGCGATAATACGGGCTGGTTCTTCACTTTTACATCGCCCAGGCCACCATCCATGGTCATATCTATTTCTGAATATTGAAGGCCCTTGGGCTGCGCTTCTTTATCGACTGTAAAAACATAATAAATATTTGGATAAAGCGGTTTTGGAACAATAATGCCCGACTGCGTGGATGATGGGTCGCCGGCCAGGTTTGTGCCATTGGGCATTGTTTTATGGTTGCGGTTAAAAACCTTTACACCATCGGTATAAAAAAGCAGGTTGCCTTTTTTGTCGGAAATGGTTGCGCAGCCTTCCAGTGTAGAAAGCGCTCCATCGGTTAAAGGCTTGGGTGCAGATCCGTTAAAACTTATACCGGCTTTACTGCCAAAATACCATACATTTCCCTCATTCTGGCCATATGCGCTGGCACAAAACAAAGAACATAATATTATGAGTGTGTAAAGTACTGATTTCATTACCGCTTAACCTACCCAAATTTATGTATTTTTTCCGGATTACGGCGTTTTAATACTGCTGAGATAAGTGTTTTGCGCGTTATTTATTTTTTACCGGGTTTTTTGAGCCGAATTTTACAGGTAGTTAAAGCAGTTTCCATATATACGAGGGCGAAAAAATGCTTTCAGTGCTAAAAAACAGCAAATAATATTTTACTTTTCAGGTAATATGAAAGGGAATGGCAGCAGCGCCTGTATATTTTCGGCCTGCCATACTTCGTCCTGGTAGCGCACTTTAAAGAATAACTGTATGTCCTGCTTCTGCCGCCACTCATACTCAAACAGAACCTGCCGGCAGGCTCCGCATGGTGTAAAAACAGCATCGGTTTTTGCGTTATATGCAGATGCATCGCAGCAAATGGCCACCGCTTTGATAAGATGCGCCGGGTATTGCGCCGATGCAGCAAAAACCGCCACACGCTCCGCACATAAACCCGATGGATAAGCCATATTCTCCTGGTTGCTGCCAATTACAATGTGCCCATCGGCAAGTAAAACAGATGCGCCAACAGAAAAACCGGAGTTTGGTGCGTAAGCTGTTGCAACGGCTCTTTCGCTGGCATGAATTAAAGCTATAAACTCATGCTCCAATTCGTTAAAGTTACTGATTTTTGTGAGTTCGGTTTGTGCTTTGCGCGTTTTCATATTTTATTATGCTGTTTAAGCCTTCACACAATAAAATAAAAAGCCTGTATAATGTTTAGTTCGGTGGTAATGGGTTTGAATGATTACCTGAACGCTTTTTGTAGCGCTGTATTCCGGAATTGTTTTTTTGGCGCTCGTGAATTTTCGCCCTGAAATAAAAGCATTTTTGGGTTATGATATATAATATATATGGAAACCGAAGCGCAAAACCCTTGATGTTTGTTTACTCCAACACGTTATAGTTTTTTGCATTTTGGTGATAACACCAAAACGGGTTTGAAAGTGAGATATGGATTTCAGAGCGCAGATGTTCCACTTTTTAAAAAAGTGGAACATCTAAGTTTGATTAGCGCTGTGATTGTCTATACCATTTATTAGCAAAGCATTTTTTGGCAAAGTGAGATATGGAAACAAATTGTTAACCAATGTTGAGCGCCTTTCTCTACATAATTAGAGTTCATTTTTAGAAATTAATGTGCCATTTACATCATACTTTAATAAATATGCTTTACCGCTGAGATATCGTTTGTGCAAGATATTGAATCCTACTAAGTTCTGTTCAAAAGTTATATAGTGGCTCTTTATAGTTATTGATGCATCACCTCTTATTTTGCTAATTGTAATGCCTTCAGCTAGCAGTTCATTGTCTTTGCTATAAACTTTTTGAACGGATTTAGCTTTTGTGCAACACAAGCCATTTATCAGATAACTTCTTGAAGTAATTCTTTTTGTTTGAATTTTTAATGAAGATACGGAATCGGTTATCTCAGAAAATACTTTATGACGCTTTTTGCAAAGTGTTAAACTGCAATCAACATCTGTATGCATTTGTGCTTTCTGAGCATTAACATCCAAATATAACAC
>DAIUCM010000012.1:0-46764 GCA_036846145.1 Bacteroidota bacterium
TCAAAGATCACATTTTAGAAGCAAATCACAACCCGCACACCTTTGGAAGTTTCTATAACCGGCATTTCAAAGATCACATTTTAGAAAAAAACAAAGGCCTGAAGCGGCAAAAATGAAATCAAAAAGCATTGCTTCGGCAGAAGCTTCTGAAAACTTCATCATTACAAAACATTAATTATTTTTTCCTGCTTTTGCTCACAGGTACATTTTCCTGTTTCTTAATTTTAGCCTTTAGCTCCAGGAAATCCATGGTAATACCGGCAATATCCTCAAGTATTGATTTTTGCTGCTCGGTAAGGTAGCGCTGTTTTTTATCTACTACGCAAACAGTACCGATATTAAAGCCATCGGGCGTATGCAGCGGTGCGCCTGCATAAAACCTGAGGCCAAAATCGCCTACAACGAGCGGATTTGCCAGTAAGCACGGCTCTTCCAGCGGTCGCTCAAACATTGTAACTTCATCATTCAACACAGCAAGCGCACAAAGGCTTACGCCACGGTTGGCGGAATCAACACCTTCCATGCCAACATTCCCCTTAAAAACAACTTCACTTTCATGTGCAAAAGCAACGAGGCCAATGGGCATGTTAAAAATTTTAGCTGTAAGGCCTGCTATTTTATTTAGGGTATTTTCTGCAGATGCGTCCAGATTTTCATAACGCTGCAAGGCTGCAAGCCGCTCTTTCTCATTCTCGGGTATAATATTTATGCCGAATGTATTATGTATTTCTCCCATAACCTGTTACAATGTTTCTCACATGGCTGCTTAAATCGAAACTAAACAGCACTCCAGCTGTATAATAGCAAACCCAGCCGGTTTGTTCAGCTTTTTATGCCTTTGGTTTAACATTGCACAGTCTGAGGTTTATTTGCCGTTATAATTGCTTATAAATTTTTGCAAGTATCAGGACAAAAGTATCGGGTATTGCGTACCGGGAAAAATAGAAGATTAAGTTGTTGTTCACTAACTATTTACAGTTGACGCCAAAATATAATTTATTAAAACTAAATTTTTCCTATTACTTAAAATCTATATATAATACATACTGGAAATGCTTGGGTAAAACTCTAAAATGCTATACCTTAAGGCATGCCGAAAAAACTAAATAATGCGCTTACATTTTATAAATTTAATTTTACTGCTTACAATATAGTTTGGAAAAACGGATTTCAGATTTATGCTTTATTGTTTATTGTAGCCTGGAAGCTTTAAGCAACTATGATTTTGAACGTTAATTTATAAGATTATTTTTTAGAAGGATAATACAGCAATGCATTATTAAGTCTCTGTTTTAGGTTGCTTTTCAGTTAAATATTTCCAGTAGCGCACAGGCACATGCTGTAAATGCAGCTTCATGTTTTTACGTGAGGGAATATTGGTGCTCTTAAAATAATCCTTCCACAAAAGCTGATACAATTCTTCCTTTTCGTCATACATCTCAACCGCTTTATTATCAGATATTTGCGTGGAAAAATCAATTTCAATCTGCTGGACGGTTTGCTTGTTGTACCATAATCCGTATTTGCGTTTCAGGTCGTAAATAATCCATTCCTGGTCGGCATATCTTCGTGTGAAATGCGGCACAATCAATGGCAGAATATTAAAATCCGGTTCTACAGAAGCATAAAATATTCCATCCGCAGTTTTCTGAAACCTTACAAACGCCTCGAACCTGTGTTTTTCGCGGAACAGTTTACGGCCAATCTGCGCTACTTTTAAAACGGCTTCATTACCAAAATCCTGTTCGATATTTTCATCTGTAGAAAAAACCCTCCTGGCAAAATTGAGCATAATTTCTTCGCACTCCGGCAATTCGCTTAAATAGCATTTATAGAAATTTTCCATCGCTTCCTTGCTCAGCTTTTTCTGCAAACCTTTCCATACGCGATTGGCTTTGGTTTCTTCAGTAAAAATTTCTTTTGTTTGCGCTAAAATATCCGGCTGGTAATTGTGTTTTGAAATAATTCTTACATCTTTCAGCTTATATTCATACACTTCGAAGATGGCAGTCAGCAATCCTTCAAAAGTGTTATCGTAGAGGAGGATTTGCATATATCGTTTGGCTGAAAAATGGTCTGTATTTAATGGTGAATTGTGAATGGTAAATGGTGAACTGGCTTCCACCTAATTCCATATATCACTACTATCAAAAATGTTTTCTACGCGGCGGAGACGCAATGCATTGCGTCTCTACAAATCATCATGTCGAATTGTTTTTAATCACAAAGACAACATTCGAAGCGCCACTCCTTCCCTGTTTTTAGGGAAGTGGAACATGCCGACCTTTCGGTAGTGCCCAAAGGGCGGAAGAGTAAAACCGCAACAATGCATTCGTAATTCGTAATTGTTAATTCGTAATTGATTAAAATAGCCTGAGTTGCTGCTGCAATTGCTTGATCTTGTGCTTGCTGAAACCATTGGCTAAAATCTCTGCTTTAATGCGATCTTCGGTTAAATCAAACTTGCGTGCGAAACCATTTTCCAAAGTTGTAATAAAATATTTCGCACGGCTGTAAACCACGCCAATTTTCTTCAGTTGTTCAACATTTAGCTTACCGAATTTTCGGGCTTCGCGGATTTTTTGTGCGGATTTTACTCCAATACCGGGAACACGCAAAATGAGTTTATATTCGGCTGTATTTATATCTATGGGAAATTGGTGAAGATTGCGCAAAGCCCAGGCAAGTTTCGGGTCAATTTCCAAATCTAAATGCGGATTTTTTGCATCCAGGATTTCCTGCGCATCAAAACCATAAAAACGCATCAGCCAGTCGGCCTGGTACAAACGGTTCTCGCGGATGAGCGGCGGCGCAGTGGTTAAAGCGGGCAAACGCGCATCTTCCGTAACAGGAATATAACCGGAAAAATACACGCGCTTGAGGTTGAAATTCTTATATAAATGATCGGTAATTGAAATAATCTGGTGATCGTTCTCAGGGCTGGCACCAATAACCATTTGCGTACTTTGCCCCGCCGGCGCAAATAATGGCGTATTTCTAAAAAGCTTCTTTTCCTCGGCAGTTTGCTCAATGGCTTTGCTGAGGTACCGCATGGGCTTGATGATCTCTTTATGGCTTTTTTCCGGCGCCAACAATTGCAAACTTTTCTCTGCGGGAATTTCAATATTTACACTGATCCTGTCGGCATACAAACCGGCTTCGTGCATGAGTTCATCGCTGCAGCCGGGAATAGATTTTAAGTGAATATAACCGTTGAATTTATGCTCGGTACGCAGTTTTTTCGCCACACGCACAAGCCTTTCCATCGTATAATCGGGGTTTTTGAAAATACCCGAACTAAGAAACAATCCTTCTATATAATTTCTGCGGTAAAAATTGATGGTGAGTTCCACGACTTCATCTACCGTAAAAGCGGCGCGTTTTATATCGTTGCTGCGGCGGCTAACGCAATAAATGCAATCGTAAATGCAATAATTTGTCAAAAGAATCTTCAACAGAGAAACACATCGGCCATCTTCCGTGTACGTATGGCAAATGCCCATGCCGGTTGCATCGCCGAGGCCTTTGTTCTTGTTGGTACGTTTGCTTCCGCTGCTGGAGCATGAAACATCATACTTGGCCGCATCAGCTAAAATCTGCAACTTCTCCTGTATCCGCTCCAAACTTTTCAATTAAAAATTAAAAATGAAGAATTAAAAATTGGGTTTGAACGCAATTAAATTGATTAATTGATATACAGGATTTCATCATCATGTTTATCTTAAAATCATATAAATCGTGTTCAAATCGAAGCATTTTTTGGCAAGTTGCTATATGGAAATGCATATATCGAACTGTTTAAAAATGCTTCAACAAAGTAACTATTTCTGCAAAGAAAAGGTGCGGGAAAATGGAAGAAAAAAAACGGATTTTTTAGACATAATAAGCAGGGCTAACTTGGTATTGCTTAAAGGTATTACTTAAAGTATGATGATTAAAGCCCCCTGCCCATAGTTGCTTTCCTTTAAAAATAAGGCGGTAAATTGCCGAATGCAAGTATTATTTTAAATATAAAAAGGCCAATTCAAACCGAACCAGCCTTTTTTTGTGCCCACGAAGAGACTCGAACTCTTAAGCCTTGCGGCAACGGCTTCTGAGACCGCAACGTTTACCAATTTCGCCACGTGGGCTTTATAGCATTGCAAAATTAACACAAATTTTACTTTTCTGGCATAAAGCTGTTATATTTGTCAGAGGTTGGGTTAAGGTATTTTTCGGCACAGGCATATATGCATTTGCCGGTTAAAGGCGTAATCGTTTATGAATCATTATTTTATTACCGGGGCAAGCGGTGGTTTAGGCAAAGCGATGGCAGAATTATGCCTGCAAAACGGCCACACCGTAACCGGTGTAAGCCGCAGCCAAAGTATTGAACACGCTAATTATTCGCATATAAGTTTAGATCTTTCCCAAACTGATCAATTATCCGCTTTTACTTTTCCGCTGAGCCATATAAGTACCGCCCAAAAAATAGTTTTAATAAATAATGCGGCACAGGTTGAACCTGTTAAATATTGCGGAAACGCAGATAATGAGGATATTATAAAAGCATACATTGTAAATCTTATAGCGCCGGCAGTACTTAGCAACACTTTTATTCATACCTTCGAAAATTATTCGGCAGAAAAGATAATTGTTAACATCAGTTCTGGCGCTGCAAACTATCCTGTAGATGGCTGGAGCGTGTATTGCAGCAGTAAAGCAGGGCTCGATATGTTTACCCGCACAGTAGCAATGGAACGAGAAAAGCAAAAAAGTGGTTTGAAGATTGCAAGCATTGCACCCGGCATTGTTGATACCGGCATGCAAAATTCTATAAGAGAAGCTGATAGGGATAATTTTAGTCGTGTGGCCGATTTTATAGCGTATAAACAGAACAACCAGCTGCAAACACCAGAGGCAGCAGCGGGAAAAATTATTTTAGCCATTAACCAATTAAATTCAATACATGATGTGGTTTTCTCAATTAATAAATAAGCTGGGCGCAACAAGCCTTTTTTTGGCGCTTATCGGCTTTTTACCATTTTCATCCGCCCAGGCGCAATCGAACAACTATGTGTTCAACTGCGCCGCCGATTATAACTGGGAAGCAAAAGCCCGGAATAACCCTGCTATGTATAAACAGCGTGAGGAAGTGCTGAACAGGGCTATCATAGCAGAAGGAGCCAGGCATAAGGACGGGCAGGATGAAGTAAAAATAATACCGGTAGTATTCCACATTATTCACCAATACGGTTTCGAAAATATCAGCAAGCAGAAAGTGCTGGAGCAAATGGCAACCCTTAACGAAACTTTCGCAGCTAAGAATGCGGACCTCAGTGGTGTAAGAGCAGATTATAAAAACCTTATCGCTGATGGCAAGGTAGAGTTTCGCCTGGCGACAAAAGACCCTAATGGCAATTGTACCGATGGTATTGTACGTGTATATAACGCGCAGACAAACAATGCCAACGATAATGTAAAAGCTGTTAGTTACTGGAATTCCAACAATTACCTTAACGTTTGGGTGGTTTCATCAATAAATAATTTTGGCCAGGAAGGTATAATATTAGGCTATGCGCAGTTCCCTTGGGATAATAATGCAAAAACTGATGGTATAGTTATGCGTGCCGACCAGGTTACAGCAGGCAATAAAACATTAACGCACGAAGTTGGCCACTATCTTGGCCTATTGCATACGTTCCAGGGCGGTTGCGGCAGAAGCTGCCAGAGCAGCGGTGATTTTATTTGCGATACACCGCCAAGCGATGGCCCAACAAGAGGCTGCCCTTCTCCAACTTATAATTCATGCACAAGCGATAATCCTGATTTACCGGATATGTATGAGAATTTTATGGATTACAGCTCGTGCCCGCGCATGTTTACCCTTGGCCAGAAAGCGCGTATGGACGGCTTTTTTGCAACAACCAAACGCGCAAACCTTATTTCTGCGCAAAACTTAATTGCAACAGGCGTGGCCAACAGCACTGCCAGCCAGTGTGTACCGGTGGCCGATTTCTATGCAACACAGTATGTAATTTGCGAAGGTGGAAGCATTGCCTTTAAAGATAATACCTATAATGGCCAGCCCAATAAATACGAATGGGCATTTGCTGGCGGCACACCGGCACTCAGCAATGCCAAAGATCCTGTTATAAAGTTCGAGAAAGCGGGGACTTATAAAGTAACCCTGCAGGTAAGTAATGATGCGGGCAGCAACTCAACCGAACGCACTTCATTAATAAAGGTATTACCTGCCGTTAGCGATGTTAAAACGCCGCTTCTTCAGAATTTCGAGAACCTAAACATGGGCACTGCCGGATATGAGTTTGCCGGGGACGAATTAGGCCTGAACTGGACATTAAGCGCAAAAGCGGCTTTCAGCGGTAAAAATTCATTGTACCTCAATAATTACAGGGCCCAGAGAGAAGCTACCTACACCGTTACCATACCAGGTGTGGATATGACAACAGCTGCAAGCAAAAAACTTACCTTTAACCTGGCCTACGCACAGCAGCTAAGCAATACAAATGATGAATTCCGCGTACAGGTTTCAAGCAACTGCGGTCAAAGCTTTAGTACTGTAATGTATAAGTTCGGAAGCAAGTTAAGCACAACCGGAACCTTTAAAACAAGCGATTTTGTGCCCACAGCAGCGGAGTGGAGAACTGAGGAAATTGACTTGTCATCTTACAAGAACACAACTAACCTCATGATCCGATTCACCGTAAAGAACCGTGGCGGCAACAATATTTATATAGATAACCTGAATATTGGTGAAGCATGGGCTACATCTATTTATGAACCAAAGCATTTTTCAGGCAATGGCAATATGGAAATCTACCCTAATCCTGCCACATCGGAATTTAATGTGCGCCTTAACGCAACGGCGAAAAACGCTAACCTCGAAGTTTTTGACGCCAGCGGTAAACAGCTCGTTATTTTAAACGGAATAAATATTGACCCTAACCAGCCGCTGCAGCTTAACAGGCAAAAGTTAAACATTAGCACCGGCGGTGTGTATTATATCAAACTACATACAGCAAACGCATCGTATGTACAGAAACTAATTATTTCCCAGTAGAAATACCAGGAAAAAAATCACAAATACAGAAAGCTTACAAACGTTCGATGGTAAAAAACCTGGTTATAGTTGAGTCGCCGGCAAAGGCAAAAACAATTGAAAAATTTTTAGGCAAAGATTTTATCGTAAAATCGTGCTTCGGGCATATTCGCGACCTTGCAGAAGGAGACTTGTCTGTTGATGTAAAAAATCAGTTCGCGCCGAATTATGTAGTTCCCGAAGATAAAAAGAAAGTTGTAAGCGAACTGAAAAAGCTGGCCAAAGATGCTGAAACCATCTGGCTGGCAACGGATGAGGACCGCGAAGGAGAAGCTATTTCCTGGCACTTGCGTGAAGCGCTGGACCTAAAAAGAGATCGTATAAAACGAATTGTTTTTCATGAAATTACAAAACCGGCCATTTTACGCGCCATTGAAACGCCAAGAAATATTGATGAAAACCTGGTAAACGCACAGCAGGCGCGCAGAATCCTGGACAGGCTTGTAGGTTTCGAGTTATCACCAATTTTATGGAGAAAAATTCAACCAGCATTATCTGCCGGTCGCGTACAGTCGGTTGCCGTAAGGCTTATTGTAGATCGTGAAAGAGAGATCAACAGCTTCAAATATAAGTCGGCATATAAAGTTACGGCATCTTTTCACCCGGTAGAAAAAGACGGTAAGCGAAGCGAAGCTATTTTACAGGCGGAACTGCCGCAGCGTTTCGATACCGAAAAAGAGGCCAAAGCATTTTTAGAGACTTGTATATATGCCGATTTCAAAATTGCCGATATTGAAGTAAAACCTACGAGCAAATCGCCATCGGCGCCGTTTACAACATCTACTTTGCAGCAGGAAGCCAGCCGTAAGCTTGGTTTTTCCGTAACGCGAACCATGGTTGTTGCGCAGAAACTTTACGAAGCCGGCCATATTACCTATATGCGTACCGACTCTGTAAACCTTGCCGAAACAGCTATTGCAGATATTAAAGCAACGGTAAACAGCCTGTATGGCCCGCAATATTCAAACCCCAAAAAATACACTACCAAGAACGATTCCGCACAGGAAGCGCACGAAGCCATTCGCCCCACTTATGTAAGCAACCAAACTATTAGCGGCGATGATGCAGAACGCAGGCTGTATGAATTAATCTGGAAAAGAACGGTTGCTTCGCAAATGGCAAACGCCAGGCTGGAGAAAACCAATGTAAAAATAAATATCTCTACATCCCCATTGCAGCTGCTGGCCACCGGCGAGGTTTTAAAGTTCGATGGATTTTTAAAAGTTTACCTGGAGCAGACAGATGATGATGAAGATGAGGATGTAAAAGGTATGTTGCCGCCGCTTGCTGTCGGCCAAACGTTACAGTTCATAGAAATGGCCGCAACGGAAAGGTACAACCGCCCGCCGGCACGCTATACTGAAGCCGCCCTTGTTAAAAAGCTGGAAGAGCTTGGTATCGGTAGGCCATCGACCTACGCGCCAACCATTACAACCATACAAAAACGCGGTTATGTAATTAAGGGCGAACAGGACGGGGAAGAGCGCGCGTATGGTGTTATCACACTCAAAAACAAAGAAGTAAAGCATCAAACCAAAAAAGAAATATTCGGCAAGGAGAAAGGAAAGCTTTTCCCGAGCAATATTGGTATGCTTGTTAATGATTTCCTGCTGGAGAACTTCAAGGATATTATGGATTATAAGTTCACGGCCTCGGTAGAAAAGGAGTTCGACGAGATTGCCCGTGGCAGCGTTGTTTGGCAGGATATGCTGGAAGAGTTTTACGAGCCTTTCCACCAGAATGTAGAAGACACAACAAAAAACTCGCTGAAAGTAAAAGGTGAGCGCCTGTTAGGAATTGATCCTGTAAGCGGTAAAAATGTATATGTGCGCATAGGCCGCTATGGCCCAATGGCGCAAATTGGCGAAACTACAGATGAGGGCGAAAAACCAAAATTTGCCAAGCTTGCAAAAGGCCAGCTGCTTGAAACCATAACGTTAAACGAAGCGCTGGAATTATTTAAACTGCCACGCGAAGTTGGTGAGCTGAATGGCTTACCGGTTGTTGCTTCTATAGGCAGGTTTGGGCCATATATTTCACACAATAAATCGTTTTATTCCCTAAGTAAGGAGGACGATCCTTATACGGTTGATCTGGGGCGCGCTACAGCCCTGATAAAACAAAAAGAGGAAGAAAAGGAGAAGAAAAACATCAATACTTTCGAGTTTAATGGCAAACCTTTACAGGTGTTAAATGGCAGGTTCGGCCCGTATATTTCCTATGATAAAGGCAACTATAAAATACCGAAAACTACAGATCCGGCGAAATTAACGCTGGCAGATTGTATAGAGCTTGTGAGCATGCAGCCTGCTGGCGGTAAAGGTAAATTCAAAGCTAAAACGGCTGCAAAAGAAAAGCCTGCTGCAAAAGCAAAATCTGCTGCAACAAAAGCAAAATCTACCGGTAAAAGCAAAACAGCGTCAAAAAAATAGTTGATCGCAGGCAATTGTTTCAGTATTTTTTGGTTAACTTAGTGCAAAAGGAATTTTACATTGAATACGAACGAAATAAATGCGCTGATTTCGCTGCTGGACGACACCGATGAAGAAGTTGTAGCGCATGTAACATCCAAATTACTGTCGTACGGCGAGGAGGTTTTGCCTTTGCTTGAAGACAGGTACCTGCATGAAACGCAGCCCGGCATACAGAATAAGATACATAATATAATTGATCAGATTCACCAGGGCGGGCTGAAAGAAAGCCTGCTGCGCTGGGCGCGTAACGGTGGTAAGGATCTGTTTGAAGGTATTTTTCTTATCGCCAGGTTCCGCTACCCTGATCTTAATAAGCAAACACTCGATAACCAGTTAGATAAGATTAAGCTCGATGCCTGGCTTGAGCTTAACTTCCAGCTGGCTTCGCTTGATAAGGTGCGTATTTTAAATTATGTGTTTTACGATGTTCATGGTTTTAAAGGCAATACCGATGATTACCACGCGCCGGATAATTCATTTATTAACAGGGTATTGGAAACCAAAAAAGGCAATCCTATTTCCCTGGCCATTGTTTATTCCATTATTGCGCAAAGATTAAACATCCCCATTTTCGGGGTTAACCTGCCACAGCATTTTATTTTAGGTTATAAAGATGACCAGCTGCTGAAAGGAAATACATCCTTTAAAGGCAATATCTATATGGAATATAATATCCCTGGCGAGGTATTATTTTACATAAATGCCTTTAACCGCGGCGCTATTTTTAATAAATGGAATATAGATCAGTTCCTGAAACAGCTGAATATTAAGCCACACCATATTTATTACGAACCTTGCAGCAATGTAGATATACTGATGCGGGTTTGCCGCAACCTTATTTTCTCTTACGAAAAACTGAATGACAAGATTCGCATACAAGGCGTACAGGAAATGATAAATATACTGCAGCCTTATGCAAGTATCCCGTGATCGGGTTTGAGATTGAGATTGAGATTGGAATAATAAAGTGAACTCGAATTAATTACTTGTTCGTCAATATTATATTAACGTAAGCTCTATAATTATCGTATTGACTATCAATTAATTATAATCGAAAATCCATATGGCCTAAAGCCGAAAAATGCTTTTTGCAAATTAATGGTATTAAAGTTTAATTATCTGAATAAAGTTAGATGTGCTATATTTTGAAAATTTGGCACATCTGCGCACTAAACGAATATATTCCCCAACGATTGATGCATAAATCTTCAGTTGGAATTTTCGAGTTCACAATAAAATATTAATTTCCATATAAGCTAAAGCTAAAAAATGCTTTTATCTCTACTATGGGTTGAAGCCCATAGCAATGGATAGGCAAAATAGCATATTTCCGCTGCTCAAAAATTCATTTGCCCTGTGCTTTAGCATTGGGCAGCCTTGTATTTTTATATTTAATTAGCCGGCTTACGTTGAAATAGTAAGCTATTAATTTTCCATATATTTTGCTGGCGAAAAATGCTTTAGGCAGCAAAGCGTGCAATGTGTAGTTTGTTCCTGACCAGGTAAACCAATCCTGCAATTAGACCGAATAAACCGCCCAGGTAACTGCAATTGTGCATAGTACCAACTGTAATAAAGCTTTTCTTGTCCGGCAGATCTTCTGGCAAGTGCCATGTAAGTTGTTTCTCTGAGAGGAAAAAATAACCTGTTACAAAACCAATACAAGTGAAAAGTATGGTTATAATTAACGTGATCAATAACGACCAGCCAATTTTCCGTATCATGATTTTATGATCTGCGTGAATCAGACCAACAAATCCATATACAATACCGATTATTAATCCTGTCCACCAGGTAGCCATTACGCCAACCATAGAAACGAGAACACGCTTTTCACCATACAATTTATGTTCCCAGAACCCAAATTGCTCGAACTTAAACATGGTGAAATATTCGGGCGAAAAAGTATAAGTAACCTGGTCATGTAAAACACCAAAAACAGCGGCTAAAACCGGCGTGAGCAATATACTTAGCAAAAGCACGCCAATTTTTTTCATCATACAGATTTAAACCAGCAAGCCATTCGCCTGCAAATATTTCAGTATCTGTACAGCATTTGTCGCCGCGCCTTTTCGCAGGTTATCTGCAACAATCCATAAATTAATAGTATTCGGTTGCGAGAAATCTTTACGAATACGACCAACAAAAACCTCGTTCTTATTATGCGCGAGCAATGGCATCGGGTAAATGGAATTTGCCGGATCATCTCTTAATGCAATTCCTGCTTCTGCTGAAATCATTTTTTTGATATCCTCAATATCCGGTTCACGCTCGAACTCAATATTCACAGCTTCGGAGTGGCCGCCAACAACAGGTACGCGTACGGCTGTACAGGTTACACCCAAATTAGGCAGCCCAAGTATTTTGCGCGTTTCGTTTACCACTTTCAGCTCCTCTTTGGTATAACCATCCTCAGCAAAAACATCGCACTGCGGTATGCAATTTTTATCTATCTGGTATTTATATACCATGCTGGCTTCGGCTCCGGCGCGCTCGGCTTCCATCTGCTCTACTGCTTTAGCGCCTGTTCCGGTAATGCTTTGGTATGTAGAAACCACTACACGCTTTAAGCCATATAATTTATGTAAAGGATTGAGAACCATTACCAATTGTATGGTTGAACAGTTAGGATTCGCAATTATTTTATCGTTTTTGGTGAGTTTATCAGCATTTATTTCCGGAACACAAAGCGGCTTATCTGTATCCATACGGAAAGCGGAAGAATTATCGATGACAGTGATCCCTGCAGCGGCAAATTTTGGCGCCCATTCCAGCGAAACGCTTCCGCCGGCTGAAAATAACGCGGCATCAGGCTTTTTCGCCAGCACATCTTCTATGGTGCGTACAATATATATTTTTCCCTGGAATTCCAGCTCCATACTGGCCGATTTCTCAGAGGCTGCAGGCAACAGCTCATCTATCTGTAAGCCAGATTCATCCAATACTTCCAACATTTTTCGGCCTACCAGCCCGGTAGCGCCAACCACAGCAACGCGCATTTGTTATACTTTATTTAACCGCAAAAATAAGGGTAAAATTGGCGAAACTTACATCCTTACCGAAATGGATTTTCACAAGCATTTTTTGCCTGTTGTATATATGCGTTTCCGCGCAGGTGGAAGATGATTTTACCGACGGAAATTTCACACAGAACCCGACATGGAGCGGCACTGATAACTTGTTCATCATCAACACAAACAAACAGCTGCAAACCAATGCAAGCGCGGCCGGAGAAGCTTATCTTACCACGCCCAGTAAAATTTTAAACCATACCGAGTGGACTTTTTATGTACGGCTGGCATTTTCCCCATCGGCTACAAATTTTGCAAGGGTTTACCTGGCAAGCGACAAACAAGCCTTAAATGGCTCATTGAATGGCTATTACATTCAGCTTGGCGAGGCCGGAAGCGCGGATGGCATTGACCTTTTTTACCAAACCGACCAGCTGCATGCGAAATTAATTGATGGAAAAGCGGGCACTATTACCCGTACAAATAATGCGGTGCGCATAAAAGTTACCAGAGATGACGCCGGCAACTGGGCATTATACAGCGATACCCTGGGCGGTAACAATTACATCCTGGAAGGCACTGCTTTTAATGATTTGCTGAAAACCTCGCAATATTTTGGCGTTTATGCAAAATATACCGCCAGCAATTCCAATAAAATTTATTTCGATGATATTGTTGTACGACAGCTTTTAGCAGATACCATTGCGCCAAAATTATCGGCGGTTGAAGTGGTTTCCAGTACGCAATTAATACTTACTTTTTCAGAGGCGCTCGATTCCGTTACTGCGCAAAACACTGGCAATTACACGGTTAATAATTCAATTGGTAATCCATCAATCGCCCGGCTGATGAGCCCGAATAAGGTTTCACTTACCTTTACCAAAGCATTTTTGAGCAATAATATATATGCGCTGGAGGTAAAAAACATTGCAGATGCGGTTGGAAACAAGATGCAAAGCGCCGCAATAAATTTCAGTATAAAGGAATTTGTGAAATATGATATCATTATTAATGAGCTGATGGCTGATCCTGACCCGCCGGCAGGCTTGCCAAACGCGGAATATATTGAGCTATACAATACTACGAACCAGGCAATTGCGTTACGGAACTGGACTATAAGCGATGCGAATACAACCGCAACCTTTGGAAATGATACTTTACCGGCAAAAAGTTACGCCATTGTAGTATCGGCCGCCAATGCGAGCCAGTTTTCCGCTTACGGAAAAGTAATTACGCTGCCCAGCCTGCCTTCGCTCAATAATACTTCCGATGTGTTTACTTTGCGTTCGCCAAACGGAAACATCATTGACAGAGTTAGTTATGATATAAGCTGGTATAAAGATGCTTCAAAATCGGGCGGCGGCTATTCACTCGAAAAAATAAACCCTTTAGATTCCTGCCTGGGCGCTGACAACTGGCTGGCTTCAAAAGATCCTCGGGGCGGAACACCAGGCGCGCAAAATTCGGTTTACGCTGTAAATGCCGATACGGTTGCGCCAAAACTGCTGAGCCTGCAGGTTACAGATTCTGCTGCTTTAAACTTAACATTTACTGAAGCGCTGGACAGTTTTTCCATCATCAATGCTGCTTTTAATTTAAGCAATGGCGCAGCCGTGCAAAGCCTGCATATAGTACCAGGGCGAAAAATACTTCAGCTCCGGTTTAACAAGGCTTTTAATCCAAATCAGCACTTAACTTTAAGCATTTCAGGGTTAAGAGATTGCGCTGGAAATACATCAACCATACAAACCGGTTTTACATATTTTCAGCCGCAAACCGCCGAAAGGTACGATGTAATTATCACAGAAATTATGGCAATTCCTAACAACAATACAGCTTTGCCAAACACAGAATATATTGAATTGCACAACCGCAGCAAAAAGTTTATTTCGTTGAAAAATTTCAGGTATGGCGATATCAGCACCCAGGTTTTTTTACCGGAATATATGCTGATGCCGGATAGTTTCGTGGTGCTTTGCCCGGAAGCGAATGCGGCCGCGCTCCTGCCCTATGCGCGAAATGTTTTAGGCTTAAAATCGTGGCCGTTACTTAACAATTCCGGCGATTCGTTATTTCTTCGCAATCAGCAAAATACACTAATACATTTTGTAAATTATACGGACCAGATGTATGGCGACGAGCTGAAAAGATCGGGCGGCTGGAGCCTGGAAATGATTGATAAAAATCTGCCTTGCGCCATTGCAGGGAATTATACCGCGAGCAAAGATAAAAACGGCGGAACACCAGGAAAACATAATTCAGTAAATGGCAGGCTGAATAACTATTCTGCGCCGGTAGCCGTAAATATTCAGATTATAGATTCGCAAACATTAATTATACAATTCGATAAAACAATTGATAGTTTATCGGCCGCCATTGCAAGGCATTATTCTATTCATCCATATATGGAAATTGCTGAAAATGCTTCGGTTTTACCGCCTGATTTTACAAAAGTGCGCTTGAAACTGAATCAGCCTTTAGCAAAAAACGCTTTGTACTCCATTACGGTACAAGGCGTTATAAACTGCACGGGAAAATCATCCGAAGAAAAAACACTTTATTTTGGTTTGCCTTTACAAGCCGATAGTTTTGATATTGTAATTAACGAAATTCTTTTTAACCCGAATACCGGCGGCAGCGATTTTGTGGAGTTTTATAACCGCAGCCAGAAAATTATTGACCTTAAAGATTTACTCATCGCCAATGTAAATGCAGATAACCAGCTGCTGAATATAAAGACCTTAAGCAACGAAAGCCGGCTGCTGATGCCGAACGATTACGTGGTTTTTACTGCAAATACGGCGAATATTCATGCGAATTACCATTTACAAAGTCCCGAAAAAATGCTTCAGTTAAGTTCGCTGCCAAGTTTGCCCGATGATGTCGGCACTTTGGTTTTACTGCGGAAAGATGGCTTGCGGATAGATTTTGTGAGTTATTCGCGCAACTGGCATTTCCCCTTGATCAGCGTAAAAGATGGCGTAAGCCTCGAGAAAATTAATCCCAATCTACCATCCAATGTATCAGGCTCCTGGCACTCGGCAGCTTCAACTGTTGGTTATGCCACGCCAACGTACCGGAATTCGCAGTACCAAAGTCTGCAGCAGGCAAAAAATACCGGTAATTTCATTTTACATCCGCCGGTTTTTTCGCCTGATGGCGATGGCTACCAGGATGTGCTGAACATAAACTATACGCTTGCTGAAGCTGGAAATATGGCTCGGGTAGAAATTTACGATGTGCAAGGCAGGCTGATCAGGCAAATTGCTAATAACCAGCTACTTGCTACCGAAGGTTATTTAAACTGGGATGGTATTACAGATCAAGGTAATAAAGCGCCAATTGGTATTTATATTTTGGTTATTTCCTCCTTTAAAGCGAATGGCGAAACGGAAGTTTATAAGCTTACCTGTACGCTGGCCGGGAAGCTTTAAGTTGAAATCAGGTTCAGTCATCAACGGATTGAAATCCGTTGCTACAATATTTTATCGTTCCTTCGGAACTTGGTTCGGAGCGTTAATCAAGTCCCGGGCGGTAACGATCAAATATTGTAGAGATGGAATTTATTTCATCCTTAACTAAACTACGTTAAATCAGATATATTCTAACTAAGTGCGGGTTTATCAGAAAATTCTCTTTGCAGGTAATGATTCCGGCAAATGCTATAAAACCAATACGGCAAAATCTTTCTACAACATTACATTTTCATACAACACACAAATTGCCGCTAAAAACATCTTAGCCGTTTTACTATTATTATAATATGAGCTGGCACATGCTGTCGTTTCACAGTATCATCAACAGTAAAAAAACCATTTTATGAAAGGATTTACTTTTACCAAAGGCGATATTTTTGGCGGGCTTACTGCGGGTATTGTAGCACTGCCGCTGGCGCTTGCGTTTGGGCTTCAGTCCGGCTTAGGCGCTGCTGCAGGCCTGTATGGCGCTATTATCCTGGGACTTATATCGGCGATCCTGGGTGGCACACATACACAAATTAGCGGCCCTACCGGCCCAATGACTGTTGTAGCAGCAGCTGCCGTTGCAGGATTTGTGCAAACCGGCGGAAGTTTAGAAGTTGTAGCCGGCGCCATATTTGCCACTTTTGTACTGGCCGGCATATTACAGGCTATTTTGGGCGTTATACGGCTTGGCGTGCTTATCCGCTTTATTCCCTACCCGGTTATTTCGGGGTTTATGAGCGGCATTGGCATAATTATAATCCTGCTCCAGGTTTTTCCGGCAATAGGCCAGCCATCGCCACCAACAACAATTGATGTAGTACGGCATATAGGTCCTGCATTTTCAAAAATCAACATATGGGCACTGTTATATGCGGCGCTCACGGTAATAATTGTTTATTTGTTTCCGCGTATCTCCAAAAAAGTGCCGGGCACACTTGTGGCACTTATAGGCGTAACAATATTATCGGTTGTGCTTCAGAAAGATGTAGATGTTATCGGCAGCATACCTTCCGGCCTGCCGGAGATACAGGTTTGCCGGCTTTTCTCAATAGACCCTGCATTATACGGGCAAATTATACGCGTGGCCATTACCCTTGCCGCACTTGGCACCATTGATTCGCTGCTTACATCGGTAGTGGCCGATAATGTTACAAAAACGCGCCATGATAGTAACAGGGAATTGATTGGCCAGGGAATAGGCAATTCCGTTGCCGGAATTTTCGGCGGGCTGCCGGGTGCAGGCGCAACCATGCGCACACTGGTAAATATAAGGTCGGGCGGAGCCTCAAGATGGTCGGGTATATTACATGCCGTAACGCTTGCTTTTATTCTGCTGGCCGTGGGCTCGTATGCGGCTTTAATTCCCAAAGCAGTATTGGCCGGCCTGCTTATTACGGTGGGCATTGGCATTCTGGATAAACGCGGCCTCAGGCACATCAAAGTAGTTCCACGTACCGATGCGGCCATAATGATTGTGGTTTTACTGGTTACTGTTTTTCTCGATCTGCTCACCGCAGTAGGTATAGGAATGATAATGGCGGCACTTTTCTTTATGAAAAAAATGAGCGATGTTATTGAAGACCGTACCCGGGTAGAATCACTGGCTGATTATGACAACGGCGAACATTGGAAGGGCCGGAACCTGCCCGATGAGCTTGAAGGCAATGTGCTGATAAAGCATATTGAAGGCCCGCTGTTTTTCGGATTCGCATCGGGATTACAAAAAATGGCTGAGGATGTGGTAGATGTAAGCCATGCCGTTTTTCGCCTGGAAGAAGTGCCATTTATAGACCAGACCGGATTATACGCATTGCAGGAAACATTGCTGACCATGAAAGAGAGGGGAATAAAAGTGATACTGACTGGCCTATCGAGGCAGCCGGAAAAAATGCTTAGGCGCGGAGGTATCATTCCGCAGTTAATTCCCGAAAAAAACATTTGCCCTACATTTGCTGCTGCGGTAGATTGTATCGTTTCGGAATTAGAGAATAAGGAATCTGGTTCAAAATAATTACAAAACTTAGCTCAGAACCGGCAGAACAAAAAAAGCAAAGTGCAACAAAGCCGTATTTTCAAGTTCGTAATTTTATTCGCCTTATCTTTGCTATTTGTATTTTTAGAAGGAATGAAATCTTATCTCGACCATAAAAATTATTATTTAATTGGCATTGCGGGCGGAAGCGCAAGCGGAAAAACCTACTTTCTGCAATCTATACGCAAAGTTTTTCAGCACAATGAGGTTTGCATTATTTCGCAGGACGATTATTACCGCCCGGTTGAGGAACAAACACGCGATGAGAACGGCGAAATAAATTTCGACCTGCCGGAATCTATTAATACTGAGGCGTTTATACAGGATGTAACAAAGCTCGCCGGCGGAAATACAATCTCAAAAACCGAATACACTTTTAACCAGCCCGGTATTGAAGGCAAAAATATAGAGTTTTACCCGGCGCCTGTAATTGTAGTGGAAGGCCTGTTTATTTTCCATATAGCCAGCATCAAAAAAATGCTTGACCTTAAGATTTTTATGGACAGCCGCGATGATATAAAGCTTAATCGCCGATTGGACCGCGACGTGCGTGAAAGAGGAATTAGCCGCGAAACAATACTTTACCAGTGGCACAACCATGTTTACCCAAGCTATAAACAGTATTTATTACCTTATAAAGATGAAGCCGATATTATTGTAACCAACAATTACGCGTTCGATAAAGGCCTGGAGCTGATTATAGATCATATACACAGCATCTTAAACTGGCGATTGAAGGCGTAAGTTTTACTTTAGATGTTAGATGTTAGACTTTAGACAATAAATACAGAAGAGTCTCCTGTCTCCTATATCCATATCTACCCAAGCCAAAAAATGCTTCGAGCTACAATTTCCAGAAACTGGTTACTGGTTACTGGTTACTGATCCCACTGTTTTTACAGTAATTGGCCTTATCAATTGGGAAATACTAAATGTTGCGTATATTTGCTTTTTATTAGGATAAGTAAGAGACAATAACCCTCGTATTATACTGTAAACTAAATTTCTGAAGAGTAAAATAACAATTGTTCGATTTGTATGAAAAGTAAAGGTGCTGTAAAATTTTTTGCTATTGCGCTTGCCATTGTGTGTTTGTTCCAGCTATCATTCACATTTGTAGCTAACCGTGTTGAAAGAAAGGCAGAAAATTTTGCCAATGGAGATCCTGTTAAAAAACGCAGATATCTTGATTCCATATCTCGCGAAACCGTTTATAACATCGGCATTCAGAAATACAGCTACCTGGATGTAAAGGAACGCGAGCTGAACTTAGGCCTCGACCTGCGCGGCGGTATGCACGTAACGTTGGAAGTTGCCATGGAAAAATTCCTGAAAGAATTATCGGGAAATAACGAAGATCCTACCTTTAACCAGGCGCTTGCCAATGCTAAAAGGGCGAAAATTACAAACAGGGGCAACTTTGTTGATGTATTTGTAGAAGAATTACAGAAACTGAAGCCAAACGCGCAGTTATCCACCTATTTCTCTACCTTATCCAACAGGAGGCTGAAAGTAAACGCCACCAACGAAGAAGTAATCGATTATCTTAAAAGCGAATCGCAAAGCGCGCTGGAGCGTACTTACGAAATTCTTCGCGCCCGTGTAGATAAGTTCGGCGTAACGCAGCCAAATATTCAGCCCGATTTCAACAGCGGCCGTATTACCGTGGAAATGCCCGGTATTGATGATGCCGACCGTGTTCGCAGGCTTTTAAAAGGCTCGGCCAAGCTTGAGTTCTATGAAACTTATACGTTGAACGAAATTTTCCCATTTATGCAGGATGCCGATAAAGCCCTGCTTGCCATTAACGAATCGAACAAAGCAACGGCAAACAATACCACTAATAACAGTGCAATAGGCAACCTGGCAAAAAGCGGTGATACCACTGCCAGTAACGATACAGCCGGAAACTCGCTTTTAGGCTTGAAAAACACCGAAACAGCTAAAACCGATAACGATACAACACAAAAAGAAACGCCATTGCTAAGCCTGCTTTTCAATGCCGGCCAGATTACAAACGAAATGGCGGGCTCGCCAACAATAGGCTGGGTAAGAATTGCAGATACCGCACGTATAAACGGCATTTTAAACACACCTGAAGTACGCGATGCTTTTCCACCTGAAACCAGGCTTTTATGGGGCGCCAAGCCACTTCCTAAAACCGATATATTAGAACTTACCGCGCTTAAAACCACCGGCATACAGGGTAAAGAAGCTATTTTATACGGCGATGCGATTATTGATGCCTACAGCGATGTTGATCCGCAGACAAACTCGTACATCGTATCAATGCAAATGAACCCGCAGGGCGCTGCCGACTGGGCAAGAATTACCAGGGCTGCTGCATCTATGAACCCGAAAGGCCACATTGCAATAGTACTTGATAACCAGGTTTACTCGGCGCCACGCGTGCAGAATGAAATTGCGGGCGGACGCTCACAAATTACGGGTAACTTCAACGCCAGCGATTCTAAAGACCTTGCAAACATACTTAAAGCAGGTAAACTGCCGGTTGAGCTTCAGATTATGGATGAAGCCATTGTAGGCCCCTCTTTAGGCCAGGAAGCTATAAACAAAGGCCTTATGTCACTGCTTATTGGTGTATTGGCTATTGCAGCGTTTATGGTTGCATATTATAACCGCAGCGGCTGGGTGGCAAACCTTGCGCTTGTTGTAAACTTGTTCTTTATAATAGGAATTTTAACATCGCTTGGTGCAGCGTTAACCTTACCGGGTATGGCGGGTATTGTGCTTACGCTTGCCATGGCGGTTGATGCAAACGTACTTATTTATGAGCGCGTTCGCGAGGAGCTGGCGCTGGGTAAAAACACCAAGCAGGCCATTGCGGATGGTTTCCAGAATGCGCTTTCATCAATTATTGATGGTAACTTAACTACTTTATTAATAGGTATTATATTAATTGCCTTTGGCTCGGGCCCAATTTACGGCTTTGCGGTTGTATTGGTAATAGGTATCCTTACTTCGCTTTTCACGGCAATATTAATTTCAAGATTGATTTTTGAATGGCTGCTCGAAAAAGATACGCGAATGACATTCGGTAACAATACTACCAACAACCTTTTCAAAAACATCAATTACAACTTTATTGCCAAGCGTAAATATTCATACTGGTTCTCGGGCATTGTAACTCTAATTGGTATTATTTCGTTAGCGGTAAACGGCCTTAACTATGGTGTAGATTTTGAAGGCGGCCGCTCATATGTTGTTGATTTCCAGAAAAACATCAGCACCGAGGAAGTGCGCAGCGTTTTAACAAAAACATTTGGTGAATCGCCTGAAGTGAAAACATTTGGTGCGGATAATAAATTAAGCATCACTACAAACTACCTGAAAGATGGCGGCGATGAAGCAGACCAGCAGGTAAGCAACAAGCTGATGGAAGGTTTAAACCAGATTAAAGATAATCCTGGTAAAATAGTAAACACACAAACTGTAGGCTCAACCATTGCCAACGATATTAAGAATTCAGCGTTCATGTCCATTTTATTTGGCCTGCTTGCTGTATTCCTTTATATTGTAGTAAGGTTCAAGCGCTGGCAGTTTGCAGTAGGCGCTACCGTAGCACTTGCGCACGATGTTTTCTTTGTACTTACTTTCTTCTCGTTGTTTAAAGATTTTCTGCCATTTACCAGTGTGGACCAGGCTGTTGTTGCAGCTTTGCTAACTGTTGTAGGTTACTCTATTAACGATACCGTGGTTGTTTTCGACCGTATAAGGGAATTTTTAAGGAACAACCGTAAATCACATATGCATACAACGGTTAATGCAGCGCTTAACACAACGCTTAGCCGTACAATTATTACAGCGGCAACGGTTTGGATTGCAGTACTCATTTTGTTTATTTTCGGGGGCCCAATTATCCGTGGCTTCTCTTTCGCCATGCTTATTGGGGTTACCATAGGTGTTTATTCATCCATATTTATTGCAACGCCATTAGCGCTCGATATGCAGAAGAAATCTGAGCTGGAGTCATCTACTTTCTAATACTTTTAAACATAATACATAAAAGCAGGCCTTATAAAGCCTGCTTTTTTTTTGCAGATACATTCACAAGCGTTTATTCTGCCATGGCTGAAAAGAGCATTGCCGGCGAAGCATGTTTACAAAACCTTATATTTGCTGTTATGAAAAAACATGGTATTGTCCTCTTCCTTCTCCTGGCTTTTTACGGCTGCGAGGAGAAAATTGAGATTGTTAAAATAAAAACGCAGTTTGGCGAAATAATGGTTTATTTATATGATGAAACGCCGAACCATAAAGCTAATTTCCTGAAACTGGCGCGCAACGGATTTTTTAACGGCACAACTTTTCACCGTATTATAGAAGGTTTTATGATACAGGGAGGAGATCCTAATTCGAAGGACAATGACCCGATGAACGATGGTGACGGCGGACCGGAATTTACCGGAGAAGCGGGAACGTTCCCCGACCCTGTTAATGGGAAAACTTATAGTATTGATGCTGAAATAAAACCAGGCATTTATCATAAACGCGGTGTAATTGCCGCCGCGCGTGAAAGCGATGATATTAACCCGGAAAAAAGATCGAGCGGATCTCAGTTCTACCTCGTACAGGGACGGATTTATACTGATGAAGAACTTACTGCATACGCCATAAAACGCAGTTTAACCCTTAACGAAGATCAGCGGAAGCTTTATACAACACTAGGCGGCACGCCGCATTTAGATGGCAGGTATACAGTTTTCGGCGAAATAGTTTCAGGATATGAGGTTGTAGAGAAAATAGCCAAACAGGCAAAAGATGGCCGCGACAGGCCTATTACAAATATAGAAATGACAGTTGAGGTATTAAAAGTTAAGCCCCGCCAGCTGGTAAAAAAATACGGCTATAATATACCAAAAGTTCAGGCTAAGTAATACACTCATTTTCAGTAGTTTATTTAGTAAATATTTATTGGCCTGACTCCATCTCATCATATAACCAGTTCCCTGAAAATAGTTTGCTTTTCTGCTTGCCTGCAACAAAAAAAGCCTGCACATAGGGAATGCGCAGGCTTTCATAAGTATTTTTAGCAATATGTATATATGCTGGTTACTTTACCAGTATCCACTCCAGTTCAACCCGGTAATCGTTAAAGTTCGCAATTTCCATTGGGCTTGTTGTACCACGAGATGGATAAATAGGATTTGACTCTGTTCCAAACGTAGTCATTGGCACAAGGTTATTGCCATCCTGATCATATAGCCTGAATGTCCAGCCGCCGTTATTGCCATTGTCGAGCACAATATTTGGTGTAATATCGAAACTTACCGGTGCGGTGGCGTTTTCAGCAACGGTAGTGCTGTATTGTGTAGGATTTGACATGGGCCCGAAAACGATTTTAATGTCCGGCCCTGTTCCGTCATCATCCCATGCCACGCCCTGGCCATTAGTTGTTTTAAAAGTTTTTAAAGTTATTCGCGTAATCGCATGCCTTGCTACAGTAATATACTTAACAGCGGTATCTGTCTTGGTAGCTTCCTTATTTCTTACTATAAGCCTAACCGGAAAAGTGCCGCGCTCGTTGTACTGCCTGTCCGGCGGTGTTTTCTCTGTAAATGGAGAACCGTTGTTAAACCGCCACTCATTGGTATGCTGGTTTTCGCTGCAATTGGTAAATTTTACGTACTGCCCCGAGTCAATAAAATCTTTATCAACTGTAAAACAGGCTTTCAGGGGCTTTTCAGTCGGCCCCGGATCGGGAGCTGGCTTAGCTGGATCTTTATCGCCGCAGCCGGTAAAAGCCATAGCAACTAAGCCGGCTAAAAAAAATAACTTGTTCATACTTGATGTTAATTGTGTTTGTTATAATACCAAAAATAAGTAAAATTTAATTGCCAGCCGAAATAATTTAATTTGTACACTATTTTTTAATATCGTACAGCCAGTAACAAGAAAATATATTATGCGGGCAAAGCATTTTTTAACAATGCTATATATGCACATACCAGCAAAAGCATAAGTATATTTGCTTTAAACAAAAATTTATGGCATTTATAGTTATCGGAATCCTTCTATTGCTTATTGCATTTGTTTTAAAAAGAAGTGCCGAGCCACAGGTGATAAAATTGCGGCCGCTGCTGAAATTAGCAGGGGCACTTATATTACTGGCAGGTATCTTTTCTGCATCTATCAGGCAAATTGAACCCGGCGAAGTTGGTGTACAAACCTTGTTTGGCCAGGTACAAAACCGTACTTTAGAAAGCGGGCTAAACCTGGTAAACCCAATGGTTGAGGTAGTTTCTTTCCCTATTAAAACACAAAATTATACCATGAGTGGCGTACACGATGAGGGTGTTAAAGGTGGTGATGATGCTATACGTGTACTAACTGCCGATGGCCTTGAAGTAATTATAGATCTAACGGTACTTTTCCGCGTATTGCCAAATGAAGCGCCGCGCATTTTGCAGGAAATTGGTAAAGATTACCTGAATACCGTTGTACGTCCGGTAACGCGCACCCGTATTCGCGACAACGCTGTGTATTACGATGCCATTTCACTATACTCTACTAAGCGCGACGAATTCCAGGCCAGGATATTTAAAACAATAGAGCTTGACTTTAAAAAGCGTGGTTTGTTTTTAGAGCAGCTTTTGGTGAGGAATATCACTTTACCGCAAAGTGTAAAAGCAACTATAGAAAGCAAGATAAACGCCGAGCAGGAAGCGCAGAAAATGCAATTCGTACTACAGAAAGAAAAGCAGGAAGCGGAACGCAAACGCGTGGAAGCACATGGTATTGCCGATTACCAGAAAATCATCTCCATGAATTTAACAGATAAGCAGCTTCAGTACGAAACCATTAAAGCCAACCAGGCCATTGCTACTTCGCCCAATGCAAAAGTAATTATTATGAGCCCGAATAATAAAACGCCGCTGATTATTAGTGATAAATAGGATTTTTAATGGTGAATTGTAAATGGTGAATTATGGATAAAGCTGGCGCAGGCTTTCGCTGGCGCAAGATTTAGCGTAGCGGTTCTTGTGCCAATGTAGTTGCTGAAAAATTTTGCATAAGTTCTATTTTTATACTTTTAAATGCATTTTTCAGGTTATTGATATATGGAAAAACTTAGAAAAAGCACAAGAACCGCTGCGCTAATTCTTGCGCCAGCGGTGTAAGAATTGTGATTTAGGCTTACGCAGGTTTTTTCGCTGGCGCAAGATTAAGCGTAGCGGTTCTTGTGCCAATGTAGTTGCTGGTAATTTTAGTAAAAAGTTCTGTTTTCATATTTTTCAAAGCATTTTCCGGACTATTAATATATGGGTATATGAATAAAAAGCACAAGAACCGCTTCGCTAAATCTTGCGCCAGCAGTGTAACGGTTGTTATACAATTTTCCATATATGCTTATTACAAAAAATGCTTTAAGCCAGTAATTCAAAAAACTTTTGCTATCAACTTTTGCTTATAAATTTCATGAGCAGAAAATATAAATTCCATAATTCTGAAGGAATATATTTTATAAGCTTTTCCGTAGTTTACTGGATTGATATTTTTATTCGGAACGATTACAGACAGATTTTGCTGGATAGCTGGCAATATTGCATGCAGGAAAAAGGACTTGAAATTTATGCCTGGTGTATCATGACAAGCCACGTTCACATGATCATCGGCACAAAAGATACAAAAATTGAGAAGATTGTGCAGGATATGAAAAGACATACCAGCCTGCAACTACGCAAAGCAATTCAACAAAATACAGAAGAAAGCCGGCGAGACTGGATACTCTGGATGATGGAACGGGCAGCAAAAAGAAACAGCAACAATAGTGGATTTCAGTTCTGGCAACAGCATAATCAGCCGATAGAACTTTTCAGCAACCACGTGATGCAACAGAAACTCGATTATATACATCAAAACCCTGTTGAAGCAGGTTTTGTAGATAAACCTGAACATTACCTTTACAGCAGCGCCAGAGATTATGCCGGCAAAAAAGGATTATTACCCGATTTAATTCTTATTCACTAATTTAACCATTGAAAAGAAAATTGCCGCCGATGCTGGCGCAAGATTTAGCGAAGCGGTTCTTGTGCCAATGTTCTCAAAAGCATTTTTCGGCTTACTGCTATATGGAAAAAGCACAAGAACTGCTTTGCTAATTCTTGCGCCAGCAAAATACGTTTACAAAATATTGATTTAGAAACATAAATTCCATATATACTTATAGCAAGAAATGCTTAAAGTAAGTTTGTATAACTCAATAATAGCTCTCGCGAAGAAATGCAAATAATAAAGTATTACATAAGCGTTTCAAAAATCTTCTTAAAAGGTAAGAATCCGAATTATACTGACAAAGGCTGGGTTTGGCAGACTTATATTAGTTTTTCAGGAATTTTATCATTTTTTATACTTGGATGTTTTCTATATATAGATGGTATATTTCAATTAAATCATTTTAAAGATAATAGTGACAGGCAAATCGCACTTTTTATGAGTTTTGTTTCATTATTTACAGGCTTGTTTATAAACTATATATTGATGATTCATAATAATTCATTTTTAAAAACTTTAGAGCGAACAAGTGATCATGAGATTATGAAAATACAAGGATCTTGGAAGGAGAAAAGTAAGGTAATAATTTTTTTTGCCTTTGTTTTGATATACATGTGTGGCGGTATTCTCGTAGCTAAAAGCTAGAAGTTTTCTATATATAGTTATCGCGAAAAATGCTTTGAATTACTTTCCGAAATAATCCCACCAACTAAAGTCAATATATTCCGTCATAATAGGAATTGTATCGCCTTTCGTGCTTTTTAATGGCATTGGATAATCAACTATCATACTAAAATCAGGATCCGTTTTGTTATAAACAATAACTACAGTTGAATCAATTTTATAACTGCCACCTTGGCTTGCAATATGATATGCTTTTTTAACTTTATATAAATATGTTGAATAAGGATGATTTCTTTTTCCACGCGTTTCAATTTCTGTAATTGAAGCATAAGTATAGCCTAAGTTATTTATCAGCCTGTTATATCTGTAAATACTTAGACTTATTATGAAAGTAAAAAGTATTACAATTCCAATCCACATATTTCTATCTTTCTTCGTCATGCTTTTGGTTTACTTTCAAAATTCTAAATTAACAAAAAAGCCGCAACTCTCGTTGCGGCTTTTTCCATATATCAATATCCTAAAAAATGCTTTCGCTTAACCTGCAAATTCACCTTTACCGGCATTAACGCCATGAAGTAATTTCGCAGCCATGTATTCGCGGTTCATGCGGGCGATGTGGAACTGCTGGATACCTTTCGGGCATTCTTCCGTACAGGCGCCAACGTTAGAGCAGTTACCGAAACCTTCCACATCCATCTGGTCAACCATAGCTTCTACTCTTTTGTAGCGCTCAGGCTTGCCTTGCGGCATCAGCGATAAGTGCGAAACCATTGCAGACGTAAACAACATAGCTGATGCATTCGGGCAGGCAGCTACGCAAGCGCCGCAACCAATACATTCAGCTGCTGTAAATGCCTCATCTGCAACCTCTTTCGGAACCAAAATTTCATTGGCATCTCGCGCGCCACCGGTATTTACCGAAATAAATCCTCCCGCCTGTGCAATACGGTCTAAAGCAGAACGGTCAACAACCAAATCCTTGATAATCGGGAATGCACGCGCTCTCCATGGCTCAACCACAATGGTATCGCCATCTTTGAAAGTACGCATGTGCAGCTGGCAGGTCGCAATTCCCTGGTCGGGGCCATGCGCGCGGCCGTTGATGTACAATCCGCAGCTGCCGCAAATACCTTCACGGCAATCGTGGCCGAAAGAAATCGCGTCTTCACCTTTAGAAATCAAATCTTCGTTCAATACATCCAGCATCTCCAAGAAAGAAGCGTGCGTAGATACATTGGGTACTTTATATGTTACCAGCTGGCCTTTGCTTTTGCCGTTTCTCTGGCGCCAAACCTTCAGTGTTATATTTATAGTGTCCATTACTTGTAACTTCTTTGAGATGGTTTAACAAATTCGTAATTCAAAGCCTCTTTGTGCAAAGTCGGTGCCTGGTCCGGGCCGTTATAACCCCATGCAGCAACATACGTGTAATTCTCATCATCACGCATCGCTTCACCTTCAGGCGTCTGGTATTCCGTACGGAAGTGGCCGCCGCAGCTTTCGTTCCTTGCCAAAGCATCTTCCGCCATCAGTTGTCCCAATTCAAGGAAATCTGCCAAACGGCCTGCTTTTTCAAGTGTTTCGTTGTATTCTTCGTTCAATCCTGTTACACGCAGGTTGGTTTTGAATTCATGTTTCAGTTCCTTGATGCCGGCAATGGCACTTTGCAAACCTTGCGCATCGCGAGCCATACCAACATTGTTCCACATAATTTTACCAAGTGCGCGGTGAATATCATCCGGAGAACGTTTACCTTGTACGCTGATGAGGTTGTTCACGTTATTCACCACTTCCTGTTTTGTTTCCTTGAAAGCAGCATGTTCATGATCTACTTTGTTGAAACCTAAACCGGCCAGATAATCGCCAATTGTAACCGGAAGCACGAAATAACCATCTGCCAAACCTTGCATCAAGGCGCTCGCACCCAAGCGGTTAGCACCGTGATCTGAGAAATTCGCCTCACCCATTACAAACAAGCCCGGAATAGTTGACTGCAAATTGTAATCTACCCAAAGCCCACCCATGGTATAGTGAACCGCAGGATAGATCTGCATTGGCATTTTGTATGGATTCTGCGCGGTAATTTTTTCGTACATCTGGAACAAGTTTCCATAACGTGCGCTTACCTGGTCAGCACCTAAACGGTTGATAGAATCAGCGAAATCGAGATAAACTGCCTGGCCGGTTAAACCAACGCCTTTTCCCGCATCGCAAGCTTCTTTTATATTACGCGCCGCAATATCACGAGGAACTAAGTTACCAAAGCTCGGATATTTACGCTCCAAGAAATAATCTCTGTCTTCTTCCGGAATGCTTTCTGGTGAACGTTTATCGCCAACATTTTTCGGAACCCAAACACGGCCATCGTTACGTAAAGATTCACTCATCAAAGTCAGCTTGCTCTGGTACTCGCCGGAAGCAGGAATACAGGTTGGGTGAATTTGCGTAAAGCATGGATTTGCGAACAAAGCGCCGCGTTTATGTGCGCGCCATATTGCCGTAGCGTTAGAGCCTTTTGCGTTTGTAGATAAGTAAAAAACGTTTCCGTAACCACCTGTACCTAAAGCAACTGCATGTGCCGCGAAAGTTTCAATAGCGCCGGTAACAATATTTCTGGTAACGATACCTTTTGCGTGGCCGTCAATTACAACCAAATCAAGCATTTCGTGGCGCGGGTACATTTTCACATTGCCCAAAGCAATCTGCCTATTCAAAGCACGGTATGCACCGTATAAAAGCTGCTGCCCGGTTTGTCCGCGAGCGTAGAAAGTACGGCTCACCTGCGCACCACCGAATGAACGGTTATCGAGTAATCCGCCATATTCACGTGCGAAAGGAACACCCTGCGCAACGGCCTGGTCAATGATATTTACAGAAACCTGCGCCAAACGATAAACATTGGCTTCGCGGGCGCGGAAGTCTCCACCTTTAATAGTATCGTAGAAAAGACGGTAAATAGAGTCACCATCGTTCTGGTAATTTTTTGCTGCGTTGATACCGCCCTGCGCTGCAACAGAGTGCGCGCGGCGCGGCGAATCATGAAAACAAAAACATTGTACCTGGTAACCAAGCTCAGCTAACGATGCCGCCGCAGCCGCACCTGCCAAACCTGTTCCAACTACAATTACACTCAGTTTTCGCTTATTTGCAGGGTTCACCAGCTTCACGCTGAAACGGTGATTATCCCATTTATCTTTTAAGTCGCCTTGTGGTACTTTGGAATCCAATATCATAATATCAGAGTAAGTTATACATGAAAATTAAACAAAAAATAGAGCGCAATAATTGCGAAACCAAGCGGTAAACCTACGGCTAAAGCTATGCCTAAACCTTTAATGGCCGGGAAGTATTTCGGGTGGCGCGCGCCTAACGTCTGGAAAGCACTTGAGAACCCATGCCACAAATGCATTCCCAATAAAATAAAGGAAATAATATAGAATCCTGTGAACCAAGGGTTCGTAAATTTATGAACCGCAACATCATACAGGTGCGTATTTTCCGGATCGGAAATACGGTATGGCCAGAAGAACGATGCCAGGTGCACAATAAGAAATGCCAGAAGTACAAGGCCGGATAATATCATGTTCCTGGATAACCAGCTGCTTGGATTGCGGTTTCCTACAATATAACCATGACCGCGTGCTTTCCTGTTCTGCAGGGAAAGAATAACGCCATCTACAATGTGGAACAAAAAGCCAAAAAACAGCACAAATTCTATTACCCTGATGATTGGATTACCTACCATGTTATGGCTATACTCCTGGTAAGCTTTGCCGCCATCGCCGGCGAGCAGCAGGAAATTACCAACCAGGTGTTGTGCAAGAAATATAACCAGGAAAATACCGGTAAGTGCCATGATGATCTTCTTACCGATGGAGTACGTGAAAGTACGCGTGAACCAACTCATTATGTGTGGAAAATTAGTTAAAGAATAATTTTACTCTCGTAGTGCAAAATTAGCCTATTTTATGTTTGCTTGTATTCTAAATTCAGCTATTTGTAAAGAATCTAAATTGAGCGGAAGTATTTTTTGGGGATTGGGGATATAGAAAGTTAATTTGTGAAGTGTTCTCAGGGCTTTACCCTAAGTTAGGATATTTCGCCCCGTTGGGGCTGCCGCTTTTTGGACGATCTGATTCTTCTATCGGATCTTTAATTGTAAAAAAGCATAATTTTAAATGAAATTTTTAGGGATAGTTTATTTTTATCACACAGCCCCAAAGGGGCGAAATAACCTAGCTCAGGGCAAAGCCCTGAGACCGGTGAACAATAACCTCCAACCCATGCCACAAGCGTTCGCGAAAATAATTGTGCATATTACCTTCAGCACAAAAAAACGCGAACCCTTGATAACCAAAAACATCCAGCCAGAATTATACGCCTATATTGCTGAAATATGTAACGCCATGGAATGTTATGCCATTAAAATTGGCGGTTATACAGATCATGTGCATATTCTATGTTTTCTATCCAAGAAAGTTACGCTCATAAAACTGGTCGAAGAAGTAAAAAAGCGCTCATCGTTATGGATAAAAAGCAAAGGTGAAATGTTTGAAGCATTTTACTGGCAGAACGGATATGGCGCTTTTTCCATTGATCATTCACAAGTAGAAATGCTGAAGAATTATATCGAAAAGCAGGACGAACATCATGTCAAAACACATTTCAAAGAGGAATATATGCACTTACTACAGAAGCACGAAATGGAATATGATGAAAAATATATGTGGGAATAATTTCCCATATATGGGTTAGCGTAAAAATGCTTTAGAGGCAGCTTTATACATGGGAATTTTCTGGCTCTGATTCCTTAATAAACACTAAAAAAACAGCTTATTATAACCGGCTGGTTATTATAAGCTGTTTTTCTGTTCTCCGAAAAGTTATCTTACAACAGAAAACCTTAACATTCGGCTGTTATTATCTGCCTGTATCCTGCAAATATACATGCCGGGTGCAAGCGCATCGGTAGGAATTTGTATATGTTGCAAGCCGGAGTTTTTCATGCCTTGGTTTATATAAGCCATCTTTACGCCCTGAATATTGTAAATTTCTAAGGCGATATTTGCGTTCCGGCCGAGCTGGTAAGTAATATTTAAAATATCTGATGCCGGGTTGGGATACACATTCATATCAAAACCAGGCAGTTGTTTTTCATTTAAGCCGGAACTGGTTTCAGCAAAAATGCCAAAGTTGCCAAATGTGGTAACATCGCTAACGTGCATTTGCAGCTGTTTGCCGCTAACTTCCTCGGTTTGTGAAAAGCCGCCAATTTTCTGCCAGCCTGCAGCGCCTTGCCTGTAAACTGACAGTGCATTTTTTGTAGTATCAATTCCATTCAGCTCAGTTGCAGCATAGGGTAGTTTCATATCTGCGCTAAAGCCGGTACCGCCCAATGCATCAAACCTGTAATGGCGGCTTATTGATTTTAAACCACTGGCTAAACCTGCCGGAACAGAATCGAGATAAACAGAGATCACAAGATCTTTAAGCGTACCGATGTTATTAAAAGTCAGGTTCCCGAAATTGCCCTCAACATCCGCAATGCCGTACTCCAAACTGGCCTGCGGGTTATTAATTATTATATCGCGGTATTTTCCCTTGCTGTCGGTTTCAAATAACGTAGTGTTGAAGTTAGCGTCCAGCGGTGTTGTTTGCAGCAGCATACTACCGTTAGAAAGCATTTGTGCCTTGCGCAGATAATCGGATGCCACATAAGAGTTGGAGTTATAATAAACAGTTTCGTTAACTATATTTCCGGCAGAATCCATCTCTATACTTACCGGGCGGGAGTTAAAGCCAAAGCCTTTCTGAAAGTATTTGTTGCCCGCAATCATAAAATTACCATTGTTGCCTTTTGGGAACGCATAGAGGTAATCGTAATAAACAGAGTCGTCATAAGAGCCGGTTTTAGTCCACAAAGAATCTCCGTTCTTATTGAGCTTTACCATGTTCCTGCTCCAGCGAGAGGTTATTAAAAGGAGGTCTTCATTTGGCATTTCAACTATGGCGATGCCTTCCTCGGGCGCACCTGGCTCAAACATCAGTTTCGTCCACACAAATTTACCGGCCGCATCTCTTTTGGTTACAAACACACGGTTGCTGTAGCCATCGTAACGGGAATAGCCGGCGAGCGCGTACCCGCCGTTTTTAAGCAGTTGAATATTGTTTATGTGTGAGCCTACAAACTCGCTGTATAGCCTTTCATCCCACTGCAATTCGCCCTTGGTATTGTATTTCATCAGGTAATCGGGCATGTATGAACCGGTAACGCCACGTACGTATGCAATCAGTATTCCGCCATCTTTATCTTCAGTAACCGAACTTACGGCCTCATAAGTGAAGGAATTATGTACTTTTGTCCAGCTTGTATCAAAATCTTTATTGGTTCTGGCCATGTGCAGCCGGGTAACCATTGCTGTATTATCATAAATATTATTCACAACAAAAAAACCACCGTCCGCTGTCTGAATAATTTTACTGAACATCTGCGGAAGCTTAATCGCTGAAACCGAATCCATATTCTGATCAAGAAAAACAATATAGTTGACGGACTCTGAAGTATTATTATCATATATATTAATGATTTGCCTGTAGCCGCCATCTACCTTAAAAACATCGGTGGTGGTTGTGCCAAAAACCGGTTTACCGAATGACCTGCGTGAACCATGCTGCGCATTAACCTCGTACGCAGCACATATAAGCAGGAGGAAAAAAATTGCTGTAAATCTTATTCTCATGGCTGATTATTTTTATCAAAATTATAAAAAAATTAAAACCGGCAATAATTTAACTATAATTACTGGCTAAGCCAACAGGCAACAAAGTATTTTTTGGGGAAAGTATATATGGCGAAACAGAAAAATTAAAGCTTATTGAGCGGGTGAAGGCTCCACATGCGTAAGCACATCGAAAATCCGCTTGTCAGCTGCCATAACCGCTTCTTTTACCCGGTGCGCAATTTCATGTCCTTCAAAAACAGTAAGCTGGCCGTTTACTTCAATGTGTATATCTACAAAATACTCGAAACCCATTTTGCGCACAAAGCATTTTTCAATTGCCATTACACCGTTAATTTGCAGGGCGATGTCTTCTACCTGCTTAACAATTTCAGCAGGCGGAGCAGCATCCATCACCTCATCGAGCGCGGGCTTTAAAATACGGAAACCGTTGATTGTTATAATCAAGGCAGCTACAAGCGCGGCCCAGTCATCGGCACTCTCGTAACCTTCGCCCAAAAATAAAGCTATGGAAATGCCGATAAAAGCAGCGGCTGAAGAAACGGCATCGCTGCGGTGATGCCAGGCATCTGCCTTAACGGCATGGCTTTCGGTTTCATCGGCCACACCTTTTACAAAACGAAACAACAGCTCCTTGGTAATTATTACGCCCAGCAGAACCCATAAAGTAAATGATTTAGGCAGCGCATGCGGCGTGCGGATATTCTGTACGCTTTCGCCAATAATTAGCCCGGCTATGGCCAGTAGCGACAGGCCGACAACAATTGCGGCCAGCGGCTCGGCCTTGCCATGCCCGTACGGATGATCTTCATCGGGCGCTTTGGAGGCGAAATGGAAGCCCACCAGCAAAATAAGCGATGTAATAATATCGGAAGCAGATTCAATTGCATCGGCAACCAAAGCGTATGAATTACCAACAATACCCGCAACCGCCTTTACCACAACCAGTACAATGCTTATAAGTAAGCCAATAATGGTAGTTGCCCTCGCTTTTTTTGCCGGATGTTCCCTGGTTTCCACAGTAATTGCGTTTGCTGCAAAGGTCTTGTTTAATTAAGAATTAAAAACAGGTAATTAAAAATGATTTCTGCAAGGTTAAACCTATTCTCCCATAAAAAACAAAGCATTTTTTAGCTTTATAGCATATGATTAGCCCATTGTTTACCAACCAGTTAAAACAGTCTTCTTTAAGCTGCTGGAAAAATAACAACTGCTATCAATACCACATACTGCAACAGCACCCCGAACGATAAATTACAGCCTTATGTTAGTTCAGGTATTAGCATGACTAAATTATTATTGCTGAACTAGTTTTAAAAAACGGTATAATAATTTAATGCTTTTGCAGTTGAATATTTAAAAAAAGTAACTGTTTTCCCGGGCGCATTTTTACTGTAAAGCAATTTTAGCGTACAGGCGTGTTTGCATTAAATTTATTGGCTTGCAATTACTTGGCATGGTATTATATGCTGTGTAAAAATATAATGCATCTGCATGCAAACAATAAATATGCAATTTGAATTTATCATATATTGAGATGGAGGTAAAGATGAAGAACGATGAATTTAAAAAAGAAAATAATCAAGGTAAAAACTATATAGATAAATTTAAAGGCGGTTTTTTTAGTTTACTTACGCAACTTGTGCTGTTGCTGTGCATTTTTGTAAGCATTGCCGTTTCACAGGCCAATCGCCCGGCAGGCAATTTCAGAGCTAATATTGAAATTCCGCTAATTGAGGATGTTGAAGTAAAAAAGATTAGTGCTATGCTTGAAGGCCGCCCGGCTAAGTTCAAAACGCATGGCATAGATGTAGCTCGTTACCAGAAAAACATCAACTGGCCGCTTGTGAAAAAAGCAGGAGTAGAATTTGCATTTATCAAAGCCACAGAGGGCATTGGTTTAAAAGATAGTTTTTTTGATGCCAACTGGAAGAATGCGAAGGAAGCAGGCATCCGCAGAGGTGCTTACCATTTTTATATCGCCGAAAAAGATCCTGCGATACAGGCAGCAAATTTTATTTTTAATACCCAGGTTGAAGAAAACGATCTGCCACCTGTGCTTGATGTAGAAGTAACAAGGGGAATGACGCCGGAAGTAATACGCAGCGGCGTACAGGTTTGGCTAAATATGGTTGAAGAAGCTTATGGCAAACGTCCTATAATTTATACAGGCTACCATTTTTACAGAAAATACCTCGAAGGGCATTTTACAGATTATCCGCTGTGGATTGCGCACTATAAAGGTTATGAGAACGCTAAACTTAGCAGAGAGTGGCTTTTCTGGCAGCATACAGACAGGGGCGTACTTGCCGGCATACCTAAAGAGGTAGATCTTAATGTTTTCCGTGGAGATATTGCTGAGCTGGATGCTTTATGCGTTCCCACAGGAAAAGTTAAACCCGCAATTGACCTGGCAGCAAATTAAACTTCAACCCGAGAACTGTAAATTAAAGCCAGCCCGATAATTAATGCTGAATTAATTGCGCTTATATGGGCAAATAAAAAATTTTGCACGCGTGAAACTTCATGCCAAAAAAGCTTAATCTGGCTAAAGCATTTTTTGCTGAAGTGTTATATGGAATTGCAGATAGCGTTGATTTCTTTCTAAAAGTTGTCAGCTCTGTTTTGCTTCGAAGCAAAAGTAGCTTTCATAATTCATATAATATATTTATAAGTCTTCAGCAATGTGAACCCGGGAATTATGGATGTTTAAATGAATTCCTTGCTAATAATCCATATAATATACTTTTCAGAAATGCTTTGAAGTAAATAATTTGGTTAAGCAATGGCTGGCATTGGGAAACGCTACTGAAAATTCTAAAAATCATACCTAATTCCCGCGTTCACGTTAATTGCCGGCCTGGTGTTAATGTGCATGTTTTTCCGAACAGCATTTAACTTAGCGCATGTTATGCAGGTATATTTTTAGAGGAAAGCCCATATATGCAATAGCTAAAAAATACTTAAACGAAGAAGCATAAAAAAACCCGGGGCATTTGCGCCGGGTTTTTATTTTCACAGCAAAATATTTACTGGTTAAGATCAATTGTACCCATATCTGTACTGGAGCCTGCAACTACTGTAGCCGTCTTGGTAATCTGTTTGTTATTCATGCTTGGAACTTCAAATAAAACGGTGTAAGTGCCGGCCTGTAAACCCGGTATAAGAAAGTTGCCAGTACTGTTGGTCATTGTGCCGAAAGTATCTGTGCCCATAATTGCATAAACATTTGCCATTGTATTGGCTGGTGTTACCATGCCCTTTATTGCGCCGCTTGTAGCAGTAGTAAAAGCCCGTATTACAGGTTTAAGGCTGTAATCGCCGTTTCCTTTCTTAACGATCGATCGTGAAGCATCAAAATCGAGTGTAAGTACATACGTAACGCCTTCGGTTAGCGTTTCATTTACCTTAATTTTCAGGCCCGATTGCTGCGCGCTTGGCGTTTTAAGGTCATAGGTTTTGCCATCTACCTGTACGCTGTTGTTGTTGCCTAATACAAGCCTAAGCTGGCTGATTTTTCCATAAGGTAAGGTTTTATTTGCAAGTAAAGTATCTTTACCATTGGTTAGTGTTACAAGATCATAAACGCGTGCATTGGTTGAAAGGGTCGTCCAGCCGTTGTCGTTATCATTGGCGTTCCCTGCTGTATGTACCATTACGTTTTTCACATCAATTTTAACCGACTCATAATCGCCCGGCGCATCGGTTAGCCTTATCTGCATAGGATAACTGGCCGCTCCGTTATCATCATTATTTTTGCAAGAAGCTAAAAAAAGTGTGGCAATTGCCGTACACATTAATAAAAGGTGCTTTTTCATTGTATTGCTTGTAAAATGTTATAAGTATATGGGCATAACAAGCTAAAAGTTATAATGTGTTTAAATATTATTTTAACCTCGATGTAATAAATTTGATGTTTTATGCAGAATATGGGTAAGCTGATTTTCCTCGCAGGGTTGTTTATAACGCTTATTGGTTTGATTATTTGGTTGTTAGGCAGCAAGCTCAACTGGTTTGGCAGCCTGCCTGGCGATGTAAAGATTGAGCGAGAAAATTTCAGGTTTTATGCACCGTTCATGAGCATGCTGCTGCTAAGTATTTTTCTCAGTATGCTTATATGGCTTATAAACCGGTTCCTGCGCTGATCGATTATACAGAAAATATTGGCGGCAGCTGAAAAACAAAAAGCACGTACTGCAATCAGCACATGCTTTTCATATATATTTAACTCTCCGTTATTACTTCTCTACCACAACGTCAGTTTCTCTTTTTAAAACCTTGCGGCCGTTATTAAGCTGAATCAGTAAAACGTTATAATATGCTGCTTCCAGGAATACAGAATTTTTATCTGCTTCCGTGGCTTCTTTTTTATATATATCTATAATCTGGCCCTCTACATTCGTATGCCCCAAAAGCCAAGACACTCTATCTCCTATCGTTGCTTTCTCTTTCATGATATTCGTCTTTTGGTAATTTATACAGTAATAAGGTTTTTTGCAGAAAAATGTTCTGGCATTTTAAAAATTAATTTG
Organism: Bacteroidota bacterium; assembly: GCA_036846145.1. Taxonomy (GTDB): domain Bacteria; phylum Bacteroidota; class Bacteroidia; order CAILMK01; family CAILMK01; genus DAIUCM01. The sequence goes on from DAIUCM010000012.1 coordinate 37,999, forward strand.
AATACAGCAAATATAACTAAGCTCGAAAGCAATAACTTCCAATGCTTAATATGGCTTCATTAAGCAAATAAGCTTGTTTTTGCTTTTTTAGCAATGCTTGTATATTTGAATTTTTTGCAGGAATTTATCTTAAAAAATACCCCTTAAAATTGTATGCAGCCAATATTTTCATGGCTAATAAAGTATTGTTTTATGTATGTTACAGGTAATCAGTTTTTATTTAAGCCTTTAAATTTTGGCTTGCATTTTATTATAAAGTAGCTTTGCAGGCAAACCATTAAGGCTCAAAATATGACGAATAATGAGCAAAATGCCGTTAAAAAATGCCCGGTGTGCGGCCAGTATTCCGGTTGGGATGAAACGCCGGATGCTACCTGCCAGCATTGCGGCAGCATTTTAGATCCACGGACCCACCATAAGGTTAAAAAGGAAGCGGAAAAAAAACGCCTCGCGCAATTACGGTTCGAGCACCCTGTTTTTTGGGTAAGTATAAAGCCTACCGATAAGCCGTTCACCGTTTTCTGGAAACAGATTGCCCGTGGTGCGCAAATCGTTTATATGGCCATCGTTTCTTTCCTGGTTTGGCTGGCCGCGGTTGTTGCCGGCTAATAATATGTTATGAAACTGCTGTTACGCCCGGCTTTTCTCGTTTGCCTGGCTATATTTTCTGCAAACCAGGTATTAGAATCAAATAAGGTTTTTATACCATTTATTCATTCCTATGCCGATGACGTTTGCGCATTGCCTGTACTGCTTACACTGGCAAGTGCAGGCATGGCCCTGGTCTATTACGGTCGCGGAAGCCTGGAAAGAACTTATCGCTTAAGTTTTTTACAGGTGTTATTTGCGCTGGTTTATTGCAGCGTTGTATTTGAAGTTGTATTGCCGGCATATGCAGCCAGGTATATTGCCGATAAATGGGATATTGCAGCTTATACCGTTGGCGCTGGTATATTTTACCTGTTCATTAATCCCGCCAAAGCACAGCAAATTAGCTGATTATAAATATAAAGCATTTTCTAGCTTTAGCTTATATGGAAATAAAGCGTACTAACGAAAACCAAAAGATTACCCCCCCGGGTTTACCTTACCCAAAGCTGTACAGTGCTGCCCGTGCACAGATTTTCTTTGTAGAAAATTCAACTGCATTTTGCTTGCGGATTAGGTAAGAATTAAAGTTTACAATTGCATAAAACCAAACCTGTTGTTAAAAAACAGGCGATTTATTTTGAACGCAGGTAAGAAACCTGATTTATTTTGCTATATTGCAAAGCTTAACATTATTAGTATCAGTTCTTATGCAGCAAGGTTTTACTTACCCGCCTATGCCCAAAGGTGTAGATGATTCTGTTTTGAAGCCATCGCCGGCTTTTAAGTCGGAAGTATTTAAAGTGGCGGGCGCTATTCTTTTCTTCGTAATATCGTACATTGTACTGGTTACAGCGGCATGCGGCCTTGCGGTGCTCTGCGGATTTGCAGGTATTGGCGTTATAATCCTAAAACCAATGGTTATTACAATTTTGCTTGGCGCCGGTATTGCGGGTATGGGCTTAATGGTTGTTTTCTTTATGCTCAAATTCATCTTCAGCCGCCATAAAACCGACAGAAGCGGCTTGCTGGAAGTTACCGAAACGGACCAGCCGGAACTGTTCTCTTTCATACATAAACTCACCAGCGAAACGCAAACGCCTTTCCCTAAAAAAATATATCTCTCGGCCGATGTTAACGCCTGCGTTTTTTACGATTCCGGTTTCTGGAGCATGTTTCTGCCTGTGCGTAAAAACCTGCAGATTGGCCTTGGCCTGGTAAATTCGGTTAATATAAGCGAGTTCAAAGCCATTATGGCGCATGAGTTCGGGCACTTTTCGCAACGCAGCATGAAACTCGGCAGCTATGTATATAATGTGAACAAAATTATTTACAACATGCTGTACGATAATGCCGGTTACGGTAAAATGCTTAGCAGCTGGGCCGGTGTAAGCGATTATTTCGCCTTTTTCGCCAGGCTAACCATTGGTATTATTGGCGGCATACAATGGGTTTTGCAGAAAGTGTACAGCGTTGTAAACCTGCGCTATATGAGCCTTTCCAGGCAAATGGAGTTCCATGCCGATGCCGTTGCGGCTTATGTAACCGGCGCAAACCACCTGGTAACATCGCTGCGCAGGTTAGAGGCGGCCGATATTTGCTACAACAGGCTTATTTCTTATTATAACCAGTGGCTGGCGCAAAACCTCAGGCCCGAAAACATGTACAGTCACCATACCACGGTAATGAAGCATTTTGCGGAAGATTTCAATATACCTTATGAGAATGGCTTGCCGCAGGTTACAGGCGCTTCGCAGGCTTTTTTTAATAGCAGCAAGCTTGTAATTAAAGATCAGTGGGCATCTCACCCAAGTACCGATGACCGTGAGCAGCACCTCAATGAATTAAACATAGTTACAGAAGCGATACATGAATCTGCCTGGTGTATTTTCCGCAACGCTGAAAATCTGCAGAAGCAAATGACACAAAAGCTGTATGAAGAAGTGAAGTTTGAGCAAACGCCGGTAATTTTAACCCACGAAGCCTTTTGCGAGAAATATTTTAAGGAAATTGAAGAAAATAACTTTAATAAGATCTACAAAGGTTTCTATGATTTCCGCGATTTAACGGAGTTCGACCCGGAAATGCTTGCCGCAACCGAAAATGTAAAGCAGCAGCTGGCCTTTGAAGATGTTTTTGAAGATACAGCCTGCGCGCTTCCTTCAGCAATTAATGGCTTGAATAGCGATATTGCTATCATAGGGCAGATTATGCGCGGCGAGCTTGCCGTAAAAACCTTCGATTATGAAGGCCGGCGTTACAAGGCAGATGACGCCCACACCGTAAACAAGGAGCTGCAGAACGCGCTTGAGAACGCACGTGAAAAATTGGCCGCGCTAGATAAAAAAGCATTCGGCTTCTTCTACAGCAAAGCCATGCAGAAAGCCGCTGCCGATGTTTTGGTGCAGGCCTATAAAAAGCTGTTTACTGTTACCAGCGAAGCCGATGCCGATATAGCACTGTATAACGAGATGCGCGAAAAAATTGCCCCCATTTATAGTGGCGCCGAAATGACCATTGATGATGCAAACGCCATGGTTAGCATCATAAAGGTAAAGGAGCTGGACCTTAAAATGCGCATTGATAAAATACTGGCTGATGATAACTGCAAACCATATTTAACGGCGGAACAGGTAAGCGCGCTGCAGAAATATACAAGCGCAAACCTGCCGTATTTTAATATCAATTCTTTTGATAACGACAGCCTTAATATATTGAATGAAGCAGTATTTATATTTGGCACGCTGGCTTACGAGCGCAAGTTCAAAACCAGGAAAGAAGTGCTGGATATGCAGCTAACTTACTTGTAACCGCATATATACAGCCCTTAAAAAATAGTTCGGGTTAAATTAAAGGGCGCAAAATACTTGCCTGCGCATCGCTTTTCTCGTCTTGGGTAATATGAAAAAAGCGGCTTTTGTCATAATTGTTTTTTTGTTATCTGCTGCACAGGTAAGCGCTTCCGGAAACGATTCTTTACATAAAGGCAGGCTTGCGCTGGTTGTTGGCAGTGAAGCTGTTGCTTATGCAGGCGCATTGCTGGTATTGAATGAATTCTGGTACAAGCATAACGAGCAAAGTGCTTTTCATTTTTATAACGATAACAAGGGCTGGCTGCAAGTAGATAAAATGGGCCACGCATTTTCTGCTTACGCGCAAAGCTACTGGGGCTTAAAAGCTTTGCAATGGGCTGGCGTAGAGCGTAAAAAAGCCATTATTTTTGGTGGCGGGCTGGGCATTATTATGCAAACTCCTATTGAAATTTTAGATGGGCATTCCGCAGCCTGGGGTGCCAGCTGGGGCGATCTTATAGCAAACACAGCCGGCAGCGCGCTGGTAATCGGCAACCAGCTTGCCTGGGATGATCAGCGCATCCGCATGAAATTTTCTTACTCCCCATCGCCATACACAAAATACAGGCCTTCTTATTTTGGAACCACACCGGCTGAGAATTTTTTACGCGATTATAACGGGCATACATACTGGCTCAGCACCAATATTAAAGCATTTTTTCCCAAAGCTAAATATGTACCGCAATGGCTTAACGTTGATGTTGGAATGGGCGCCGATGGTATGCTCGCCGAATATTTTAATCCGTTAACACATCGCGGCCAGCCTTTACCACATTTCAAGCGGCAGCGGCAATATTATTTATCATTAGATGTGGATTTTGAAAAGATAAAAACCAACAGCAAAGTGCTGAAAACAGTGTTCCCCATCATCAATATTATTAAAGTGCCTTTCCCTGCATTGGAGTATAACAGGGTAGCCGGCTTTGTATTTCACCCGCTTCATTTTTAAGCATTTTTCTATACTTATATATATGGTTTTAAAATTTACTGCCCCGAAACAATATTACCGCTGAGCATTAAATTATTGCCGCCATTGGTTGCGAAGGTGTAACCGCAAAACGCAATATGCAGGTTGCCTTTAAGCAGGAATGTTTTAACTGTACTGTTACCGCTTTGCATGGCATGGTAAGTGCGGCCGTTAATGGTTACAAGTATATCCAGCTCATTAGGCTCCAGCCTGCTGCCGGTATTAGCGGTTATTATATAAGAGCGATCGGCAGTTGGGCGGGTTTTTACCGGGAAAATAATTTTTACCTGCACAGAATCGCTGCTGCCGTTAACAGAGAAATTTCCGTTTGCTTCGGTTCCCTCCTGCAGGTTTGCAATAGCGATATCGTTACCGTTGTGCCTGATGGTGTTATTTCTGAGGCCGCAGGTTTCGGAGAAAGAAAATACAGTAACATTTACAGAAACCGGCTTGCTTCTGCAGCGGCCCTCATTGAGGTAAAACACTTTATACTCGCCTTCATTCAGCTCCTTGGCATTTTTTATAACCAGGTGCTGCTGCGTAATAAAGTACCTGTTTGGCCCCTGCCATTCAAACGCTCCGTTTTGCGCACCGGCAGGCGCCTGGGCATCCAGCACAATATCTTCGCCTTCGGTAAACTCGGTACGGCCGGCAACTATAGCAGGCATTTCCGGCGTGGTACAACCCGGCGGCTCATCTTTTTCAAAAACGCAGCTGCCTGAAAATAAAAAGAATACAAAAAACAGCGGATATAGATAAGATACCTTCATATATACAAAGTAATAAAAATGCTTTAAATGCGTGTGGAAAGATTAACAGAAGCGCGCAGGTTAATGTATGTGTTGTACAAAACGCCGGCAGCCGGGCCAGGGCGCACACCAACTTCCGCACCAAAGCCAATACCAAGCGGGCTTACACTCCAGCGGGTATAACCAAGCCTTGCGCCAAAACGCGAGCGCGGTGTTAACCGGCTTACATTATACTCCTGGAAACCGATGCTGTTGGCTGTGCCATGCGCGCTCATATTATAATAAACTATATTGGGCGCGTACATAACATCTGCATATAATTCGGCGCGGCGCTTGCTTCCACGCATGCCCAGGCCCTCAACTTCCACCAGCAGGTTTGTAATATCCAGCCTGGAAATACCCATATAAAAGGTATTGCTCTCCATCATGGTGCTGTATGCGCCCGAGAAATTTATGATCTGGCTGGCAGGGTCTTCCCGCAGGTAGCCCTTAAACCCTATCTTGTTCTCAATATCTTTTATAAATGTTTTGAAGGCTATAAAACCGCCGCGTGCGCCCCACAGCCGCATGCGTTTGGCAGGTACATCTACTGTAAAACTTAAATCGCTGTTGTTTAATCTTTTACGCTCAATAAAAATAGATTCCGGCGCGTGCGAGGTATCATGCCTGAAATAATACGTAAAACCGAGATCGAAATTTCGGCTTGGCGAGCTGCCGGTAGCTGCCAGGCCGGGCGAAACATCGGGATGATCTTCCTCTGCCCTGTCCATATAAGCACGCTGGTAACGGGCATTTATATTAATCCTGTTTTTGAGCAGATAAGTAAGCTCGGCTCCATACCCGAAAGCAATATTAAGGTTATTTGCATCTAAATATATGGGCGAAATTGCAAGATGAAGGTTGTTCATATCCTCCGGTGTATTGCTTACTGTGCGGGTGTTATATAAACTCTGCATTTGCAGCGTATCTTGCGCGTAAAGGGTACTGGTGCCGCTAAAAACCCAAAGCCCGAGAACTAAAATGGCTGCCCGAAGTATTTTTTCCATATATATTATATGCAGTTATACTGCTTTAAACTTAACCTTGTATTAAAAACGGTTGCCCGTAAATAGCTAAATGTAAAAACATGCTGGTAATGCTGTAACGCAGCAAATATGGCAATGTTTCTGATTTTTTCACCGCTTTTTTGCAGCCGGGCCAATAACTTTTAATATAATTTAACATTATAACCTTAGTAATCGGCAATTTAAAACTAAATAAAAGCTTGTATATATAGTAATTAAGGCTGATGTATGATTACCGCGTTTTGCTGTTACTCGTAAAAAAAGCGTGTTAACTGCTGCCTGTTTATGGTATGCCGAAAAAACTGCTGCAAGGCCAGTAAATTTACTTTAACGTAAATTCGGGAATTATTGAATTGATTATCATTTAATTATAAGCGAATGCCCATATAGCGTTAAGCCAAAAAATGCTTTATGCAGAGTAATGAAATTAAGGTTTATTTCTCAAAATAAAGTTAGGTGTACCATATTTTAAAAATATGGCACATCTGCGCGCTGAAACTAATATCCTGCTAACTCAGGGATGCACAAAATCTTCCGGTGGAATTCCCGATCTAACGTTATTTAAAGTAAAGTTTTTACTTACTGTTACGGGCTGCCTGTTAAAAGCATTGTTGCGGGTAATAAAAAAGCGCAGGCTTTGCAGCGCTGCGCTTGTATTAAAAATAAGCTTTTGTAATATTATCCTCTGCGGCCTGTAGTTGATTTACCTGCAGATTTTGAACCCTGCATTTTGCTGCCGCTGGTGCTTCTGCCGCTATTGCTGCTGCTGTTGCCAGATTCGCTTACGTTTCCGCCTTCGCTGCCACCCAGCAAACCACCAATAGATCCGCTGATAGAGCCTACAGTTTCGCCAAGGTTTCTTATACCGCTAACAAAATTCTTTCTTTCTTTAGCGCCCATAAGGTAAGATGCTGCCGCGCCAACTGCCGCGCCGCCAATAATGCCGTAAATTAAATTCTTTTTCATTGTATTTTGGTTATTGTATTGGTTATTAAATTTTGAATAAGATATTCGTTCAGTAATAATTCAATTATAGTACATTTTGTTGTAAAAATCCAAAAAAAATTTATGCCTATGTTCCTTAATTTTTTCCGGGCACGGTTTTCTATATATCTTATTTTTCGCATATAGCCTTGTGCCGGGAAATGCTTTGGCTCAGGATTTACGTTGCCATTCACCTATCAGTTTTAAAAACTCATGCTGCAGCGTTTTGCTTTTATCCATAGCGTACCAGGTGTGCAGCTTACGCTGGAATTCGACTTTCGTTTCCTGCTTATTGTTTATATGCGCATGTAACATATTTTGCGCAGGCTGCGGCCTTGGCCCCCAATTCCCCAGCTCAGTAAAATCCTGTTTCAGGCAAATGAGTTTGGGTATAGATCTTGTGCCATCTGTAAGGTAAGCATCCATAATTTCGGGGTTTTCATCGCGCAGCAAAATACATAGCTCTATGGTTGGCGAAGCATCTGCCATTTTCGCTAAAACAGGTAATATCTGCGAGGAATCTCCGCACCAGCCTTCGGTAATTACCAGCCAGTACCAGGGTTCGGCTAAGCTTTGTAAAATATTAATAAGCTCGGGTTCTAAATCGATGGTTTTTTCAATCCGCTCGCTGCGTTGTATATTCAGGCCGGTGAAATGCAAATATTCCGGCGGTGTATCTTTCCCGGTGGTTTTGTTTTCAGTAAGAAGCTTGCTTACCAACTTTTTATACTGGCTGTAAGTGAGCGATTTATCTATATGGTTTTGCGTAATTACCGGATGAGGCATTTTTTGCGGGTATTATATATGGAAACTTATGCTTAAGATGTGTTCAGCACGCAATTTATTGTTTTACTGAAAAAGTTTATAGCTTTTATAGTTTTATGTTTTGAAGATAATGTATTAATGTCGTTTAGTTAAGGTTTTTTATACATAGGGCTTTGCACCATGCTGACATAGTTCGCCCTTGCAGGGCTTGGTGCAAAGTGAATAAATAGAATTGAAATATTAATTGAAATAAAAGTAAAATGAAATGCAAAGCGCTATGGCGGCCTTAAATTATAAGCGTTAAGAAAACAGCTTTAAATCATTAACGCAAATGTTGAATTGTGAATGGTAAATTGTGAATTAATGATGAATTAACTTACGGAGCAACCCGCAGAGCCAGCGCTATTTATCAATAAAAGATGCACGAACTAACGGCTCCTGTTGCAGGTGAATAATGCTTTAAAGTTGTTTTTAGCATTATAATTTACAGCCTTGATTTTTGGTTATCCCGATGCATCGGGAGCAAAGTTACAAGCCCGCCCGGCTTCAGAGGGCAAAAACTAATATTGAAAAACAATTTGTAATTATTCGAAAAACTTGATTAATTCATTAACTAAACGACATTGGATAATGTATAGTAATATTTTGATCGCTTTTTTAGAGGTGCCCTTAAAATTGAAATATGTTTTTAGGTAGAATTTAGCTTTTGACGATAATAATTAAGGCTTTTGGCTAATTGCCCTGGCTAAGTTCTAATAATAACAGCGTTATTTTTAAAGAGTAAAAATAATTCATAT
>DAIUCM010000013.1:0-46643 GCA_036846145.1 Bacteroidota bacterium
CTTTACAACCTTCCAACTTTACAACTAAATCACATATATCATCTGGTCAAAAAATGCTTCAATAATCAAAAAACAAAATCAGCGAAATCAAATAAATCATTATTATTCAGCGGTTAAATACTTTGCGCCTTTGCTTCTTTGCGCCTTTGCGGGAAATGATTCCACGATGCGAAGCAATTTTCCAACCTTCCAATTTTTCAATTCAATTCAACATTCGAAATTTCTTTAAAAACAATTATCGTACATAAGGCATTTTTAGGTAACAATATAAATGGAACATCAACCTAAGTAAAAAACCAACCTTATGATAAAGAAAGAAGAAATACAGAAACTGCAGAAGCAGCAAGGCGAAGCGCTTGTAAGCATACTGGCGCCAATGGAAGTAGTTTTCCCGGCATCCGATAAAAATCCTATCATTATTAAGAATCTTATACGCGAAACAGAGAACAGGCTTAAACAAAGCTTTGACCCGGCGCGCGTACAGGCACTTATGGATAAAATAGGAACGCTCGAAAAAGAAATAGATTACGCCAATACAATGGATGGCATAGGCCTTTTTGTGAGTGAAAATACAGCCAGCGTAGTGCATTTGCCTTTTGCACCGGCCGAAACCGTTAGCATTGGCAATAGTTTCCATACGCGCGATTTATTGTACGCCCTGCACAGCAATACACGGTATTTGTTACTGAGCCTGAGCGCCGAGCATATTCGCCTGTTCCGTGGTTTCGGGCCGGTACTGCGCGAGGTGAAAACAGATTATTTCCCGGCAAAATACTTAGGCCCTTCACGCACCGAGCCGCAAACAAAAATATTACGCTCGGATGCAGATTATGAGGAGCTGGAAGACATCAAGATTTTCCTGCGCAAAGTAGAGGAAAACCTGTATGAGATTGTGCAGGGTGAGAAAACCCCGGTATTTTTAATGGGAGAATCTGATCATATAGCATTTATTAAAAGCCACGATCGTACAGCAAGGTTTATTAAAGGCGAATTGCAGGAAAACCACGCGCACACTAATTTCAACGAACTATACAGCCATATACAGCAAATTGTAGAGAATTACGAAAAATCTCAGCGCGAAATGCAGCTCGCCAACCTGCAGGAAATGGTTGGTTACGGCCGCTATGCCGGTGGTGTGCAGGATGTTTGGAAAGCCACCAAGCTTGGCCAGGTAATGCAGCTTTTTGTAGAAAGAAACTATACCTGCCCGGCACGTGTAAGAGCGAGCGATGAATTAACGCTTATATTAGGTACAGAAGCCGGAACTACTGCCGATGGCATGGCCAACTGGCACGACGATATTGTAGATGAAATTATTGAACAGGTACTTGCTATGGATGGCGAAATAATTTTTGTAGATAACGGGCAATTAGAAAACCATGGCAATTTAGCGGCAGTTTTAAGATACAGCATAGCGCAAAGCTAAATAAGCATATAATATTATATTTTACCCGAGGCATTTTACAGGCAGTACATATATGGGCTGCCTGTAAAATGCCCCGGTTTTTTAGCTAAAAATTATACTTATACACGTAACTTATACATGATATTGTTGCTAATGGCAGTATTTTGCGTCAATTATTTTTCGCCTGTAGCTTACAAACACTCTGGAAAGTTTAAACTACACTTAACAAGCCCGGGCATTTTTATTCGCATACAAAGTATTTTTCGGCAATACTGCATATGTAGATAAGCTGTAGGTAACTCACAAACAATGACTTACTTCGGAATCTGATGTTTTTCAGCAAGGCCTTTTCCAGCAATTGATATATGGCCAGCTTTAAAAACCTTAAGGTCCAGGCGTTCAGAAAATTAAAAATCGGAGTGTACAGTCGTAAATGAGGATTTATAAAATGGATAGCTAAACGCGGAGATTGAATTTTTAAAGGTGCCCGTATAAGTTAACTTACCGGTAAAGCGCGTCCTTTACAGCACAAAATTCATCCCAGATTTCATGTATAATTTCTGCCGCCGGTTTTATTTCATTTATATATCCCGAAACCTGGCCTATTTCCAACTCACCTTCGTCCATATCGCCTTCATACATACCTTTTTTTGCACGGGCACGTCCAAGCAGGCGTTTTAGTTCATCAGTACCTGCACAGGCCATTTCAGCTTTTTCTACTTCCTCATAAAATTTATTGCGGAGAAGCCTTACAGGGGTTATGGCCTTCAGCATTAGCTTGGTATCGCCTTCTTTGGCATTAACCACAGCATCTTTAAAATGCTGATGCGCAGATGATTCTACACTTGTAACAAAGCGGCTGCCAATCTGCACGCCATCCGCGCCGAGCGCCATTGCGGCAAGCATGGAACGGCCGCCTGCAATGCCGCCGGCTGCAATAAGCGGAATTGTAACGGCATTTCTAACGGCAGGTATAAGCACCATAGTTGTGGTTTCTTCGCGGCCATTGTGCCCGCCGGCTTCAAAGCCTTCCGCAACTACAGCATCAACACCTGCTTCCTGGCACTTTACCGCGAACTTTACACTGCTAACAACATGCACTACAGTAATGCCACGCTCTTTTAAATAACCCGTCCAGGTTTTAGGATTTCCTGCTGATGTAAAAACAATCTTTACACCTTCCTGCAGTATAATTTCTATATGCTTATCAATATCGGGATATAAAAGCGGCAGGTTTACGCCAAAAGGTTTATCGGTTGCCGCTTTACATTTTTGTATATGTGTACGCAGAATATCTGGATACATGGAGCCTGCGCCTAATAATCCTAATCCACCCGTATTGCTCACTGCCGAAGCCAGTTCCCAGCCCGAACACCAGATCATACCGGCCTGGATGATCGGGAGCTGGATTTTGAAGAGTTGCGTTAAGCGGTTTTGTAAAGACATTAGATATTAGATTCAAGATTTTAGACTAAAAATAAATATTTTAAATTTATTTTGGTGCTTTTTCTAAAAGTTGTTTTTGAAACTTTGTTAACATACGCTGGATATATTCATTTTTTGCAGACAATTCAAGAAATAAATGCTTTTCCAAATAATTCCTCTTTAATGCAATCTCCATTTATGTTTCAAGTTCAAATGAAGAGCCTTTGGCTATAGACAAAAAATAAATAAATTCTTTCTCTGAACTTCTGCCAGCGCCTTCAGCAATATTCGATGGTATTGAAATTGCCGCCCGCAAAATTTGCTGTGTTAAAATGAATCTTTCATTGCCAGGAAAGGTTTCAGCGACATCATACAATAAATTTACCAACTCCATTGCTTCCTGCCAAACGGTAAGTTTTTTATAGTTATGCATTACATAATCTAATATCTAATGTTATTTATCTAATCATCTACTCGTAATTTATCTCCGTGCTTTCGCCAATATTCAGGCTTTGGCTAAGGCCGCGTAAAACGGCTTCGTTGCCAACAAGTGAATCGTGCATGACAGCATTGCGTATTTCAGCATGCGGGCCGATAATAGATTCTTTAACTATTGAGTTTTCCACTACTGCTGTTGCGCCAATAGATACATTAGGGCCAATAATTGAGTTTTTAATATTGGCGCTCTCATGTATATTTACCGGCGGAATAATAATAGTATTCTGGAAACGGTTTTCGCTGTTGGTTATAAATTCAGGTTTCTTTAAAAGTATGGCGTTGGTTTCAAGCAAGGCATCTTTTTTACCACAGTCGAACCAGTTCTCAACGCTGTAAACCGTAAATTTCTCGCCTTTATCAATCATTCGCATCAAAGCATCGGTAAGCTGATACTCATTCTTGGTACGTATATCATTTGTAATATTATACTCGAGCGCCTCCATCAAAGCATCTACATTTTTTACTTTGTAAATACCTACCAATGCCAGGTTCGATACCGGAACCGCAGGTTTTTCAACCAGCTTATTAATGAAGCCATCCTGGCCTACTTCCACTACACCAAATCTGCGCGGGTCTTCCACTTTTTTTGTACCCAATGCCGAGTGCTCAGTAGCCATAAAATCCTTCATGCTCATATCGAAAATAGTGTCGCCAAGTGCAATCAGCAGCTCGTTTTCACCTTCAATATGTTCCTTGGCCGTCCATAAAGCGTGGCCGATACCTTCGCGCACGGTTTGCACAACGAACGTGTTGTTCAGGTGGCTGTAATTTTCATTCACATAATCACTTATCTTTTCCCCGAGGTAACCAATAATGAAAACAAAATCTGTAAAACCGGCCTCTTCAAGGCTGTCAATAATATGTGCAAGAATAGGTTTGCCTGCTACAGGAATAAGCGCTTTTGGCTGCGTGTGGGTGTGCGGACGCAGGCGCGTGCCAAACCCGGCAACCGGAATAACTGCTTTCATCTACTTTTATATATATGTTTAATAAGAAAAATACTTCAGCTAAAAATGCTATAGCAAAGATACGCGATAATTACAGGAAATGCTTAGTATTGACCAATTGATAACATTACAAGCGTGCAGCCTTCTACTGTTTCTATGCCTGATTGCTGCGCCATTTTCTCAAGTTCACGATTTTCTGTTCCGGGGTTAAATATAATACGCTTTGGGCTGAGGCTCATTATATAATCATAATATTCGCGCTGATTGCCCGGATTAAGATACAAGGTAACAGTATGTACATCGCTTACCTGGGGAGGATCATTCTGAATGGTTAATCCGCCAACTTCACCTTTTTTACGGCCAACCGGCACTACTTCGTGGCCATGGCGTAAAAGGCTCATTACTGCACGGTAAGCGAAACGATCTGCATTGGGCGTTGCGCCAAGCACTAAAGTTTTCATTCAGGTTTTACATTTTATGTTGTAATAATACCCTGTTCAGCCGTAAATGTTTTCTGTGTATTAAAATTTAGGCGAATGTAAAGAATGCGTTTGCCGTAAAATTCCAGATTAGGGTAACGCCTGTGGCTACTAATTTGGCGAAGTAAAAGTTCTTCTTTTTATTATTATGAATATAATACAGCACACCCATATTTATTGCCATGCCAAAAAGCGATACCACAATAAACTGCGTGTATTCGGTGCCAATATTGGGATTTTTGCTGTGGAAGGTCCAATACCTGTTTAGTATATAATTGGTTGAAGCAGCAATAGCAAAGCCAAGGCCATTGGCAAGGTATTTATGCCCTTTTAGTATTTCCTTTATAAAATAGGTTACGCCAAAATCTATTAGCATACCTAAAAAGCCTACCAAGCCAAACTTGATAAACTTTATTATAAACTCCTTTAGTTGTAAAGCCGTCACAACTGCAAAGGTAGAAATAATAAAATTGTGCTGCCCGCAGATTATGAATTTATTCGTTGCAAACCGCATATAACCTATGTAAAAAAAATGCATCGGCTGCAACTCACAGGTTTTTTGTTGCGCCGGCTGTAATGTTTTTTTACGATAGTGAAGTTTTTATGATCCGCAAAAATGGCGTTTAAATCATTTAAACATGGTTTTAATACAATAATTAAAATATTTTTTGCGCCATACCCAACCGATAAAGCTCATTTTTTATCTTTCCTAATAACTGATAAGAAAACTAACTTACACCTACAAAATTTAAAGAACCAAAACCATGAAACATTTAAGATTATTTTTACTGCTTTTAATAGGAATCAGCGTTTTTGCATCTTGCCGTAAAGATTGCGATGAAGTTGTTGTAAGAGAAGAAGTACTGCCTGTAGAAAAAGGCGAAAAAGTAACATTTGTGGGCAGGCACCAGGAATGTGTTGGCGCTCTTTTATTTAAGCGTGAAGACGGCACCTTTCTACGTGCAACCAATTATCCGAAAGAAGCGCTTAATTTAAAGCCCGGCGATACTGTTTACATCATTTTTAAAAATACCAAAACAGATGATTCTGATGGTTTTCAGTTCGCTACGCTGCCAATAGAAATAAGCCAGCTTACGCCGCCAAACAATACATTTGATTCAAAGGGCTTAAGGGCAGAATAATATATAAGATTGAGTTTGTAATTAGGGTGGTTAATTAATTGGGGAGAAGGTATTTCCCGCAGTTCCATATAAGCGCTTCGCGGGAAATACTTCAATTAAAAACTTAACTTTAAAACAGTATAAACATTTGATGACGTAGAAAACAGTTGTATTACAAACAAAAGTGCATATAATTAATGCAATAAAAATGCTTCAGCCCAATTTGGCGCTGAGGCATTTTTGTTTTATTCCATTTTAAAAATTCCTTTATTCGGTAGGAATTACATTATATGCTGAATTTGCAAATTTTACCGGGTATTCGCCCAATGTTAAATGATCCTGCGGGCCGGTAGGCTCACAGAATGTATAAGCTTCACCGCCAAAAATTACAGGTTTACCAATAATGGTAGGCAAATTTACCGCTGCCGATACATGTGTAGGATATTCAACCAGCACAGTTTTTAAACCCAGCAGCTCTTTCACCATGTAAGCAAATAAAATTGCGCGATCCTCACAATCGCTATAAGGAGAAAGCAAAGTCATTTCCGGCGAAAAAATAAGGTTATCTTCCTGGTATGCGTTCTGGTCGGTTTCATAAACAAAGGCGTTGCGTGTAAAGCTTAATATCATACGTACGGCATCCTGCTGAGATTTACCCTCGATCAATTGCCTGAAAGCAGGTATAAAGCTGTTGTACGCAACATCGCTTAGCGGCACACGCGCCCAGGCATTCAGCTCTAATTTTGGATAATTACGCAGATATGAAATTACCGTTTTATCGCCTTTTACAGTCAGCTCGTATGTTTGCTTATCGTGCCTGAAACTCAATGTTTTTTCTATTGGATTTGCAGAAAGTATTTTAGGTAATTCATTCACCGAGAAATCGAACGATCTGCCTCTTACATTATAAAGCATCTCTGCATCGCTTAGCCGCGATAATTTCTGTGCCGATTTATCGAAATGCCCGGTAATATTTACAAACCTGCCTTCTTTTGTTTCTATATACGGCAGCTCAAAAGCCATGTTGGCGGTATGCACAAAAATATAAGCCCTTTGATTGTTACACAGCAGCTTAACCCTGTAGCCCGATTTTGTTAGCAGGAACCATTGCGCCATAGTACGGTAATTATCGCTCCGGCCCGGGAAAAGCTGCTCACTGGCTTTTCTTATCAGCAGGAAATACATCCAGTCGCTAAGCTCGTACTGTTTTTTATGCGCTTGCAGCGATTGTACCAGCGGCTGATATGGCAGTTTTTCCCACACCTTACCGAAACGGACCGGCGCATCTTCATCATGGTGCACATTGGCGGCCTGCTTTACTTCCATACTATAGTTAACCGGCAACTGCTGCAAATAAAACTCTACCGGCAAAGCAATATTTTGTGCAAGGGCAGTAGAACTAATGCTCATTGCAACCCAAAGCAGTATTTTAATTCTTCTTAAAAACAACATATATCCCATCTCCTCAAAAATCAAAATCACAATTACCTAAAGGTTGCAAATGCCGTGCCTCGCCTGTAAGAAAAATATTCAATATATACAAAAACACATAGAAAATAGCTCTTTCCCGGCTGCTGGTAATTTGTTCCGAAAAAATTTAAACCGCATTTCCATATATAAAAACCGCAAAAAATGCTTCAGGAGCGGATTTCTCTAACTTTTCCGTGCCATGTTTTAATTGGATGTAATGATAATCAGATAATTGCTTGGTTTTTTATTTAAAAATATTTATAGATTTGACACCTGAATTTTTTTGAACCGGAATTCACAAACAAGAAGCGTTATGGGTTTTAATAAAGCACTGCTGCTTGCGCTATGCCTGATATTTGGCACTGTGCAGGCATTTTCGCAAGGTACCATTATTTCCGTCATGCCTTCATCGGGCTATGCGGGCCAGCAACAAAACGTTGTAATACAAGGCCTTGGCACAAACTTCAACCGCAACAACATACAGGTTTTTTTTGGCAGCGGCATAGAAGTGCAAAAAGTAGAGGTAAATACTGCCGAAAACCTCGTGGTAAAAATTAATATTCTGCCCAATGCAACACCCGGCGTACACAACCTAAAAATTATATCCAACGGTGTGGAAGTAGAAAAGCAGGCTGCCTATACCGTTTTTGCTTCGGGCGGCAACGTAAGCGCACAGCTTGATGTAACGCCTGTGCAAACGCTTCGTCTGGCCGATTTCGACCCTAATTCCATCAGTACAGCGCCCATGCTGTTTACCGTAACGGTTTATAACGATGGGCAGGTGCGCGATTTGAAAGCTGTTTTAACTGTATCTGGCGAAAAGAATCGCAGGCTGGGAACAGCCGTTAAAGCGCTTAATCAAACACAGGCTAATGCCGTTATCCGTTTCAACAACCGCCAGTTCGATTCTTATGATCTGAAAGGCGCCTCGCGGGATTTGATTGAAGATGCATCCAAAACGGGCCTTTTACCTGCCGACATATATACATACAAGCTGGAATTGTTTGAAGGCAGGAAAAAAATAGCGGAGGCAGAAGGTAAAAACATCATAAACAATACACAAGCCCGGCCTGAGCTCATCAGCCCGGGCGTACCTTTTGGCACCATTGCCAGTAATTATGCGCCTACACGGCAGCCGCTTTTCCAGTGGTTTGCACAGGCTACAACCTATGATATTGCCATTTACAAGGTACAACCGCACCAGGTTACCGAGCAGGAAGTGGTGCTCAACCGGCCTATCTATATACAGAAAGATCTTGGAACGGCCAACTTGCTGTACCCGGCCAGCGCAGAGCAATTAATCCCCGAACAGCTATATGCATGGCAGGTAAAAGCCAACTTTAATGGCGCGGGCGGAAAAGAGCAGCTCGCCAGCCAGGTATTCTGGTTCAAGGTAAAAGCCGGCGCACAGCCTGATGCAGCAGCAATAGAACTGAAAATAGACCAGCAGGATATAAACCTGCAAACAGGCGCATCGCAAAAATTCACCGTAAAAGCCTATAATGTAAACGAGCAGGAAATAATGGTGAAGCCGCAATGGCGCGTAATACCTGCCGAGGGCGGCACCATTGGCAGCGATGGCATATTTACTGCGGGGCAAAAACCCATGAGTGTAGCCATACTTGCCAGTTATAACGATCTGCAGGATTACATAACCGTAAAAATAGTTTCACCACCCATGGAAGCACAGCTTATGGATGGATTTCTGAAGAAACTATTCGGCATACCCACAAAATAATTTTACCGGCACACCAAACGAAAATCTGAACCATGGCAAACTTTTACAGAACCATTGGGCTGGCTGCATGCTTAAGCATTTTACCCGCTGGTGCTATATGGGCGCAGTCTTCCACACCACTGTACATCAGCAAGCAAACCGGCGAAAAATCTAAATTCAACGGCAGTAACAGCAAAACCACCGATAAATTTGAGAGCGGCAGCGTTAAGATCAAAAAAACCGGACCAATAAACTATACCGTTACACCAAACGAACTTTCCATAGGCCCGGAGCAAACCAAAACCTGGCAGGGCGAAGTTTCACCCGAAACCCATGGCGCGCCACCGGCAGGTAAATCCGCCAACGCCAATATCTCCGGCGATTACAAAGTAACGTACAGCAGGCCTGCGGGAACCGGAAGCGGCGGAACCGTAAAATCTACTTATAGCTGCGGAAGCGGCGGCGGTGGCTGCGAATTTCATGGAAACAGTGGAGGCACACACGAAATTGTGGAAAAAACCGGTACGGAAAGTATAGATTTCACCGTTTATAGCATTAAAGTTACATTGCCAGATACCATTTGCCTCTCATCTTCAGCAGGTACCAGCGCACAAGGTGTAGTCAATGCAGTTTCGTTCCCCGGCTCGGGCGGCAGCTTCGCGTGGAAATCGCTGAGCAACGATATTACCATAACCAATGGCAATACACAAGCGGCAACCTTAACGCTGAGCGATACTACCAAAACCGGACAGGTAGAAGTAAAATTCACCATAGAAGGCGTAAGCTATAAAACCACGGCTTTTGTAAAATACTGCAGTTGTAATTGCAAGCCTATTACTACCGGCGCTACTTTCGGGCCTATTGCGGCAACTTTTAATACGCCGCCAACTTCCACCGCGCCGGATGGTAACGGCATGTGCCAGTACGACGCCACCAACGCCGCTTTTACGCTGAATATGAATGGCATAGTGAACAAATCTTTCTCGGTAACCAACGCTAAAATTTCGTTTAAAAAGAATTGCAAAACCGGCGATGTTAGCGATGCTACTTTTACATGGGAAGGCGAGCAGGAGCTGGGCGAAATTAAATACATCGGCGCCAGCGCAAAAGCCCTTTCTTTAACCGTTTCTGCGGATGGCAACCTCACTGGCTTTGTAACGCTGAATGCAAAACTTTTGGAGGATAAAGACCTCACCAAGAAAGGCATCATGATTTTGCGCAAAGGCATTAACGGCGACTTTAAATTCAACTTCAGCGGTGGCAATAATTTCGATGGCAGCTTCGATTTCCTGGGTGTACAAAGCATCAATATAGATATAGTAAAAGCCGGCGAAACCATTGGCCAGTTTAAAGATGGCAGCCTGGAAAGCGACGGTACGCTGAACGGCACGCTGGTGGCAGTGGGCGGCGCAAAATACCAGACCAATGCTTTTACCGTAACCATGAATGATCTTTCACTAGGTTTTTCACTGGGCATGAACAATGGTTTTAAATTGAAGGATGGTTCCGGCGGAGTAACGGTTTCCAACATGAAAGGCATTACCGGCACCGGCACGCTTACGCTGGCTTACAACCAGGGCAATTGCAGTGCGGAACTATCTGCATCGGACATGAGCGCCTTTACGATGACTTTGCAGGAACTGAACCTGACGGTGAATTTTACCACAGATTTTGATATGGTAGAATTTGACGGTAACCTGAAGGCCAAGCACAACAAGTTCGATGCGGCGATTGAGGTAATGAAATTCAACGTAAAAAATGGCGAGCTCAAGAAATTCCAGGCCAAAGGCAAGGTAAAATATAACGCCTTTACTTTCGAGCTGGTGAATTCTGCTTATGAGCCGGTGAAACTGGAAATTTCTGCCAAAGTAGAGCTTGCCGTTACCGGTAATGTGAAGCTGGAAGTGGATAAATTCACCATAGACGAAAACGGAACCATCACCGTAGGCAAAATAGCAGGCGAATTTAAGAAAACTCCCGTTGAGCTGAGCTTTGCGGCCAGTTTCGAAACCAGCAGGTTCAAAGGCGAATTCAACGCGCAGTTTACAACTATTGGTTTGGACGGAAAAATAGATATTGGCGCCGAGCCGGAGTATAATTTCGCGTACCTGGCCATTACCGCCAAAACAGAAATTCCGCTGGGCCCGTCGGGCTTAAAACTCACCAAAATCGGCGGCCAGGGCGGCTTCAACTACGAGCTGCCTAGCACGCCAAAACAAGGCAATTACGTGCTTGGCTTAAAACTTGGCGTTGCAGATGTGGCCGGTATTTGCGAAGTAATTGGCGAGCCTATTGTACAATTGGGGAACAACACAGTGGTAATGACGCTGAAAGGAACCGTTAACGTTTTGAAAAACAATACCTTCTTCAGTGGAAATGTAGATGTAAATTACCGTATGCCGGCACAAACCATAGATGGCAGCGTGGAAACGATCATCAACGTACCGGGCAGTGGTGTTATTTTCAAATCCGATAACCTGAAAATTGGCTTCAACATTGGCGATAATAAATGGTCGGCCAGCGGCAGTAATATGGGCGGTAAAATGTTCTCGCTCGTAACTTTAAGCAATGGCAACATCAACATCAATGGTAGCCTTTCCTCGCCAACACAACTAACAGGATCTATGGGCGGGCGTGCTACTGCCGAGCTGGAACAAACCGTAGGCATGGATCTATATGCCATTGCCATTAGCGGCACCATGCAGGTAAAGATGAACTCGGACATCAACGCGAATATAAACCAAAGCGGCTTAAACGGCAATTTTGGCGTAAACGTAAAAGGCTCGGGTACACTCAATTACAGCAGCTGGGTGGCCAGCGGCAGCATGACGGTAACCGGAAACTGCGATGGCCAGGCAGGTTATAACAACGGCACGGCATCATTATCGGGTGTAATGTCTGTAACTTTCCCATATGCGCTGTGGACACCGTGGGATGGCTGGATTGATACTTTCAGCATGGGAATTAACATCGCTATTTAACAAGCAAAAAAGTGAAGGAAAAAATGAAATCAGCATCAATATATACCAAAGCTTTAAGCATTTTTTGCCTGTTGCATATATGGGCAATTACCGCCAATGCGCAAACCCCGAAATACAACCTCATGGGCGAAGGCAACGGCAACACCGTAAAGCTTTTCTGGCTGCCCAACCAGTGGGAGAAAAACGTAATTGGCTTCGATGTGCAGCGCAGGGCCATAAACAACGGTAAGGCGGGCAACTGGGTAACCGTGAACAGCAAGCGAATTTTACCTGAAAGTGATCCCGATAAGAATCTGGAAGCCGTAGAACCCAATGAAGCGGAAAGGCAAAAGCTGCGCACCAAGCTGCAGATGAGAATTGCCAATGGTAATGCCAAAATAATCCCGTACAAAGATTACCTCGATAAGCTCCGAAACGATACCGCTGCCATTAAAGCGCTGCTGCTGCCCTTTTCGCTGGATTATGATTTCGCCCTGGTAAATGGTTTTGGTTTGGTTGATAGAAATATACCGCAGGCGCAGGAGTATGAATATGGTTTGTTCCCGGCATATAGCGGCAATGCAAACAACGCTACGCCGGTTGCAACTTTTAAATGGAAATACGGCGCAAAACCCAACATACAGGCCGATGCTAAACTGAGCTTTAAATCCAGCGCCAAGCAGAGGTTTTTGCAGTTGCAGGCACAGGTAAACATGCAGCAATACAAGCAGAACCAGGTGGCTGGTTTCAACATTTACCGCAAGGCCGCAGCCGAAAATACATATATGCAGATCAATAAAAATGGTTTGATTTTCCCCGGCAAAAACGGAGAGCTTAATTTTTATGATGAAGCATTTTCCGCCAATACCCTATATGCGTATGCCTTTGCGCCGGTAAGCTATTTTGGTACCGAAGGCGCTCGCACAGAAATAATTTACGATCCGGCCAAACAACCCAAAGATGTAACGCCGCCCGTATTGCGCAACGTAGCTTTGCCGGCCAATGCCAAAGGTGTAGCTTTTGCGTGGGATTATGCCAAAGCCGATGAATCGGAAATTACCGGTTTTGTGCTGGAACGCATGACCGATGCTAAAAAAGGTTATGAAGCTGTTAGCGCAAATATTTCACCTGCCGAAAGAAATTATACCGACAATAAAAACCTGGCCAACAAAACTTACTACAAGTACAGGCTAAAGCTGCAAACCAAAAGCAGCCAGCCTGTTTACAGCAACGAAATTCTGCTATTTTACCAGACCGAAACGCCGCCGCCTGCACCAAAAAACCTCAGCGGCAAATGGCTGAAAGAAAACGGCAAATATTACATACAACTGAGCTGGGACAACAAGGCCGCAACCGATACGCTTACAACCGGTTACAGGCTTTATACTTCTTTCCCGCCCGATACGGCACTTTTCTGGGAAGGCAATATCCCGCTCATTAAAACCAATAATTACAAGTACGAAATTGTATATGCCAAAGCCAGCAAATACCGTTTCGCGGTAAGCGCTATTAATAAGAATAAAGATGAAAGCCCGCTAAGCAAAACGGTAGAAGTACTTGCGCCAACCGCTATGATGCCGAACATAAAAATATGGCCTTTTACGGTAGAACAAAATGTAGTAACGCTGAACTGGAAATATGAAGACCTGGCAGATTTGAAAAGCTTTATAATTTACCAGGATGGCAAACCGGTAGCTACGTTGGGTAAAGAAGCGCGCAGCTGGAAATCACCAAAACTGGAAGCAGGAAAAAATTACACTTACGAGCTGCAGGCCGTTTCGGCATATGGCGCGGAAAGCAACCGTTCGCTGCCGGTAAACATAGCTGTGGACAAAACAAATCCGTAATAAAACCTTGAAAAAGGCAGCATTAAAGCATTTTTTCGCGAAAGCATATATGGCGTGCCTGCTGGCGGGCTGTATGCTGTTGCCTGCCATTTCCGCACAAGCCAAGGAGCAGGAAGAAATATGGAAAATCCTGAGCCCGCTACCCAACGCTGATGTAAATATTGGTGAAGTTTTCCTGGCGGTGGAATTTAAGCAAGGCGTTACGCTGGAGCAGAACTCCGTACAGGTTTACCTGGATGATTACCTCATCAGCAGCAACATAAAAGTAAGCAACAATAAAATCACCATGCTTTACCTGTTGCCACTCAAACCCGGTAAACATACATTTGAGATTCGCGCCCGTGCAGCCAACAGCAAAAAGAAAAAAGGCTGGCTGCCATCCATCAGCTGGAGTTTCCGCGCCAAAGATCCACGGTCCACATCATATTATACCGCACCCGATACTTTTAAAACCAAAGCAGTGGCGCCGCCTCGTTATGAGCTTAAAGGCAACTTGCTAACGGAATATAAGCACCAGGAAACAACAGGCACCGGCCGCGAGCTGCTGCAGCAAACACCTTACCAGCGCAACATTAGCCTGGATATGGTGGCACGCGCAGGACAGGTAAGTTTCCCCGTACGCATTTTCAACACGGCCGATGAAATTACATACCAGCGGGGCATACAGTCGCGCAACTATTACCAGGCAGGTATTCAAACCAAATACGGCGAAGTTTTTGGCGGCGATATGAACCCGATGCTGGACCGGCTGGCTCTTACCGGCACACGTGTTTTTGGCGGCCGCCTGATGCTGAAACGCAACCGGACAGAAGTACATTTACTGAACGGTATTTTGCAGCGCGCAATGGAAGGCAGCCTGCACCAGTATAAAAACACAGATGGTTTTCCGCCCGCTACCTTACAAACCGATTCCAGCTACTTTATACCGGGTACTTACAGGCAAAATGTATCGGCATTGCGGCTGGCATTTGGCAATAAGCAGGAAGGCGGCTTGCTCGGCATAAATGTAGTAAAGGTAAAGGACGCAGCCAACTCTATAAAATATGGACAGAACCCGCAGGACAACCTTGTGCTGAGCCTGGACCAGACTTTTTCCACCAACCAGAATAAAATGAAATTCAATGCCGGTTTAGCGTATAGTTTCTACACCGCCAATACCAATTACGGCACGGTTGAAAAAGACTGGGTAGATTCTGCGTATGATGTTTCATTACCGTTCAGCCCACCTAAATACAGGGATGTTTTTGTTATAAACTCTACCACGCGCAAGCCAAGCAAGCAATCTTTTGCCAGTTATGTAAATACAACTTTCGGCAACAAGCACCACACTTTCGGGCTGGAAGCACGCTATATCGGAACAGGTTACACATCGCTGGCTAACCCGTTTTTACAGAATGATGTACAGGGTTTTGGCATAAGCGACAGAATAGTGATGTGGAAACGGAAAATAAACTTAAACCTGCGCTATAATTTCCAGAACAACAACCTTATCCGCTCGCATTTCGCCACTATTAACCAGCACATTGGTAATGCCAGCCTTATGTTTGCACCCTCTCCAAAGCTTCCGCAAGTGTTTGCTAACTATACAACGCAATACCGTATTTCGCCGCCAACCCTAAGCTTGCTTACAGCTGCAAATGATCTTTTTACAAACTATGGCGGCGGCTTAAACTATAATTTTGCCGCGTTTAAATGTAACCACGGCTTCAGCCTGCAATACAATAAATCTGTGCGCGATAACAGGATATCACCCGAATTTAATAACCAGATTGACCTTTACAGCGCAGGCATTAACGAGCAGCTTTTGCCCATAAATTTAATGCTGGACTTTTCTTACGCCAGAACCATTTTCAAGGGCAGCAACAATTTGGCGCAACCCATGTACGAAACCATTAACACTGCTTTGCGCTACAAGCTGAAAAAACTGAAAACCGACATCAGCACGGGCGCATATATCAACCATTATTTTGCAACCGCTTTCAGTAACGAATCACTCCGCAATACTTTTACAGCGGCCGTATCTTGCCAGCGCATAAAAGGCTTTGTGATGGATGTAGAAGCCGGTTACTCGCCTTTCCGCGATAAACGTTTCGCTTTCAATAATTACGATTATTCATTCGTAACCGGCAGGCTCACCTATAGCTTCAATTATAAATAGCCTCTACACACTTATCTCCGAAAATGCCCTGGCCCGGCCGGTTGATAAATTTAATTATAAGAAGAAACAGTGAAATTTCATTAATATTATATTATTCATTTACAAGCATATAGGCATTGTGGAAAACCAAATTTCGCATTAAAACAGGATGGAAGCCCGCTTGACAAAATGATAAAAGCTGTTGTAATTTGGTGCGAAATATCAGAAAATAAAATGAGAAAACGTTTGGTTTTATTTCTTGTGAGTTGTTTTGCTTTGCAACAGGCAAATGCGCAATATCAGAATCTGCTAAACCCGCAAAATACACAGCAGATACAGAAATTTAAAGAGCAGAAAGTAGTTGTACAAACGGCCTTTTTAGATGTAAACGGCAGCCAGTCGCCATACGGCATGTTCAAATTTGATACGGAAGGCCGTATATTATCGAACATTACACCAAAAAACCACCAGCATTTTACTTATGATGCCTCTGGCCGCATTATTACATTTATAGATTCAGCGCATGACGGGCGCCGTTTCTGGAAAACGGAATATGCATTTGCTTACGATGCCGATGGCAGGCCTGCGACCTTTAAACTGGGCAAACAAACCGCAAGTTTCAGTTATAATGCAGCTACAAGAGAACTTGCCGAAGTTAATGGAAATGCAAAAACCATTTACCGTTATAACGAGGAAAACAAGCTGGTAGAAGAAGTTACAACCGGTGGAGATGAGCCTAAAACGCATAAATATATTTATAACAAATATGGCGACCTGGCGAATGAAATAATTGCCAGACAAGATGCCAATGGAACCGATACTACCCGTATTTCATACTCGTTTGATTCCAAAGGCAAACTGATGCGCAAAATGGTTACGCAAACCAGGCGTATGAATGAATCGGAAGACCCGACCGAGCCGCAAACGGTGGTAAAAACAACCAAAACATATAATTACGTTTATGATGTACGTACCGGTTTGATCACCACAGAAAACATGGTATCATCTAACCCGAAAGAAAGCTGCAAAACAGAGTGGACGTATGATAATTTCGGCTTACCTGTGAAGGAAACTAAGCTTGATGGCACAGGAAAACCAATTCAAACAATGGTTTACAAATATTCTTATACCCGGAAGTAAAAAATAAAAATCCTTAACAAAGCCATTTTTCGCGCTATACATATATGGTAGCCGCGGAAAATGGTTTTTTGTTTTATTTCAGCAGGTTAGAAAACCAGTTTGGCGGGCTGGTAACCAGTTTCATAAGCAGCAACGCAATTACCAGGAAAATGGCTGGTTTTATAAAATAACTGTACCATGGCCGTATTGGTGGCGCTTCTGTTTCTACCAGTTCCTCTTTTTTAGTAAAATCGTTCGGATGTTTTGGTGCGTTCGGATCTGCCTGCGTATATTTCCCGAAACTGTATGATGGTGCATAAACGTGCTGAGAACACAAAACAGCATCGTGCTTTTTACGTTCCTGCGGATGAATAAGTATTTCGTAGGCTTCCTTAATTTCCCTGAAACGTTCCTCGCCGCTTAAACCGCCGCGATTTTGATCGGGATGATAACGGAACGCCAGCTTGCGATATGCTTTTTTAATATCATCAACCGTGGCATTCTGCTGCAAGCCTAAAACAATGTAATAATTCTTCTGCGCCATATATAGTATGCTGCAAAAATACATCGTGCAACCATAAAGCGTTTCGTAAAGATGTTATTTTTCAGGGTTTTGGTTCGCCGCCGCCAATGTAGGTTTTGTAGTAATAGTCAGAGGTTAGATCATCTATTCGTACGCCTTTGCTTGTACTGGAATGTATAAATTTGTTGTTGCCAAGGTACAAACCCACATGGCTTACTTTCTTGCCTTTCTCTATCTTAAAGAATACCAGGTGCCCTTCCTGCAGGTTTTTCTGCTTCACCTTATCTGTAATTTTATACTGATCGTCTGTAGAACGCGGTAGATTCATTTCATACACTTCCTGGTACAGGTTGAAAACCAGTCCGCTGCAATCGGTGCCTTGTTTGGTAGCATTGGCGTATTTGTAAGGCGTCCCCATCCATGCATCTACGCTTTTGTACAGTTTCAGGCTCTTTTCCGCATTTATATTTATGCCGATAAGCTGTTCATATTTTTCAATAAGCTCTTTGTCCCGTTTTTTACTTCCATCGGCGCGCGTCTTCTCTTCCACACGATTCGCTTTACGCATGCTGCCGCAAGATGATAGTATCAACATCATGACTATTAATGCCATATATGTCTTCGCCGAAAAATACTTCAACACCATAATTTACCAGAATTAGAAACCGTAAGTTATGAAACATGACGCTGAAAACCGGCTTTTTCGTACTTTTAGAAGCATAAAAGTTTTACACGATTTTTATGTGATTTGTACTTTGAATGCTGCATATATCCACATCTGGGAAAATGCTTCGTAGTTTATTTTAAAGTAAGTTTTGTGTTTTGGTAAGTTTGTTTTGTGCTTCGTAATATTGTTTTTTCCACTTTGTCTTGAAACAAAGTGAAGCAAAATTCAAGGCTTTAGATAAAATGCGCTTTCGTAGAATGAACTGAAGCTAAACAAAACCAAATCTCGCTTGCTAAATTTGTGAAAATTGGAATTTCATCTACTGCTCGGGCATGGTTTTGTTTGCCTCTGGCCGCTTCATTTCCTTCCACTCAAGTCTTATTTTCTCTAAGGCCGATCCCAAAAAACAATAAATTAATGCCTTAATGAAATAATGAAGCATTTTTTCATTAAGCATATATGTAAAACATTCATTCATTGTATTTCGGGACCGGCATTAAAGGATTTGCGTTAAGAAAGTCAGCTAAAAGCATAACGATATTGGTGAGTTGAAATACTGCAATAGCAATTAACGAAGATTAAACTTACACAGTAAAAGGCGAGCCAACGCCAAAAGAACAACGATCACAAAACTAACCGGCGGCTCCTTTTACGGGTGAATAAATGCTTTTAACTGATTTTCAGCAAATCCTTTACAGCCTTGAATTTTGCTCCACTTTGTTTCATGACAAAGTGGAAAAACAACATTACGAAGCACTAACCAAACTTATCAAAACACAAAGCTAAATCTAACCAAAGCAATGATTAATACAAGTACACGTTCCCTTTAAAGGTAGCATATCGAAATAAAAAAAATATTTAAGAAGCGCTGCAACTTTTAACCGCCCTCATGCTACTTACCGGAAATTCATTTATAAAACTCAAACCAGGTAATTATGAATCCGCAAGCCAAATCACTCCTTTTTATCCTTTTAATTTTAATAGGCGCAGAAAGCCTTTTCGCGCAGAACAAACCGGTAAAAGCCGATGTGTTTTTCGAAAGAGTTTATTTCGATACGGATAAATATAATTTGTCCGCAGAAACGGTTGCAACGCTGGATAACCTTGCAGAGAAATTAAATACAGATAACAAGCCTTACAACATTTACCTGCGCGGCAATACAGATTTTGTTGGCGATACGGTTTACAACCAGAAATTATCTGAAAATCGAGTAAAAGCGGTAAAGCAATATTTACTGAAAAAAGGCATTGCTGAAGACTTGTTTATTACAACTGCGCTGGGCGAAATAAAACCCATTGCCGATAATAATTCTGAAGAAGGAAGGCAAAAAAACCGCCGTGTCGATATTGCTGTGAAATACAAATCGCCGCAAATGGCAGCAGCGCAAACCGTTGAACAAAAGCCTGTTCATAAACGAGAAATTCATGAGCTTTATCAAAAACTGGCATTAACGCCGGAAGAGTTCAGTATATATCCTGCACGCGACACATTCATTCGTTCACGCAGAGGAACCATTATTCATTTTAAAGAAGGCTTTGTGAAATTGCCTGATGATTGTAAAAACGCAGCGGTAACGGTAAAGCTGAAGGAGTCTTTCCTGAGATCTGAAATGATCCGCGAAAACCTTTCTACAACATCCAACGGCGAGCCTTTACAAACGCAGGGCATGATTCATACGGAAGCTTTGGACTGCCAGGGAAATAACCTGGACCTTGTAAAAGGAAAAGATCTGGTTGTTTTTATGCCTGTGGATACAGTAATTCCGGGTATGATAATTTTTGATGGCGTGCGAAATCCTGTGGATAGTATTATGAACTGGACGGTGAACAATGCCAGCGTTTTAAGTAATGTTTCCTTAGCTAACCTAAACTCGTGCGGCACTTACTGGCGTGACGATTACATAGGAAGCGATGTTAATTACCGCTGCCGCTTTTTCTTCTGCAAGATCAGGCAATATTTCGATCCTTATTACAGGCCAATGAATTATTACAGGGCATTAAGCCGGTTGGGAAGGCAGAGAAACCGGTCCGCTGCAGTACCATATTATTCCTGCGAAAGTTTACAAAAACTGTATAAGCAATATGGCGTAAAGGATATGAATGCTTTGGTTTTGGCTATGAATAAACCTTTGCTGGATAGTTTCGGCGTAAAAACCATGCGCGAATTACAGGACACAATGGCGAAGATAGAAAAGCACAAAATGGAGCTTGCTTACCAGAACAATACACTCTCTTACGATCAGTACAAGTATTATGTTTTTAATATGACGGGCTTCCGCTGGGCCAATTGCGATGCTTTTGCCAATACGCCGGCCATTAGCCGAGTAACGCTGAAAGTAAATTCCGATTTCGAACCCCATAACGATTGTAGCCTCATTTTCAGGCAACGCGGCATTATTTATCCGCCCGCCAGAGATGCCAATAAATACAAGTTCGAAAAAGTTGCGCGTGGAGAATTTGCCTGGCTGGTAGGATTAAAATATACCAATGGCCAGCCGTTTTTGTCTATGCAGAAAGTAACCACCAAAGCTTCCACTTTCGATCTCGACTTTAAACAACTTTCCATCGAAGAACTCAAAGCAGAACTGAAAAAGCTGGATGAGTGAGGTAGTCTAATTAAAAATTAAAAATGAAGAATTAAAAATGCCGCAATGCGCGAACCAATTATCAGCTTTCGCATATATAACTTTGCCGGAAAATGCATTCGTTCAATTTGTTTGTGCATGCGCTGCTGCGAATAAGCATTTTTAATTCTTCATTTTTAATTTTTAATTGAAAAACTATGGCCTGGTTCGCGCTTTTTATTGCCGGTTTGTTCGAAATTGCCTGGGCTATCGGCCTCAAATATTCACAAGGTTTCACGAAGCTTTACCCGAGCATCTGGACAATTGCTTGTATGATCATCAGCTTCGGTTTGCTCTCCTACACCATGAAAACCTTACCTGTTGGAACTGCTTACGCCGTGTGGACGGGAATTGGCGCTGCCGGAACCGTAATTTTAGGCATTTTCCTGTTTGGTGAAAGCCGAGAAATTTTGCGCTTGTTTTTCCTGAGTTTGATATTGATTGGGATTGTGGGGCTGAAGTTTTTTGTAAAGTAAAGAAATGGAAGGAAAGTAAACTTATTTTTCGCTAAGTTTACTTTAAGCCGTTAAAGTAAACTTAGCGAAAAATAAGTTTACCTTTGTAAACATGTTAGAAACCCAATTTATAGAAAAATTTTCAGCTGGACAGTTCGAAAGAGTGGCTGGATATAAATACTTTGTGCCTGCAAAAATAAACAGGGAGTGGAAGTGGACAGATGGGCATTTAAATAGTTTGTTGGAGAAAGCATCTATAAGAGTTGGAGAATTAAACTCTTTTGCTCGCCTAATGAGACATTCAATTTTGCTATAAATGAACTTCCGAAATATAAACCTTTGATAAAAGACATTATTCGCAAAGAGTTAATCAAATGCTTAAAATAAAAAATGCCTCAGCAATTTCTCACTGAAGCATTTTTCACTAAAAGTATATATGTAAACCGAACTTACGATTTCTTCATCTTCTGCAGAATCTCTTTTACAGCATCTTCATTTACGGTTAAGGTCATCATTTTCAGCTTGATGTAATCTTCGTGCATAAAGAAATAACCGAAGCTTTTACAGGTTTCGCCGCAATTGCGTGAGCCGGCGCCGCTGTCTTTCACCAGGAACCAGGTTTTGCCGTCAACTTCTTTGTAGCCAACCAAATGCATGGCGTGGTCATCTGTAGAAGTGCCATTGCTGAAACGGAACTGGCGCGCATTGTCATCAATATATTCACTTGGTATATCAAAGGTCGGAATCATGGCAACCTGCGTTTGTCCGTCTAAGCCGGCTTCGCTCACATCGCCGCCAATGCTTATGGTGTAGCCTTTGTTTACGGCGGTTTTCAGCGCAGCCATAAAATCTGTAGCGGGAACATTGTTATAATCTTTGCTTTTCCACCAGTTGTCAGGTACTTTGTATTCGCCAACGGTATAAAACGGCACTTCCATCAAACTCATGAAATTCACGTATTTATCCATATTCAGTTTCAGTACTTTATCTACATATTGCAGCGGCGTATATTCTTTGCCTTTAACGGCAACTTTTGCTGGCGGCACGCCCATGTGATGATTCAGAATGCTTTTTGTAGTAGCCACAACTTCCTCTTCGTTCCAGGCATTGCGCTCCTTTACACTTTTCAAATACGTTTCCAGCTCTTTCACCATCGGCGCATGATTAAAGAACGGCAGATTTTTAGGATTCCCGGTATAAGCCTCGGCAGGTACGGCGCCATAAAGTTTGAAAAGTTTGGCAACCGCGTTGGTTTCAGAACCTTCACCGAAAGTCATTTCACCACGGTTCTGCACGAAATATTTTGCCCGCTCCACATATTCCCAGTAAACAGGATACATCTCGCTGAGTTTAATTTCCTGCCCGCTGATCCGCTTAATTTCGCTTTCATAAAAACTGGTTGTAGAAAAGCACCAGCAGGTTCCCGTTACGCCCTGGCTGATTGGTTTCTGGTGCCAGTTCTGCTTATATTCTTCCGGATTTGTCGGCAGATTCATGCCAGAATAATCTACTTTAAAATACTGCTTTTTTTCTTTTTGCGCTTCGGCTTCTTTTAGGCTTTTCTGTATGGTATTCTGGTAATAGCCTGGTTGAGATTCTCTAAAAACCGCTTTCGATCTTTCCTGCGCGAAAAGCGATGAGCTGATCATTAAACTTCCAGCTAAAAATAATATTGATTGTTTTTTCATGATGCGTTTGTGCGGCCTGCGGCCAGTGTTATGCGTTTTGAGTTATTGGGTATAATGTATTGAGCAATTAAAAAGATTCTTAATTCGATCTCCTGAAGTCTGTCTTCTAAAATAACAAATATCGTAAAGGCTTAGCAGATTTTGGTGAATTTAACATTTTTTAAGTGTGCTTTTAGTGAAATACAGGCATTTTACAATATCTCCATATATACAACAGTCAAAAAATGCTTCATTTAAAATATTTATCATTCATAATTGAATTATATCTTTACAGCCTGATTTTAATTTACCACCCGTGAGAAAAATTTTACTGTTCTTCACCTTTCTGTTCTTTACTTTTGCTTCATTCGCGCAGGATATTCCCGGTTACAACGTTAGTAACTACGCCGGTATTTCCGGTTTCCACCTAAATCCTGCCTCCATAGCCGACAGCCGTTATAAGTTCGATATGAATTTGATTGGTGGCGGTGTTGGCTTTTATAATAACTATATTGGTTTCCGCAGGCAGATTGTTGGTGACTTAATACGCGGAAACGCGAATGGCGATTACATGCGCGAAGGCGTAAACAGCAATACTATAAGCGTAAACAACCAGAATTATGTGCAGCTGCCATCTTTTATGGCGACTATATCACCAAAAATAGCGCTTGCCTTTAATTTTCGTGTACGCAGCCTCGCAAATATAGACCAGGTAAATCCGGAATTGGCAAGGCTGGCGTATAATGGTTTCGATGTACCGAGTTTGTTTAATTTAAAGCTAAATAACGATCAGTTTAGCATTAATGCCATGGCCTGGAGCGAGTATGGCCTCGGCTACGCGCAGGTCTTAAAAGGCAAAGGCAAACATTTTCTTAAATTAGGCGGGCAGGCTAAAATAATTTTAGGGCTTGGCGGCGCATATTTCTACGCGCGAGATTTAGATTATTCATGGAAAAACAAAGACACGTTATCGGTTTTCCAAAGTGATTTTGGTTACGGCCATTCGGAAAATTTTGAATTCGATAAGGACAACCTTGAATATAAGTTTGTAACTAAACCATCTGTTGCTTTTGATATGGGCCTGGTTTATGAATTCAGGCCGAATTATAAGGATTTTTTATATGATCTTGATGGCGAAAAGAATCTGGAAAGGCGCGATAAAGAAAAATATCTCTTCCGGCTCGGTGTTTCTTTATTAGATCTCGGACGCGTAAAATTTACTAAATCACCAAATTCCAACGATTTCAGCGCCGATATTCAAAACTGGGATGTCAGCAACTTGAAATTCAATTCGGTACAGGAATTTAACGATACCATGCGCACACGTTTCGGCATGCGGCAGTCGGTTGGCGATTTTAACATGGCGCTGCCAACAACACTAAGCATACAGGCCGACTGGAGCGCAGGCAGAAACTTGTTTGTAAACTTTACATCTTTTGTTTCGCCGCGTATAATATCCGACGAAAGCAAGGTTCACAGTCTTAGCTATTACAGGCTTACACCGCGCTGGGACCATAAATGGTTTGGTTTTTTTGTGCCAATGGGTTTGAATGGTTACGGCCAGTTTAATCTTGGCACCGGCTTTAGGGTCGGGCCACTGGTTGTAGGCTCAAGCAATATTGGCAATTTTTTGGTTGGCAAATACATTACCGGTTTAGATGCGCACTTCGCCCTTAAAATACCAATTATGTACGGCAAACCCAAAGACCGTGATATGGATGGCGTATCGAACAAGAGAGATAAGTGCCCTAAGGAACGCGGTACATGGGAAACGCACGGCTGCCCTGATAAAGATGGCGATTTTATTGCTGATGCTGATGACAAATGCCCATATGTGCGCGGTCTTCCACATCTGCATGGCTGCCCTGATGCTGATGGCGATGGTATAACTGACGAAGAAGATAACTGCCCGGAAAGCGCCGGCCCGAAAGCGACTAACGGCTGCCCTGACAGGGATGGTGACGGCATAATTGATATACTTGATAAATGCCCCGATATTGCAGGAGCAAAAGAGATGGATGGCTGCCCGGACAGGGATAAAGACGGCATAAGCGATCTGGTAGATAATTGCCCGGATGAGCCCGGCCCAATTACAAACAATGGCTGCCCTTTCGGCGACCTTGATAAAGATGGCGTGCCGGATAAAGACGATAAATGCCCTGAATTGCCTGGCAGCCTGGCGCATGGCGGTTGCCCCGATACCGATGGCGATGGCATTTATGATAATGAAGATAATTGCCCGCAAACTGCCGGACCACCAACAAACGGCGGCTGCCCTGTAATTGAGCAAAAGGCGCAGGAAGTAATCAACACAGCTTTCCAGAACCTGGAGTTTGAAGCCAGTTCAGCAAACATTTCATCTAAATCTTTCCCTACATTAAATGAACTATCCGAACTGCTGAAAAGCAAACCGGGCTGGAAACTTTGGATTGCCGGCCATACCGATAACTCAGGCAATGACCAGGCAAATTTAGACTTATCGCGCAGAAGAGCAGAGGCCGTAAAAACTTATCTTGTAAGCAAAGGGGTAGATGCAAATCAGCTGCGTACAGAATATTACGGCTCCAACAAGCCAATTGATACCAACGATACACCGGAAGGCCGCCAGAAAAACCGCCGTGTGGAAATGCAGGTTGTGTTTGATTGAAGTGTTGGGTTTTCTAGCTATATATCTGATTATGCATTGATATAAACGCATATATAGCATCACTGAAAAATAGTTTAGGAAAGCGCTGACAGATTTTAGTATTTTGTCAGCGCTTTTTGTCTTAAAAATTAACTTGTAGTAGTGAATGATAAAGATTTATGACTAAAAAATCAGAAAAACCAACCAAACCTGCGCTTGTCCTGCTTTTAATAAGTGCATTTATTGTGTTGTATATGTTATTCCAAAATATAAAATCTGATTACTAATATTTTAATACAAAGACTGAAACAGTGGAAACAATAGTAGAGCTTAAGCCAGTTGAAAAATATAACCCTAATCAATTAACAATTAGTTGTTTTAACACACATTTAAAAAAAGAGCAAAATTGTATTTTTCAATTAGATGCACGTTTCGGAAGCAGCCTAATGGAAAGTTTATCTAAAAATTTGCTGATAGCTTATACCAGCAACCATCCTTGTGATATTTACATTCTTAATTACAAGCACCCAACTATAGGCATTTTAATCCTTCGTTTAATATGCACGCTTTTCGCCATTTTGGGATATTTCTATTTACCAGAAATCTAATAGTGAATTAAATTCAAATTGGCGCCCCTAGTGATATTAGAAATAACGCACGGTGCTTCAGGTTATGGAACGGATGTCTTTTAATAAATAATTTCTAAGCACACTGGGTATTATCCAGCTTTAATACTGAGGTATCGCAATCCTGTGTAATTCCGGTGCGGCAAGTGTGCTATCATCAATCGGGGTTATTTCCCTCGTGCTGATCCATACTTTATAATAAGTCCAGCTAAGGTTATCTTCTGTACAGGCAACCAGGTATTCATCTCCGCCATCAATATAACTTTTTACATAATACCGCCCGCAGCCGGATATTCCGTTTAGCGAAAGCACCCTGCTGATAGCGAAAGCTTCATGTGTCTGCGCTTCGCGCCAGTCTTTCGGGTATTTTTCATTGGTAGAAAGCTGGCTGCCACCGCTGCAGGCTGTTAAAAACAATACACAGGCAAATAGATAAAAAAGCTGTTTCATTTCTTTCTGCGGAATTTTAATACATCAACACCCGCGCCTATAGTTAGGTTGTAATGGCAGGCTTGTTAAATAAAGCCGCGTTCAATCCATAGGAAAAATGTAATTTTGCTGCTTTAAACAAAGTATTTTTCTCAACTTGTATATATAGCGGGGTAAGCAGTGAAAGTATTAAAATTCGGTGGAACATCTGTAGGCTCGGCGGAGCGAATGAAATCGGTAGCGGAACTTATTAAAGGCAGCGAACCGAAAATTGTAGTGCTCTCAGCCATGAGCGGAACAACCAATAGCCTGGTTGAAATCAGCAACGCGCTGTTTAACGATGATAAAACGACTGCCAACAATATTATTAACCAGCTGGAAGACAAATATAAACTAGTTACAGAAGACTTATACCAGGCAGATTCAGCTAAACAGAAAGCTTATACATTCCTGGCAGACCGGTTCGGTTTTATACGCAGCTTTACGGAGCATATGTTTACCGTGTTCGGCGAACGGGCTATATTGGCGCAGGGCGAAATTTTATCTACCAACCTGTTCAAGTTTTACCTCGAGGAAACAGGAACAGAAGCTGTATTGCTGCCGGCGCTTGATTTTATGCGGATTAATGAAGACCAGGAGCCCGACCAGCATTATATTTCCAGCAAGCTTAATGAAATACTGAAGCAATATAAAGATACAAGTCTTTTTATAACACAAGGCTTTATCTGCAGAAATCATGTTGGGGAAACAGATAATTTAAAACGCGGCGGAAGCGATTACTCAGCCTCTTTAATTGGCGCAGCTATAGATGCTGAAGAGATACAGATATGGACGGATATCGATGGCATGCACAATAACGATCCACGGGTGGTTAAAAACACGCATCCTATTGCGGAATTAAGTTTTGATGAGGCAGCGGAGCTGGCTTATTTCGGCGCCAAAATATTGCATCCCTCAACCGTTTTACCTGCTAAGCAGCGCAACATACCGGTACGCATTTTAAACACCATGCAGCCGCAGGCATATGGCACGGTAATTACACACAAAACCACAAGCGGAGCAATAAAAGCCGTTGCCGCAAAAGATGGTATTGTTGCCATTAAAATAAAAAGTGGCCGAATGTTACTTGCGTATGGCTTCCTCAGCCAGGTATTCGAAATATTTGAGCGTTACAAAACCCCGATAGATGTAATTACAACATCGGAAGTAGCTCTATCTGTAACTATCGATAATATAAAACGCCTCGATGAAATTGTGCTTGCGCTGGAGAGTTTCTGCACAGTTGAGGTTGATTACGAGCAAACGATTATTTGCGTGGTTGGCGATTTTTCAGCGGAACAGCAAGGCTACGCTTTCCAGGTGCTCGAAGCTATGAAAAACATTCCCATCCGTATGATTTCCTATGGTGGCAGCGAGCATAATATCACCATGCTTATCAACTCTAAAGATAAAAACCGCGCGCTGAATGCATTGAACGATGGCTTGTTTTAGCTGATGTTATGAAAACCGCCTTTGTTGCTTTAGTATTAACGCTTGCGTATTCAAAAATTTCTGCGCAGGTCCATTTTAAAGATCTTGTAAAGGCAGTTAATGATAAGAAACACAAGGCGCCCGTAAAAACTGCCGCTTATTTCTCCACCGGTGAAGGCTGGTGCAGTGGTACAATTTTACTTAATGATGACTCTACCTTTATGAGTTCCGGCGCTTGCGAGAACAGATCACATATTACAACCGGAACCTGGCAAGTTACCGGCGATAGTATTACCTTAACATCTTACCCGAAACATACAAGTTTTATTCGCGATATTAAGATAATAAACAAGGAAAAATCCGGCTATTGTAAAATTCTTATAAATGATAAAGCCGGAAGGCCTTTCACCAGCTTTACTTTTTCGCTGTTTAATTCGCCACAGCGTTTACACGATACAATTAACAGGTTTTATAATTATGCCGGCGAGCAAGAGGATAATGCAGACTCCAACAGTATTTTCAGCAACGGCAATGCTGTGTTTATTATTGATAAAACCGGATTTAATTATCTCGAAATACCAGCTTTCTCTATTCTGCAGCAAAAGCGGTTCGTCATCTATACGAAGAATTTGCCTGCGGAAATGCATATAACTGTTGATTTTAACGCATTTTATAATATGCAGGGTGAAGTAAACTATCATATCTTTGATAAGCCTGTAAAATACCACTACACAAAAAACAGGCTCACAATTGGCAAAGCAGTTTTCGAAACAACAGATTGATTTCTGCGTAACTTGCAATCCATATATACATTCCATTAAAAATGCTTTTATTAAACATATCTTCACCATTAAAAATATTTGTTTTATTTTCCGCTGGCTTTATGCTTTTATACTGCAACTCGCAGGAGAAAAAAGTAGTTAAGCAGCCCGAAAAGCCAAAAGTAGTTGATAGTTTCACGCAGGTAACCATGAGCTTTGCCGGTGATGTAATGATGCATTTGCCGCAGATAACCGCTGCCGCTATTGATGGAAAAGACCAGTATGATTTTTCTACCGTTTTTGAGAAAATTTCGCCTAAAATACAAAAGGCCGATATTTCACTGGCCAATATAGAAACTACTTTCGGCGGAAAGCCATATACCGGTTACCCGCAGTTTTCCGCACCCGATACGCTCGCCTGGTTCATGAAACAAGCGGGTTTTGATGTAATTGTTACAGCCAATAACCATACCGCCGATCGTGGTACTAAGGGTATTGTGGGAACTTTAGACGCGCTGGAAAAATATGGATTTGCCTATACAGGAAGCTTTAAAAATGCCGATGAAAGGGCTTTGAAATATCCGCTGATGCTGGAAAAAAACGGTATTAAACTGGCCATATTAAATTGCACTTACGGTACAAACGGCTTGCCGGTTCCTACGCCGCTTATTGTAAACCATATAGATACGGCTGAAATAAGAAGAAATGTTTTAAAAGCCCGCGAAAAAGGCGCTGAAATAGTTATACTAACCATACATTGGGGTACAGAGTACGAGAATAATCCAAATAAAGAGCAAAAAAGGCTCGCGAACTGGTTCCTGGAAAATGGAATTGACGCTGTAATCGGCTCGCATCCCCATGTAATTCAACCTGCTGTATGGGAAACATTTACGCCCAAAAACGATAGTATAAGCCGTAAAGGCCTTGTAGTTTACTCGCTGGGGAATTTTATAAGTAACCAGCGCGACCGTTACCGCGATGGTGGAATGCTGTTTGAATTCACCATCCGGAAAAACAAGTTTACCAACAAAACTGAAATTAAAGACGCAGGCTTCTACCCAAGCTGGGTTTACATTCAGCCGCAGCCTAAGGCTTATTATATTTTGCCTGCTGCCGATTACGAGAACGATTCTACGTTTATAAAACCTGTTACTGCCAAAGAGCAAATGCTGCGTTACCTGAACGATTCGCGGCCGCATTTGCTGAAACACGAAGGTATTACGGAGAAGAAATAATAATATCTCGCGGGCTTATTCATTTTTATGAATAAGCCCGCGAGATATTTATTCCTGGTTACGATTCATATCTTATTCATGCCGTCTGGCCAGGCCTGAAAGCAGCAAAAGTCCGCCGAGCACAACAATTATCCCGCCAACGATAAATAAAAATCCTGCATTGGTCAGTATCAGCGCGGGAATCATGATCAGCAAGCCAAGCCCAACGAAAATAATTCCTGTAGCAACAAGTCCTTTTTCTCCACCGTCTTTTGTACCGGCTGTAGCTTTCTGCAGCGGCAGTTTCGCTTTCGACTCTATTTTATATGCCAGTTTTTGTGCTGCCTGAATTGATTTTATTTTAGCTTTAGCAATTGAATTATTTCTATTTTGATTCGGCACTGGCTGGTTTATCTCCGATTGTTCCTGTTCCACAACATCAGCATTTGCAATCGTTCCTTCTTCCACAGCTTGCAACTGAATATTTTCTTCATTATCAATATAATACGCATGTTGTGCGATTTCCAGGTTATTGTAATTTGGTTTTAAAGCAGTTTTGTGGCTTGTGCAGGATGCCGATAAAAGTGCAGTTAATAATATTAATACGCTTAAGGTATGTAGGTTTTTTTTCATGATTTTTTTATTTAGGTTTTAGAGTATTCAAAAAAATTAATACTTCAACATGTAAACTCATATATGCATTAAGCCGCAAATAGTTCATTTTTACGCCTGTTTTCATTACACAAAATCAGCCCGGCTTCAGTATTTTCTGCCTAATTTTGCAGCCTGTTATTCGTTTAAACTATTTTTTGCCAACTATATATATGGAATACAACCGCGGCTCGTTAACCAACGATACACTTTTAGAGCTTTATCGCAACATGCTGAAGCCCCGCTTGATAGAAGAAAAAATGCTGCTGTTGCTGCGTAAAGGCCAGGTAAGCAAGTGGTTCTCAGGTATTGGGCAGGAGGCCATTTCGGTTGGCGCAACCATGGCGCTGCATAACGATGAATATATTATGCCGCTGCACCGCAACCTTGGCGTTTTTACCACCCGCGGTGTGGATCTTAAAAAGCTGTTCGCGCAGTTGCAGGGCAAAGGCAGCGGATATTCACAGGCCAGGGAAAGGTCTTTTCATTTCGGGACGAATGAGCACCATATTGTTGGCATGATATCGCACCTCGGCCCGCAATTAAGCGTTGCGGCAGGTGTTGCCCTGGCGCATAAATTAAATAAGGAAGGTAAAATTTCACTGGGTTTTACTGGCGATGGCGGTACTTCGGAAGGCGAATTTCATGAAGCGCTGAACACTGCCGCGGTTTGGAAACTGCCGGTTATATTCTTAATTGAGAACAACGGCTACGGCTTATCAACCACTACCAGCGAGCAATATGCCTGCGAAAGCCTGGTTGACAGGGCAGTTGGCTATGGCATGAAAGGCTATAAAATTGATGGAAATGATATTCTGGAGGTTTATAATACAATTTCTATTATTGCGGAGCGGATGCGCGAAAACCCTGAGCCCGTGCTTATTGAGTGCATGACTTTCCGTATGCGCGGGCACGAGGAAGCCAGCGGCACCAAGTATGTTCCGCAGGAATTATTTGAAACATGGGGCAAGAAAGATCCGCTTACAAATTACGAAAACTGGCTGCTGAGTGAAAAAATACTTACTGAAGATGCTATTAAAGAACTAAGAGATAAATACAGCAAAGAGATTAATGAAGCGCTGGACTATGCTTTGAATGAGCCTGCACCGGTTGCTGATACCGAAAAAGAACTGCGCGATGTTTACGCGCCATATAAGCCTGAACGGAAAAATACTTCAGCTATAAAAAATACGCATAATTTCTTGGTGATGCCTGCTACCGCAAATCATACCAAAAAACGATTTGTTGATGCTGTGCAGGACGCTTTGCGCCAAAGCATGCAACGCTATGAAAACCTTGTTTTAATGGGGCAGGATATTGCCGAATATGGCGGTGTATTTAAAGTAACGGAAGGTTTTATTGATGAATTCGGTAAAGAAAGAGTAAGAAATACTACGCTTTGCGAATCGGCAATTGTGGGTATTGGCCTGGGCTTAGCTGTTAAAAAATATAAGTCGATGGTGGAAATGCAGTTCGCCGATTTTGTAACCGTGGCTTTTAACCAGATTGTAAATAACCTGGCGAAAATTTACTGGCGCTGGGGCCAGAATGCCGATGTTGTTGTACGCATGCCAACAGGAGCCGGTGTTGGCGCAGGGCCTTTCCACTCGCAAAGCAATGAAGCCTGGTTTACGCACGTTCCAGGTTTAAAAGTTGTTTATCCTTCCACGCCTATAGA
The DNA here is from genome assembly GCA_036846145.1 of Bacteroidota bacterium. Taxonomy (GTDB): domain Bacteria; phylum Bacteroidota; class Bacteroidia; order CAILMK01; family CAILMK01; genus DAIUCM01. The sequence goes on from DAIUCM010000013.1 coordinate 32,517, forward strand.
TGCTAAAGGTTTGCTGAATGCTTCTTTCGAAGACCCGAACCCTGTTATTTTCTTCGAACACAAAGCGCTATACCGCAGTATAACCGAAGAAGTTTACGATGATTATTACACTATAGAAATAAGCAAGGCGCGCGTAGTTCGCGAAGGCTCAGATTTATCTGTAATTACTTATGGCAGCGGTGTGCACTGGGCGCTGAAATATGCCGATGAACATCCTGATGAAAGTATAGAAATTGTAGATCTGCGTACGCTTTTGCCATGGGACCATGAAACCGTACTTGCAAGTGTAAAGAAAACCGGCAAAGTGCTGGTACTGCATGAAGATACGCTGGTTGGCGGCTTTGGCGGCGAAATAGCAGCACATATATCGGAACATGCTTTCCAGTATTTAGATGCGCCGGTTATGCGTTTAGGCTCGCTGGATACTGCTGTACCATTTGCCGTTGAACTTGAGGCGAACTTTTTACCTGCGGGCAGGCTGGCAGATAAAATAAAAGAGCTGCTGGAATATTAAGTGAATTGCGTATTTAGGAATGGCGCTTATTACATAAGCCATAAAACACTTTTATAAATAGAAGCTGCTTGACTGAGCAGCCAATTTATTTAAAGAACGTAAGACTGCGGTTAATCACTTGTATGTCAATACTATATATTAATTCCCATATAAGCTAAAGCTAAAAAATGCTTTTAATTGTCACTATGGGTTGAATCCACAGCAATTGAAAGGGAAAATAGCTTATTTCTGCAGCTAAAAATTCATTTGCCATTTGCTCTAGTATTGGCCAGCCTTGCGTTTTTTAATCTAATTCCACAGCTCACGTTAATCAATAAAAACCCTGCACGAATAATAATGAAGGTTTTTTTATAAATACAGGTGTGTATTATCTGTAAACTAAGCGCTTGTATTCAATTCTTCTACGCGCGCTGCGTATGTTTTAATTTCAAAATATTGAATCACGGCACCGGCAATCCACCCTAACGTAGGCCATAAAGGCCACATCTGCCACATGCTGCTGTTATCATGGCTGGTTATTGCCCAAATTCCCCAAAAACCGGCGTTTATTATAAAAAATACAACGATACTCTTCATGAAGTCCGCGCGTTTGCCGGCTATACGTAATTGTTTTTTATCGCGCTCTTCCATTTCTTAAATTATTAGTTTTTAGTAAGGTATTATATTAATTGTAAAATACAAATGTTTGATTGCCGATATAGTTTAACGGAGATGAAGTATTTTTAGCAATTGTTATATATGGAAACATCAAATAAAAAGGGCGGAAGAAATCGAATCTTCCGCCCTTTTGCATGCGAGATTTATTTTATTGAATTACTTCAGTATTTCAAAACGTTTTGTAGCGGTTACGCCATTGTTCACAACCTTAACCAGGTAAATACCATTTGCAAGATGAGATACATCTAAAGTCTGAAGGCCGTTTACATTGTTCATCTGCCTGATTTGCTTGCCGTTTACGGTAAATATTGTAACCTGCGAAGTTCCGGTTGCCGGTAAAGCAATTGTTAAGTTGCTTACTGCCGGGTTCGGATAAACGTTAAACTGCACTGCAGCGCCATCTTTTTCACCAATGCTGTTAACGCCAACGTTTACACGTTCATCAACATTTGCAATTGGCTGATTGGTGGCAACATTTCGTATTTCGAAATTGTAGTAATATTCGCCATCGCGCGTAAAAGTTGCACGAACATTTATTGGCGCGCTGCTAAGCATAAAGCCGGCAGCCGGGCCAATTATGGCAGAACCGTTTATGAAGAAAACCCGCTGCCAGTCGCCGTTTTCATCCTGGTATTCGGCATCTACAAAAGCACCCATTGCCAGATTATCAAATACCCAACGTATTCTCACCATACGGCCTGCCTCTGTACCAGTAACAGGGTTTATGGTAAATGTTGTTTGCCTGTTGGCAATAATGCCGGTTTTATTATTCAGCGTGCTGGAAATGGTTGGCATTACAGTGGCTGTATTCACAACAACCTGCTCATTGCTATTTGCCAGCACCTGGTTTGTATTAACGTCAACAATTTCTAATGTATAGGCGTATGTGCCTGCCGAAGCAAAAGTTACTCTGAAATTAGTGCTTGCATTTGACAGAGGAAAACCGGTTGCCGGGCCAAATTCAGCCACCCCATTGCTGAAGCTTAACGGCTGCCAGTTCATACCATCAAAGTAGGACAAGGTAATATCAGATGCCTGTGCAGCATTGGCTAAAACTATTCTGCCTTTCACCATACGGTTTGATTCTGAGCCGGCCGCAGTAGTTACGCTAAAGCTTGCCTGATTATTGATCAATACACCGTTCCTGTTGTTCAGCGTACTGCTGATGGTTGCATTCACAAACGTTGCAACAGTTACGGTTTCCATGGCTGTAGCCAGCGTATCGCCGGTAGCAACTTCAACTATATCTATCATATAGCTGTAAGTGCCTGCATTGGCGAATGTTACGCGGAAATCAGATATAGCATTCATTAAAGGGAAACCTGTAGCCGGACCAAACTCTATAATGCCATTATTGAATGTAAGCGGCATCCAGTTCATTCCATCGGTATAAGATACACTTATGTTTGAAGCCTGTGTTGGGTCTGCAAGCGTTATGTACCCTTTTACAATGGTGTTTTCTTCGCTGTTGGCAACGGTAGAAACAGAGAAATCCACTTCCCTGGTAGCTACTACATTGCTCATATTATTCAGCGTAGAAGATACAGTCGGCGCTACATATACAACATCATTTACCACAACTTCTTCTTCTGTCCATGCCAGAAAAGCGCTGGTTGATGCATCCAGTATTTCAAGCGAGTATGCATAAGTCCCGGTGTCGCCAAATGTAATACGGAAGCTGGAAGTTGCATCCATCAAAGGAAAGCCTGTGGTAGGGCCAAACTCAATTATACCATTATTGAAAGTTAACGGCATCCAGTTTGTGCCATCGAAATAGCTTGCTGTAATGTTACCGGCCTGTGTGGCATCTTTCAAAACAAGCCTTGCATTTACCATTCGGTTTACATCTGTTCCGGCAACGGTTGTTACATCGAAGCTTTGCTCTGCATTTACGGTTACATTGCTGCGGTTATTCAGCGTGCTGCTGATGGTTGGCGCCACAAATGGATCTACCATTACAGATTCCATAGCGGTTGCTAAAGTATCGCCTGAATTAACATCAACAATATCAAGCATATAATTATAAGTGCCTGCGTCTGAAAATGTTACGCGGAAAGCTGAGCTTGCATTCATTAAAGGGAAACCGGTTGACGGCCCAAACTCTATAATACCATTGTTGAAGGTGAGCGGGAACCAGTTGTTACCATCTGTGTAAGAAACGCTGATGTTTGATGCCTGTGTTGAATCTGCAAGCGTTATATAACCTTTTACCAAGGTGTTAGCCATATCGCCGGTTGTGGTGGTAACATTAAAGTTCACCTCGCGGCCGGGTGTTATATTGCCCATGTTATTCAATGTAGAAGCAATGGTTGGCTTAACTGGGGCAGGCATCATTACTTCCACAAATTCGTCTGCCGAGGCCATCAATGAGTCTGTAGTAATTTCCACGAGCTGCAGTTTGTAGGTATAAAGGCCTTCTGCATCAAACATTACACGGAAATAGCTGGTAGCATCCATCAACGGAAAACCTGTTGACGGGCCGAACCACACCAAACCACCAGTAGAAAAAAGCAGCGGCTGCCAGTCGTTGTTTTCATCCTTATATTCGGCGGTGATGTTTGCAGCCTGCGTTTCATCATCAAGCACAAGCCTGCCGCGCACCATGGCGTTGGCATCTGTACCGGCAGTTGTAGTTACATCATACGCCACCCACTGGTTGGGCTGCACGTTTTTTTTCTCGTTCAGCGTGCTGGCAATTGTTGGCGCCACATATGGCTCAACGTCAACTTCTTCATCAGAAACCGCCAGCTGCTCGTTAGTTGTGGCATCGTTTATTTCCAGCTTGTAGCCATACTCGCCTGGTGTGGAAATTTTTACGCGGAAGGAAGTGGTGGCATCTGCCAGCGGAAAACCGCTTGATGGGCCAAACATTACTACGCCATTGGTAAAGCTTAAAGGTTGCCAGTTGTTGGAAGCATCTTTGTACTCGAGCGTAATATAGGCCGCCTGGGTAGCATCATCCAGCGTGAGGCGCTGTGTTACGGAACGTCCAAAATCTGGGCCTTCGGTAACCGATGCGGTAAATTCCGTCCAGCGGTTTTCAATTACGCCGGTTTTACCATTCAGCGTACTGGAAATGGTTTGTGCGCTGAGCTTTTGCGCCAGGCCTGGCCCGACGACAAACATTAACATTAAAATTAATTTGTTGAAATTAAGCATAAATTAAAAAAATTAAACGGTTGTGTGCCAACAAATATAAATAAAAGAAACAGCTTTTACAGCATTTTTAAGCCATTTTTAATGCAAAAAGCCGGAACAAAACGTTATTTATTTTGTTCAGAATTTATTTAATATATTGCCTAAGTTCAAATTCCAAGTATTAAAATCTTAATGGATATTTAATTCCTGAGATAGTATTGTATTTTAGTCTCTAAATATTATTTACCAAAGCATTTTTTGACCTGCTGTTATATAGTTATTGCCTGAAATACTGCTAATAAACTATTTATTGTTTAACTACGATTAAACAATTTTATCGTCTAAATTAAAATGCCTTTTTACTGTTAGAACAGAAAAAATTTTAATATTGAAACATGTATTTTTCATAAAATAATTGGGGTCAGACCAGCCACTTTTGGAGCAAAGCGTACCTTTCTGCGTTGGCAGTTTGGCCAAAATAAAAATTTATGAATCAAATAAAGCTGTTGTGTATTGCCAGATTCGTTAAAAATAATGCGGATGGGCTGCTATGTTAAACCCAAACCGCGTACCTGGCTCACAGCATAAATATTATCGTAGCCATGATAAACACTGGTTATGTTATGTTTTTCGATAATGATATCTACCGCGTTACCAGCGCGCTTGTAAAACTCTTCAAAATACAAACCCTTGTTACGTAAATATATAACGCCATTATAGCGGTGCAACGGTTTACTAAATGAAGTGTGTGATGACAGCCAATCCCACCAGCTGCGGGTGCGCACATCTCCATCGAAGATAAGTAATGCTGCAGCCTGCATTTTAACCAGTTAGGATTGAATCTAAAAAGTTAAAAATGGAATAAATTTCATCCCCATAATATTACAGTTCCTACAGAACTTGATGATCGCTCCGACCCAAGTTCCGTAGGAACGATAAAATTTTGTAGCAACGGATTTCAATCCGTTGAAAGCAGCGCTGTTTCAGCAGAGTCTCTCGCAGAAGACTCTGCGGTTCAACGCTCTCAAAGCATTTTTCAGCAATACGATATATGTAAACGGCAAATCATTCACCATTCACCTAAATTTCATCATAATTTACTACAACACCGGCAGTTGTCGGGTGGCTCTGGCAGGTAAGTATATATCCTTCACGAATTTCTTCATCCGTTAATCCTTCACGATCGTCCATAATTACTTTTCCGCTTACCAGTTTTGCCTTGCATGTGCAGCAGCTGCCAATCATACAGGCGTATGGCGGATCCATATCATTATCTAAAGCGGCTTCCAGTATACTTTCGTTCGGCGAAACGGTAATTACGCGTTCTTCACCTTCCAGTATAACGGTTACTTCGCGTTTCTTTGGCTTGCCGTCATCTTCTGCACCTGGGGCAGAAACTGTTGTGGTTGGTGTTTCAGGCTCATCCATGGGGTGTGTAATAGGCGCGCTGAAATGCTCCTGGTGAACATATTGCGCCGGAACATACATTTCGCGTAACGCGTGGCCGGCCTCATCCATCATGGCGCTTGGGCCGCAAATGAAGTACTCCTTAATAAGGCTTTCTTCCTGGATGATTGGCTGCAGGATTTCCTTCATTTTTCCTCTTGTTAATCTTCCGGTAATGCCAACAAATCCCGGCGCCGGCTGCGAGCAGGAATGCAGAACCGTTAATCGGTCGGGATATTTCTGCGCCAGTTCCGATAACGCGCTGCGGAAAATAGTGCAGTCCTCATTACGGTTTCCATATAATAATGTAACCTTGCTTTTTGGCTCTACCACCAAAGCGGTTTTCAGGATGCTCATTAAAGGTGTAATGCCGCTTCCTGCACCAATTAAAAAATAATGTTTCTGCTGATTAGGATTCAGCTTGGCTACGAAATTTCCCAGCGGCGGCAGAATATCTATGTAAGCGCCTTCTTTCAGGTTATCGTTCAGGTAGCTGGAAACCAGCCCATCGCTCACTTTTTTAACGGTAACTGCCAGGGTTTCATCAGTAACCGGCGAGCTGCAAAGCGAATAAGCGCGGTTGTAATTTTTACCGTTTACTTCCACCTTCAGTGTAAGGTACTGGCCGGGAATATAATTATATAAGGTTTTATCGGGGTTTTCGAAGTGGATGGTGATGGCATCATTGGTTTCGCGAACCACCTTCGCAACCCTTACTTTCTGGAATTTTAAAGCCATTTTATTTTGTGCTGCCGTAGCGTTTGTATTTAAATGTTGATTAACAAATGTAAAACCGTATAGTTTGTACTGCCTGTTTACGGGCGCAAAATTACAACAAAGAGTTGAATCCAATTACGAATTAACAATTACGAATGCTGTATTACGTGAGTTTCCCGCAAAGACGCAAAGAAATGTTTGGCGATCTGCATGAATCCTGCATAAATAATCAATCAATAGGCAATACAAAAGCTTTTATCGCGGCGCAGGGGCGTATCGCATACCCCCGCAATCGTATTTCGGAGCATTTTTTAGAAATCATAATTCAATGTTGTTTAATTAAGAAATTCTTGCTTTTCAACGGATTGAAATCCGTTGCTACAATATTTTATCGTTCCTACGGAAATCGGTTCAGAGCGTTAATCTAGTCCAGGATGGACGATCAAATATTGTAGGGATGGAATTTATTCCATCATTAACTCATTGAATCATATATATATATATATTGATTTCTCCATCGCGGCGTAGAAACCTTGCATGCAATCTTTACTACAAACAACAGGCAACATTTAACTTTAAAGCATTTTCCCGCAAATTCATATATGGGAAGATGGAAATTTTGATCTTGAATGCCCTGTTTGAATATTGCTTCGCATCGCGGCATTTTTAATTCTTCATTTTTAATTTTTAATTGATCCTGTCTCCTGACTTCTGTTTTCTGAATTCTTCAAAAAAAATTTGCCGATAAATAAATAATGCCTAACTTTGCACTTCCAAAAATTTTACACATGTACGCCATAGTAGACATTGCAGGACAGCAGTTCAAAGTAGAGAAAGGCCAGAAGTTGTACGTTCACCGTTTAACAGGTGATGAAGGCAGCTCCGTAGATTTCAATAATGTATTGCTTTTTGCAGACGATAATAATAAAGTGAGCCTGAGCGGTTTAGAGAACACATTGGTACGCGCTACCATTTTAGGCCACATGAAAGGTGATAAAGTAATCGTTTTCAAGAAGAAAAGAAGAAAAGGTTACAAGAAGAAAAACGGTCACCGCCAGTCTTTCACTCGCATACAGATTGAAGACATTACTGCATAATTTTAGTAAGAAAACGCATTAATTAAAAGAATAAAGAAATGGCACACAAGAAAGGCGTTGGTAGTTCCAGGAACGGTAGAGAATCGCATAGCAAAAGACTAGGCATTAAGATATTTGGCGGCCAGGCTGCAATAGCGGGCAATATTATTGTTCGCCAGCGCGGCACAAAACATCATCCGGGCCAGGGTGTAGGTTTAGGTAAAGACCACACTATTTATGCATTGGTTGACGGCTTAGTGAAGTTTGAAAAGAAAAGAGACGCAAAAAGCTTTGTATCAATTGTACCATTCGATACAATTGAGGAGCAGGCACCTGCTGCAGAAGAAACTGTACAGGCAGAAGCTTAATTTTTAAAGTATTTTCCGATAAAATAATATATGGAAATCCCTGCAAGTATTACTTGCGGGGATTTTGCGTTTTGCAAAATCAGCTTTATCAAAGCTAAAATTTTTAGTAAAAGATCAGCTTTTTCGTTTCTTCACTGGTATTCTTTCCAGGTTCTTGTTTTTTATCCAGTGAAGATATTTCTGTAAGGGTTCAGCTTCCAACAATTTTCCGATTGTATTATATATGCGCGCCAGCTCGTTATTGGTAAATGTATGATGCAAGGTGGTATGGCAAGGCTGGCAAAGATTTACGGTCGGCGTGTTTCTGCCGCCTTTTTCCAAAGGTGTTAAATGATGCCGGCTTACACGTAAAACTTCTCTCCGGCACAACTCACAAACAGGCATAAATACAAGTGCTTTTGTATAAAAATCCTGAAAGCTTTGAATAGTTCATATTCCATACCTAAACCATTTCAATATTAGTTAGTACCGTTTCAAAATATTCCGGAGCCACATAACTTCATGAAATTCCACTTTAGCACTATAATTTAACATCCATAATTAAAACGCTGTATTTATTATACCAATTTAGAATGAATAGTGCGCATTTAAAAAGTGACTTGTGAGCCACAGGCCACGGAGCTCAGAAGCGATACTCCCTGGTTTCGTGGCGCACAAACCAGCATTTTTTACGCATATTTCATTCTATATTGGTATAAGGTAACAAAGCCATAAATTTGTTGAAAAACCTGAGTTGGAGATTTGAATTAAAAAAATTATAATGCTGCCCAATGCTAAAGCAAAGGGTAAATAACTTTTTGAGCAGCGGAAATCAGCTGTGGTTGCCAATTGCTATGGATTTCAACCTATAGTAGAAATAAAAGCATTTTTTAGCTTTAGCTTATATGGGAATTAATATATAATATTGATAAACAGTAATTAATTATTGGGTTCACCTTAAAACCAACCTAAAGCATGCCAGTAACATCAGCCGGAATTTTATTGTACAAGCGCGTGGATGCTGATATTATGGTTTTCCTGGTTCATCCTGGCGGGCCGATCTTTAAAAGCAGGGATAAAGGCTGGTGGAGTATTCCGAAAGGACTGCCAAACCCTGGCGAAGAGCTTTTACCTGCTGCCAGGCGCGAGTTTGAGGAGGAAACAGGATTTGCACCGCAAGGAGAATTTATACCCTTGGGCCACGTGAAGCAGAAAGGCGGCAAAACGGTACATGCCTGGGCAGTTGAGGGTGATTTACCTGCCAGTTGGGTTTTACAATGTAACACTTTTAAAATGGAATGGCCACCGAAATCGGGCAGTTACCAGGTGTATGCAGAGGTAGATAAAGCGCAGTTTTTTACTATTGCCGATGCCAGGGAATGTATGAATGCGGCGCAAAGCGTTTTTCTTACCCGTTTACAGGAATTCATACAACCTTAGCGCAAATAATTTCATCTTATTGTAAAATAGCGCATACCATTTTTGGCAATGCTGCCGTTAACTTCTAATTTTACATCTTTATTAATATTTTTTAATTATGCGCAGGTTTATTGTTGCTTTTGTAGTTATGCTTTTTGCTTACCCGTACGCAAATGCACAGCAGGATTCCGCGAAAGAAAAAAAGCCGTGGTACTTAACCATGGGTACCGATATAAAATTTAAATCGCTGCAGGGGAGTTACAATTATTTCTACGCTGGCGAATACAGCAAGAGCGGCAACGGGAATGACTGGACCTGGCGCGAACGCAGGGACAAAATAGATAATATTGTAAAAGAGCCATCGAGCTTTTATGATATTAAAATGGATGTATTGCTCTCGCGTAACCGTAGCACTAAATTTGGCCTGAGCTATAATTTTGGTATTGTTGAGTATATGCGAGATAGTTTCGCTACCGATCCGCTTGGTGGACAGATCCATTACAGGACAGATTATAAGAACCTGTCGTTTATTGCTATTACGGGCTTATTCGAATACTCGCATTATCTGCTCAACGGCCCGCCACAAAATAATATTTTCGCTTACGGAAGCCTGGCCGCGGGCTTTTACCGCGCTTCAGAAGATAACGGCGGGCCCGGTAACGAATATTTTACCGAAGCAAGAATGGGCATGGGCTACCACTTTAACCGCGACTGGATGATAAAGCTGTGGATAGCGCAGAACTATTTACTCTACCGCGAAAATCAGCAAAGCCTTGTTTTTAAAAGAGAGCAAACACGTAATATAGACATGAACCTCACTTACGTTGGTATTGGTTTCGCCAAGCAGTTTGAGCTTATACCGGATTGAGTTGTGCGTTGCGTTTGGCGTTATGCGGCGCACGATGTTGACCAATGGCTTTGAAACCAGGAATTTAGGATTGTGTTTTTTGTGCTGAGAAACTTTCCGATGGACGAAGCATTCTTTTGGTTTGTTATATATGGCTTACTTTACATGAACCACAAAATAAAACTGATGTCGGCTTACCGCGCCAAAAATACCGAGTCCACCATTAATATTATGTTTAACAATAGAAGGTTCTGTAAAAAAGTGTGTCGTAAACTCCGATTGTTTGTATAAAGCTGATATATATTCCGCTGTTTGCAATGTATGATTTTCTACTGCTAATGGAATTAATCCAGTATCATGAGGATACATAATAATACGATGCTGATCGGTTAATTCTTTTCCATCGTTATTATGATCGTATTTGTAAGTATAATCATAATAATTGCCACTAGTTAGCATAGTGGTTACATAAGCATTCTGTTCACCTGCTATATCATCAAATTTCAAGGTGAAGGTAACATCATTAAAGCCTTCGTACTCAATAGATTTTGATTTCTTATAAGTTACCGATTTTATGGTTACCGGCTGCGGAATAAAAGTCTCTGCATGCAGATATTCGTTTTTGTGCCATATTTCCAGCTTATACCTGTGGCCAATCTCTGGTTTATTTTTACCAACATAATACGGTTGCGTGGTATGAAATCCACCACCATTCATTGGCCAGCTCGCCTGGCCAAAATTTCTAACCTTTAGCGTATCTTTTACGCCTGTTGTAAGATCTGTAATCACCACCAATGCATCTGTAATATACTGTGTTTCGCGGCTTGTATCTGCGTAATTAAAATTAGCCTTACTGCGGTTCAGGAGTAAGGCCGGTTCCCGAAAAGGATTAAGCACACAAAACACTGCCAGCTTACTTTCGTATGGTGGTATTTCCAGCGTTATATCTTCGCGGCAGGAAATGAGAAGAAAATTTATGCATACCGTAAAGATTATAAGTATTTTTCTTAACATCAATATATGGAACAAACTTATCTTCATCGTATTCTTACTGAAAACGGTTGAGATATAGATTTAGCACCGAAAATACCAAGTCCGCCGTTGATGTTATGTTTCAGAATTACAGGTTCGGCGAAAAATTCATTTTCATCCCGGCTATTTACCTGGTTTATAAGTGCTTGGGTATATTCGGCAGTTGCGGCCGTGCTGTTCTCAACTATAAACCTTGCATAAACCATGTCAGCAGGTTTAAAATAAACCCATTGGTAATAATTATATGTTAAAGTTGCGCCATCATTACCATAATCATACAAGTATTTTTTGTTTCGCTCATCCTCATGCCAGCTGGTAATTGCGTTTCTGGTATTTGATATTATTTTGTATGCATTCTGCTGGCCGGCAATATCTTCAAATTCAATATTGAAGATGTATTTCATCTGGTATAAGGGATCTATATAATTCGAACTATCAGCTGTAAAAGTTACATTTTTTATTACTACAGGATCGGGAACAGTTGTTTCAGCACTTACATGCCTGCCTTTATGCCAAACATTCAGCTTATAGGTGTGCCCGCTTATAATTTGTTTATCGCAAAAATAATAACCATGGGTGCTGCCGCCACCAAAAGTCATAAATGCCGATTTTAAAGTATCAATCCAGCCGGCAGTAACATCTGTAAGTATTACAGTTGCGTCATCAATATAATTAATATCGGTACTGGTATCGGTATATTCGAAATAACCTTTACTACGATTTAGGAAAAGAACAGGCCTTACGCCGGGCTGCAGAATGCAATGTACTGCCAGCTTAGTTTCATAAGGCGGTATTCCAAGCGTAATATCTTCGCGGCAGGAGCATAAAAGGGCAAGCAGCAAAAAAGCAGTTACCGAAAGTATTTTTAGCCGTTTACATATATGCAGATGCTTAAAATAAATCACTTATTTAATTACTACTTTATACTCAGGGGCAGGCGTTGTTGCGCCGAAAATGCCCAGGCCGCCGGTAATATTATGCTTCACGATGCTGGGTTCTGTAAAAAAATTATCCTGCCCGTTATATATCTGTCCCCAAACCGATTGCAGGTACTCCGCAGTTTGCGTGGTATTATTTTCTATGTAAAAATAAAGGGTTCGGGATGTATCCAATTGCTTGCGAATATCATCATCCCTATAATAATTAACTGCCATTTCGCCGCCATTTTTCAGCTTATCGTAATAGAAGTTATTCTCTCGATATTTATTCTTTATCGTCCGCATTTGCTGCCCATCCCAGAAAGTGTAGGTAAATATGTTAACCAAGTTGTAACCATTGCTTTCATCTGCCGGATCTTTTATATAAAAATCGAAATTGCTCGACATTGAATCAACCTTATAATCAACTTTTGTTATTTCTACAGGCTTGGGTACAAAGGTTTCTGAAGTTACGTGTTTTCCGTTGTGCCTGATATCCAGCGTATAACGGTGGCCAATTTTAGCTGCATATTTGCCAGTATAAAAATATGCATAATAGCGGCCGCCGTTATCATTCAGTATGAAACCGCTGTCGCTCTTTAAGGTATCAATAATACCTGATGTAATATCTTTTATAATTACCTCAGCATTTTTAATATATAAATATTCTTCGCTTTTATCGGTATAATCGAAATACGATTTGCTGCGGCTTAGAAACAGGCGCGGAATGGAATCGGGCTGAAGCACGCAAAACACTGCCAGCTTGTTTTCATAAGGCGGTACTTCCAGGGTTATATCTTCCTGGCAGGATGTAAGGAGCAAACTGCCTGCAAGTCCTAAAAATAAAAGCATTTTTTGCAACATGTGTATATGCAGTTTTTAGAATTTGAAATTATAGCTAACTGAAGGTATTATAGGGAACAGTGAAATTTGCTGCGCTATTGGCTTGGTAACATTAGCATCGGCATCATACTTTTCGCTAAGCATAACAAGGTACGGGTTACGGCGGCTGTAAACATTGTATATGTCGAAACGCCAGTCGCTTTGCCATTTTTTGTGCTCGGTTGTATATTTAATACCCAGATCCATTCGGTTGTACGATCTTAACTTATAGAAATTCTTCTCTACATAATCGTAAACCTGTGTTTGCCCGCCGCCGCCGAAATTACCCATCGGCACGTTGTAGCTGCCGAAAGGCAGTGTGAGCGAATGGCCCGAACCATAAACGAAAACAGCTGAGAATGACCAGCGCTTATTGAAATTATAAACCATGGCGACTGATAAATCGTGCCGGCGATCATACTTGGCAGGGAATTTTTTACCGGCGTTCAGATCGGGGAATTTCCTGAATGCATATGCGTGCGTATAGCCCACCCAGCCTGTTATACGGCCTTCGTTCTTTTTTACAAAAAATTCCGCGCCATAGCTCCAGCCATTGCCGAAAACCAGTTCTTCATCTATATTATTACTGAAAAATATCTGGGCGCCCTCTTTGTACTCGATCATATTGCGCATATCTTTATAATAAACCTCTACGCTGGTTTCGTACTTATCATTTTCAAAATTGTGAAAATAACCTGCTGCAACCTGCTGCGCAACCTGCGGCTTTACTATATTGCTGCTTGGTATCCATAAATCCATTGGTAAAGAAAGCGTGGAGTTTGTTACCAGGTGAATGTACTGGTTCATCCATGTGTAACCGGCTTTAACAGAGCTTTTTTCATCAATAGAATACTTGGCGGTAATACGCGGCTCCGCGCCAATGTGCTTCGTATCTTTATAAATAAAATACGGAATCCTGAAACCTAAATTCAGCGAAAGCCTGGTATCGATTATAAACTCATCGTTTATATAAGCGCCGCCCTGGTGTACATATTTTGTTTGCTGCGCGTTTATGAGGTCGAGCTCGCTGCCTTCGCCGGTAATGGCTGCCGGTATAAAACGATGATAGGTATGCTGCGTGCCAAATTTTATACGATGCCGTAAGGAAGGAAACCAGTCGAAATCTATTTTAGCG
>DAIUCM010000014.1:0-43277 GCA_036846145.1 Bacteroidota bacterium
CCTCAAAATACAGTTGAGATGTAATTAACAGGTACAAAAAGAATATCCATTCCTCTGATTGAAAATATTATTTAGAATAATTCTTAATAAGCTTTGGGAATATTATTTTTCGTTTTTAGATTTGCGCCAGTTTAGAATTAGTCTAAATAAAAATAAGAGCAAAACAGAGAAATGAAAAATCCTCAAAACCACAAAAAACACATATTATTTTACCTGGCAGGCATTTTTTGCGTTTTTTATAGCAATGCTTATTCGCAAAGTACTACAGGCACTTTAACCGGTATAGTAAAATCTGCAGATAACCAGCCGGCAGAATTTGTTACGGTTTTCCTGAAAGGCACAAATAAGGGTGCGCAAACAAACAATAAGGGCGAATATTCCATACAAAAAGTTAACCCGGGAAATTACACGCTTGTCATTTCTTACGTTGGCCTGGAGCCGGTAGAAAAAACAGCAGAAGTACGGGCCGGTGAAACAACCTATGTTAAAGAAATTATACTGAGCCAGAACGCCCGGGAGCTGAAAGAAGTAGTAATAACAGGCAACCAGAATTCATACAATAACCAGAATCCATCTAACTCATTGCGCCTGCAATCGCCATTAATTGAGGTGCCGCAAAACATACAGGTAGTTACAAAAGAAGTATTGCAGCAGCAGCAAAGTATTGATATGCTGGAAAATGTAACCCGGAATGTAAGCGGCGCGCAGAAGCTGGAACATTGGGATAATTACGCAAGGATAAATATGCGCGGCTCACAGATTACCGCTTTCCGCAATGGCATGAATGTACAGATGCCGTGGGGGCCGCTAACCGAAGATCTTAGCATGGTTGAACGGGTTGAATTTGTGAAAGGCCCGGCCGGTTTTATGCTCAGCAGCGGCGAGCCAAGCGGTTTTTACAATGTTGTAACCAAAAAACCAAGCGGCATTAACAAAGGCGAAGTTTCATTTACGCTGGGCAGTTTCAACCTTTATCGTGCTACGACAGATATGGACGGCAAGCTGAGAGAAGACGGCAAATTACTTTACAGGTTAAATGTTATGGGCCAGATGAAAGGCAGCCACAGAGATTTTGAATACAACAACCGCTACTCCATTGCGCCGGTAATCAAATATATTCATAATGAAAAAACCGCTGTAACACTGGAATATACCCACCAGTTTTCTGAAATGAGCGTTGTGGGTAGCAACTACGCTTTTTCACGAAACGGTTATGGAGACCTGCCAAGGAATTTCACTACGGCGGAAGCCAATCTTGCCCCTAGCCGAATAAACGACCGCAGTGTTCTGGCTATGTTTGAGCACCATTTAAATGAGGGCTGGAAACTAACGGCCCAGGCAGGTTATTTCAATTACCAGGCACTGGGGCAAAGCTTATGGCCATGGAAAATTAACATTACAAACGATAGTTTTATGCAGCGCGGCATTAGTATTTGGGATGCGCTGGGCGAAAATAAAAATGCGCAGGTTTTCCTCAATGGCCGTGTAAATACTTTCGGCATAACACATAATATTTTAGCCGGGCTGGATATGCGCCAGCAGGATTATTTTGCCGACTGGAACCAAGGCGCAGCGTTGGGCGATTCCGTGTTCAATATTTATAACCCGGTTTACGGTACAGTTGCCGCGAAAGATATTCCATTATGGGACAGGAGCCGCAACATTCGCGAGCGTGGCGTGCATTATGGCAATGGCTACAGCAGCATGTACCTGCAGGATGAAATTGGCTTTTTCGGGAATAAGTTACGCATTACTTTAGCCGGAAGATACACACACCTTAAAAATGGAAATGTGTATAGCGGCTTCACAGATGACGCTAAATTTACGCCTCGCACGGGCTTAAGTTTCAGCTTTACAGAAGCATTTTCTGCATATGCCTTATATGACGAAGCTTTTATGGGCAACCCGGGTATGGATTACCGGAGAAACAGCTTCGATCCGCTGACAGGTACAAATATAGAAGCAGGCGTTAAAAAAGATTTCTTCGGCCACCGACTGAGCACAACTGTTTCCGCTTTCCAGATCACCAAAAACAATGTTTTAACCACAGATCTTGAAAACGCCGATCCTGTTACAGGGCAATTTGTTTTCAGCAGGCAAAGCGGCCAAACGCAGGCACAAGGCATAGAAGCAGATGTAAAAGGGCAGATTTTACCGAGCCTGAGCATTATTGTAAATTACGCTTATACCGAAAATCAAATTACTAAAGACAGTGATCCGCGCTTGATTGGACAGCCCATAGCAGGCGCTACAAAGCACATTCAGAATACATGGTTAAACTATCGGCTTAGGAATGGTAAATTAAATGGTTTCGGGCTTTCTTTAGGCTATCAATATCAGTCCGGCCGCTCAACCTGGGGCACCTTCGATGATAGCAAAAACGCTTTGCCAGATTATTTCAGGCTTGATGGCGGCATCAGCTACAGCAAAAACAGTTTCAGCATTAATTTATTGATTAATAATATTTTAGACGAATATTTATACAGCGGCGCCACTTACGGAAACATGTTTTACTGGCAAACGGAACCGGGCAGAAACGCAAGATTAACCATAGCGCATAAATTTTAAATTCAAATGAAAAAGTTATTTGGCAAATTACACCTCTGGCTTGGGTTAGCATCCGGGCTGGTGGTTTTCATCGTGGCCATTACAGGTTGTATGTATGCTTTCCAGGAAGAGATCAAAGCATTTTACCAGCCATATATATATGTAGAACCGCAGCAAAAAGCTTTTCTGCCGCCAAGCCAGTTACGTGAAATTGCTGATGCACAAGTGCCTGGCAAACACATACACGGCATACTGTATAAAGGTAAACACAACGCAGTAAACGCTATTTATTATATGGAAGACGAATATTATGATTTCGTTTACCTGAACCCTTATACCGGCGAAGTTCTGAAAGTGAAAAATGAGCTCACAGATTTTTTCAGGTTTGTATTGAACGGCCATTTTTATCTTTGGCTTCCGCACGATATTGGCCGGCCCGTTGTAGCCAGTTTTACCTTGATATTTATAGTGATGCTCATTAGCGGAATTGTACTGTGGTGGCCGAAAAATAAATTCAGCATAAAACAAAGGTTTACCGTAAAATGGGATGCACGCTGGCGGCGTAAAAACTACGATCTGCACAACGTTACCGGTTTTTATATTTGCTGGCTGGCTTTAATTTTTGCTGTTACAGGCCTGGTTTGGGGATTTGAATGGTTCGCAAAAGGCTATTACGGCATTGCGAGCGGCGGTAAAAAGCTGCTGCCTTATGATGAACCTTTGTCCGATTATTCAGCCAGGAATAATTCGTACGATATGCCTGTAATAGATAAACTATGGTACAAAATGCAGGAAGAACATCCGGAGGCAAAATCCATAGAAATGCACTTCCCGCATGATGATAAAACTTCTATAATGGCAGCCATAAACCCAGAAGAATCAACTTATTACAAAACAGATCACCGCTATTTCGATCAATATACCATGGCGGAGCTTTCTGTTGATCACCAATGGGGAAGATACCTGGAATTATCGGCCGCCAACAAACTCATGCGTATGAATTACGATATACATGTTGGCGCCATTTTGGGTTTACCCGGAAAAATACTTGCCTTTTTTATCAGCTTACTCATTGCGAGTTTGCCGGTTAGCGGTTTTATGATTTGGTACGGAAGAAGAAATAAAGAAAAGAAAGCTCCAGCCAAATCAATTAATAAAGTAATTGCTTACAGTGAAGTTAGAAGTGCTTAGGTTTCTCCGTTTATTATAATGTTTAACCTCAGTTATTTACTTACTTTTTTTTGCCAGGTTTTCCTGTTTTCATAAACTTTTGCCGGTGTTATCACCAATAAGGGTTTATAAATTTGAAAATGAGCCATTTTAAAAAATGTTGCCGAAGGGCTTCGATACTAAACATCGGCGCAACGAAGTTTTCCATATATAAATGTTCTGGAAAATGCTTTAAATCTTATTTCATCTTAATTAAAAAGCAGTTTAATTTTAACGCTATTGTTACAAACAGTTAAAGATTCTTAAAAATTTAAGCCAAACAGCAATGCTTTAAAACCAGATTATATTGCAGCAAAAAAATAAAAACCATGCTCAAATACAATATAAACATCAACGGTAACCTGCTTTATATCAACAACAATTTCTGAGGAAAAGAAAGTGTGTATTATAACAATGCGCTTAAATCTGCAAAAACTGCTTTTGGCGGTTCTAAACACAATTTCACACTTACATAAAATGGCGGGCATGTTGATTATGAGGTTATTTTTGGCTTCAGCCTATCTAAATTATCTATAACTGTAGAAGCCAAACGCAATGGTAATACAATATTCAACGTGAGCTGGGGAATTTAAATATCTGATGATCAATATTTTAAGATGTTATTTGTGTAATTGAATGTACTTTAATCGTTGTCCCCAGCAGAGTCCCTTGCAGAAGACTCTGCTGGAACAGTCTGTAATTTTCGAGTTCACGTTATTCAGTAATTTTTAACCTCGCTATTGTGGGATAAAATTTCCATCTATAGATATGCCGGAAAATGCTTTGCATAATTCCTTGCGAAGTATTTTCCGGCATATCTAAATATGTATGGCGCTGCCTGCTATATTTTTACAGGCTGATGGCTGCGTTCCGGCCCGGAATTTCTAATTTGTAGCTTTAGCATTGAACGATAAACCTACCGTAGCAAGGTTACCGGTAGCTTTCCATCTTAACCTGGTTTTAATAATCTGTTTTAATGCTGCTGCCAAATAACTTCAAAAAAATCAGCGAAGTGTGCGTTCGTAATCCTCAAATCTAATTTTCACAATTTTGTTTCTGCCCTTATTTCTCCAAACTATACCTTCCGATCTTTTTAAAGCATTAACAGAAAGTGCAGCATTTGTAGCCGGGAGTGATTTTTTAAGATTTTCCAGAACCGTTCTATGTGAAAAATCTCCGGCATCAAACTCAACCAATGGCACTAGATTTAAAGCAGGAAATAGCGTTTCGATATCTTGCCGGCTGAGAAATTCCTGGCCGTAAACTATACCATTTTCTGTTTCCTGTTCCCGCCATTTAGAAATTTCTTGCTGCGGTTTTTCCAGTATTTCCAGATTTCTGTAAACAGCAACATCAAACACCCTGAAACCATTTTTATCCTGGCCGTACCATTTGGCATTAGAGGAAGTTTTACCACCATAAAATTCTCCATAAACAACAGTAAACGCCTGTGTTTGAGGAATATGTATATTCAGATGTTTCAAACCATCCACTATTCCCTGTGCAGTATCGTAATACAGGTCGTGGCAATGGTGCAAAACAAACTCTCTTGCGCCAATTAAATATTCATCGCCATAGCAAACAATTCTTGCATTTGTACCATCAATTTTTTCGGTTGCAAACATCTCTTCGTCCTCAACAGGTGTGGTAAGTTCATTTGTTAAGCGGCCTTTTTCACCTAATTTATGAAGCGTAAGTATGGATGGGTACTTGGTTAGCGTGTTTATTTTTTCTTTACCAAACCGGGCAATTAATTCTTTTAGCATTTACAATAATAATTAATACCCTTTTGCAAAATAAGTATATGCGTAAAATTATTATTATCATCCTAAAACTATTAAAAGCATTAAAGGCCGGCATATATTTAATCAGGCAATAGCTGTTAACCGGCAGGCCAGGAATGCAATAAACGCAAAATAAATATTCAGGTAAGCATGTTTTTCAGTAGTTTTGAGTTTATACCCGGATAGACTGTTTAAAAAAACGAATGAAGAAAATTATTTTATCGCTGATATTTATACTGAACCTTAGCGGCGTGGTTTATTCACAGGCGAGCTTTACAACAGGAAATTCAATTGATATGGTTTTTAAGCCAAGGGTATTGTGTATTGGCGATGTAAATAATGATAAACGGGATGATTTGATTGTACTTGCACATCATCCTAATTATAACAATGTTCCGCACAGGGTTTATGTTTACCTGCAGGATGATAATGGCGGTTTATTAAAACCTGTGTTCTATCCGTTTGCACGGGTGCCTTATGATAACCTGGCCATTAATGTTGCAGATGTTAATAATGATGGTTTAAATGATGTGATAATAGGGTATGGCGACAGCGTTGGTGTATTGTATCAGAGCAACGCCGGAGTTTTAAATTCAATTAAAGGATATTACAGCGGCAAGAATGTTTTAAGCATCAAAACAGGTGACCTTAATAACGATGGCCTGACTGATATCGCTGCATCACATTCGGGCGATTCCTTTGTTTCTGTTTTCCACCAGCAGGTTAACGGATTACACAAAAATACTTTCATTTCGCCGTTTGGCGGAAATGAGCTGGAAATTGCTGATGTAAATTCCGATGGTTTAAATGATGTTGTACTTTTGGTTAAGCAAGGTGATTACGGAATTCATATTCTAACCCAGGACACAAACAAAAAATTATCAAAATCAGCTGTTTATAAGCCTGGAGAAAGCAATTATATTATCTTTAGCGGAATTGCCGCCGGTGATTTTAATAATGATGGCGCCATTGATGTTGTTGCCACCAGAAGCAGTAATAGTCCAAATGCAAAAATTTATATTTATTACCAGGATACAATCACAAAGTTGCTAAAGCCGGCTGAAATAATACAGGCTATGGAGGTTCCGCAGGCCATTGAAGCAGCCGATTTGAATTGCGATGGCAAGCCAGAAATATTTATTGCGCATGGCGGCTGGCCATATGTAACTGTTTTTCAGCAGAATACAATTGGAAAATATCAAAATTATGATCAATATAAGATCAATATGGAATCGCATATTAATCCGCAGGGAATTAGTTTTGGCGATATTAACAATGATTTCAAAAAAGATATTGTAACCATTGGCTATGGCAACAAAATACAGCTCTTATATAACGATTCTAAGGTTTCTCATTATAACAATATAAATACTATTGTAAAAACAGATACCATTTTTACTGCCGATGATACTCTAAAACAATCTTATTATACTGTTACGTATGATACAATTGGCCGGTATGCGGTAAAAAAAGCACATTTATACCAGGTGATAAGCTATTACCGCAACGATAGCGTAAAAGTTGATACAACCATTATACGCAGTATTTGCCCTAAGCCTTATTTTGATACTATTAAAACATCTCACTTTACAAGTTACAGGAAAATAATTAAGCAGGATACCGTACTTATTTCAACTACGATGGACTCATTATTCACTGATCCTCAGCTATCGGGCGGATTTGATTGTTATCCTAATCCAACAAGCGGTAAACTTTTTCTTGAAATTAATAACATTGCGCTAAGAGAATCTGATGTTTACATAAATGTTTATGACAGCAAGTCAAGGCTTGTGCAATTAAAAGTGATTTATAACGGAATGGAAGATAAATACTTAGACCTCTATGGACTTAGCCAGGGAATGTACTATATAGCTTTCAGGTTCAAATCATCAGTTTATACACGCAAAATAGTAAAAATCAATCCGCAATAAAAAAGAACATAGCATGCCTGGTTTTACATGCTACATAAGGGCAGCGCCAAAAACCTTAAGATCAAGGCTTGCAGAGATTTTAAAATCTTAACCTGTGCTATCACCGGCAAAATTATTTCTGTAAACCATAGCTCCTCGTGATAACAACATAAAGGTTTAAGCACTTATTTTCAGGCTTACCATACCCGGCGCTGGTATAATGCTTTACATATATAGCTATACCCAAAAATGCTTCGCACCTTAAACAAAGCATTTTTGATAATATGCTTATATGTAAATAAACTCTTTTGCTGATCTTTGTGCAAGCGAAAAATCAAAGAGAACTTAACTTAATAATGAAAAAGATGGCGGGCACTGTGCTGATGGTACTTGGGATTTTAATATTTGGCTGCGGCTTATATTTTTATGTACAGGTAAATAATGATACCGGCATTGTTGCAGATAACGCTATCGGAGCATCTTTACCGGCGGAGCATACTGATGCTGATACTACTGCTGACAAAACTGTAATAGAGGCTGAACCAGTACAAAAACCGGCAACAGAAAATAATCCGCTGAAGAATGATAGACATATTGATAACGAAGATATTAACAAAAAGCAAGGCAATGATTTTGAAAAATTTGTAGTGCAGAAATTCGATAAGAAGTATTTTACGTTGAAAGAATGGGCGGGCGATAAATTTGTGAAAGGCGTATATGCGGAAACCACCACACAACCCGATCTGCTGTTTGAGTTCCGTTTGAAAAATGTGGTGCAAAAATTTGCCGTAGAATGTAAATGGCGCAGCAACTTTTATAATAACGGGATTGAATTTGCCACCGAAGCGCAACTGGCGCGGTATAAGGAATATCACAAAAGCAAAAATATTCCTGTTTTTATTGCTATTGGCGTAGGCAACACCGGCGCAAAACCGGAACGTTTATTTATTATGCCTTTGGCAGAACTTGAAGCTAACTTTTTGCCCTTAACACTCCTGAAAAAATATGAAAAAGTGCCGATTGATAAAAACTTCTTTTTTGATACGGAATTGCAGGTGTTGAAGTAAGTATTAGATAGATTTTGCCGGCTCGGAAATCTTTCCGTGCTTTTGTTTATTTTACATATAAGTAACTGATTAAAAATGCTTTGAACCTTTTTTGGTGTTATCACCAAAAAGAAATTGAGCCCAATAACTTGAAGTGAAAACACAAGCAAGGGTAAAGGCCACAACGAAGCATTTTTCTGGTATGGTATATATGGAAATTACGGCAATTTTTTAAAAAGCGGCTGTTCGTAGCGTCCTCGCTACGAACTTTGTGAATGATTGAAAAATTTAAAAAAATTAAAGCTATAGCATTTTGGCGCTGGCGCAGACGTCCGTCTGTGTCTCAAACTATTTTATCAAATTAGTCCAATACAAGGACGGACGTGCGAGCAAGCAAAAGGATTAAGTTATTTTTATTTCCTTTATATAATATTGATAAATCTTCCAAAAAGTATAGCTTGTGAATATGACAATTAGACATGTAAATGATGCAAGTAAATATAAGCATATCAATTTCAAATTGTAATCTGTACTTGGCACGAATCTTTCTGAAAGCCATCCAAAAACAAATAAAATAATTGTCGACATTAAAATAATTAAAACTTTGTTGATTGCTGATTTTAATCTCATAATATGCTTTTTTGCAAAAACCTCTTGCTGAAGTAATAGTGGATCGTGGCTTCCTTTTTTAATTTGTGCAGCTATCGATTTTAAAATATCCTTTTTATTAATGATGAAAGAAAATAAAAGCGTAAAAATAGACACAGAAATTCCAAAAAAAACCAAATGCAAATTCCACAAATCATTTAGAATTTGATTTAACGTTTCAATTTTCATTGTCGCTACTTAAATAATTTGACAAAATGGATTCAAGCTTAGAGAAAATAAATTCTGTATCATGAACCTTCTGATCTAACTCTTCTTGAGTAATAGTGGTTGTAGCATTGAATATTTTTTCAGCTGTTTCTGTTAACGCCTCACTTGCTTCGTTAAGCTGTTCTTTAGTAATTCTATATTCTTTCTTACCTATCTTTAACCTTGCTTCCTTCTTTTGATAATCTTCCTCTGGAGGTTCATTTAACAATTCGCCAATCTTGTCAACTGGCATATTTTTGAAATAATCTTCTTTCTTTTTTATAAGCTTTCCTCCTGTTTGATATTCAATATATTTAACATCAACATCATTTTCATGATTGTGAATAGCTGAATATCGCATTTGCAATTCTGGAATTACGCCAATCTCTTTAAGTTCTTCCAAAATCGTTGGTAGTTTAATATTTGCAATAGGTATATTTAAAATTTGATTAAGAACCCTTTTTACTATTCTAACAATCTCTTCATTATTTTTTGTGGGATCTTCATAAACTAAAACAATAAAATATCGAGTATAATTCTGTTTATCGATCCCTGTGATTACTGGATAGACAAGTGCAAAATTGGTATCACTTCCAACTTTATGACTTCTTTTAAAGTTAATTTTTTCATCGGCTTCAAGGTATCCGTCATATAAATTTGTGCCATATGCAGAGATTCTAAGTAACAAACTGTCTATTTCTCCAGATTTATGCTCAGTGTAATCAATTTCGTTTATTACAGTCTTTCGAGTCTTATTTCTGTTTTCAAATTCTAGTGGCCTTTTTGAAACTTTGAAATTTTCAATTTTATTTTTTAAATATTTAATCATTTCAGAATAAGAAACCGCACCAAAGATTGCTCCATGCTCTTTAACAATCATCTCTGTACAATAAACAGGTACTTTGATTAAATATGATTTTTGTTTTGTTGCCATGATTTATTAATAAAATTATTATAATTCGATAACTCAATTACCCTCCACAATATTAATTTCATCTTCTGTTAATTCATAAAGCTGGTAAACCAATTGGTCTATTTCTTTTTCCAATGCGCTTATCTCGGAGATTGGGCGTGCGTTTTCAGCTGATAGGATTCGATTTACTTTCTCTTCAATCTGGTCAGTAATTTCTGATTTTACATTCGGGATCGAAAACTGCAGAATATCACTAATCATTATTTGCGGGAAAGTATCTTCATCACTAATCTGAAACTTCTTCCTGAAATACCAGCCAATAAAATTTGAATTAATTATTCCTAAAAGTGCTTTGTAAGAAATTTGCGCAACGTCATTTTTCAGCTTCAATACAAATAACAATGTATTGCAATAAGATGTATACGGAATATAATTAGCAATTAATGTTTTGCCTGTAATTTTCCGAATTAAGATTTTCTCGTCTTCAAACTTCTTAGGAACTCTAGGTTCTGCGAGCCAAGGTCCATAATGTATCCAATTATCTTCTTTCCATAATAGTGAGTAGTAGCCTATATGTTTTCCATCAAACATAGGAAGCCATTTTTCATCTTTCTTAACCTTAGATGTAAATGGTTTTGTATCTCTTATTTCTGCTGTTTGTGGCGGATTGCCTTTCCCAACTTGGTAAGCTTTTATTCCATAAAACATTTCAGCAAATTGCGTGAGTGCCGGGAACTTCGAATCTATGTTTTGAATGATTGAAAGCTCTGCATCATTGCTTTGCAAATTGAAAGTCTTCTGCTCATGCCATAGTTTTGTGGAAATGTTAAACTCTCTTTCTGGAGAATGCAGGTTTTCTAGCTGAGCCTTTTTATTAAAAACTCTTACTTTAACTTTACAATCATTAAAACCATCTACAGCTTTCCCTTTTTCGAAAAACAGCAAAATTGTGTCAACTGTAGCATCTGCAAAAACATTAGATGGCATTAAAGCGAGTTCTAGTAGTTTGGTGTTTTCGAGAATAAAAGCTCTTGCTGCTTCGGTAAATTTAAGGTTTAGTAAAGTGTCTGGAATTATATATCCATAATTTCCTTTTTCATTTAAAATATTTACCGCTTTTTCGATAAACAGAACATAGCTTTCTCCGCGCCAGTTAAACGTTTGGTATTGCAATTCATAAGGTTTTCCTGTTTTCTTGTTAAAATTCACACCATACGGCGGATTCCCAATCACCACATCAAAACCCACGAAATCGCCTTCATCATTAAGCACTTCCGGGAATTCAAAGCGCCACTCGAAAGCATTTTCGTAAATGCGGTTGCTCTTTATTTCCTCAATGGTTTTTCGCAGCTTTTCTATTTTCGCTTCCAGTTCGGCTTTGTCTTTTAGCTGCGCTTTGGTTAGCTGCTGCTCAAAAAGTTTGTTTACAATGTATTTATCGTACAGTTCGGCGCCAAGTTTATCAAGCTGTGTTTGCTCTTTGCTGTTGCGGCTTATCTCCGTACGGAAATCGCTTTTTATATCGCTTATCAGCCTTTCCATTTCGCGCTTTTCTTCTTTGTTTTGCGCGTTTCGGTAAGTTTGTACGGCGTTTTTATAGCTTTCTATGTTCCATTTGCTCTTTTTCAGCGCCTGCCGCAGGTCCGCATCCAGCGCAAAACGGCTTATCAGCGAGTTGCCGGTTTTTATGTTTATATCTATGTTGGGGAGGGTTTCTAATTGGGCCCCGCCTAAATCCTCCCCCAAGGGGAGGACTTTAACCCCCTCTAAATCTCCCCCCAAGGAGGAGACTTTACGGGCATCTTTATAATAAGCATTTTTGAGCAGTTCTATCCAGAGGCGCAGGCGGCATATTTTTACGCTGTTGGGGTTTATGTCCACACCAAAAAGGCAGTTCTCTATAATAGTTTGCTTCTCGTGGAAAAGTGCTTCCTGCACGCGGCGGCTTTCTTCGCTGCGCGGGTTGTACTCGAAAAGTTTGCCGTCATCGTCCGTTACAATCAGCTCATCGTTCACCACTTCCACTTTATAATCGCGCAAAGTGCGGCCACTGCGGTCCAGCAGAATTTTCAGCTTGCTTTTTATGGCAATTATCTCGTTCAGCGCCGATACCAGAAAGTGGCCGCTGCCAACAGCCGGGTCGCAAATTTTCAAACTGTTAATCAGTTCATTCGCCTGTTTTTTATCGAAATCGCTGCCAATGGCATCATATACATCATCCAGACTTTTATATTTTTCTTCGCCGTTTCCGTTGAATTTCTGCAGCACCGCGCGGCCAATGGTTTCGCGGCACATGTACATGGTTATAAAGCCCGGCGTAAAAAAAGAACCATCTTTATAGCCGTTTATCTTCTCGAAAATAAGCCCGAGCACGCTGGCGTTTATCAGCGTTTTGTTGTCTTCCTGTATATCCTCCGTGCCTTCGCCGCTAAAATCATACGCATCCAAAAACGCGAAAAGATATTCCAATGCGTTCAGCTCGCCGCTGCGTTTTTTGCCGGTATTATCTTTTAAAACCGTATTGGGCAAAAGCGGCAGTTTCTTTTCATCGCGCAGGTTGCTTATTACTATGGTTTTATCTTCAATATCGCTGATCTCGAAAAGCGAGCTGTTGAGGTACGGCACTTTGGCGAAAAGCGCTTTTACATCTATATTCCGCTCCTCCGGTTTCCGTGCCAGCACGCTAAAAAACAGGCTGTTAAGGTCGTCGAAATTCTGTACGCGCTCCAAATTCAGAAAAGCATAACTTTTATCGCCTTTATGGTAAGAAATCAGTTGCGCTTCCAGCAGTTTAAGGAAAAGTATGCGGTTCACCCAGGTTATGCTCAGTTCCAGACCAACATTAAAAAGCCTTTCCTGGTAATTTTCGCCATATTGCTGCGCGTTTTGCAGCCGTGTTATTTTATCAAGATTATCAAGCTGTATAATAGCGTTTTCCAGCAGCGAACCGGAATTCCTGTCTTCTTCCTTTTTGCGGGTGATGAGTTTTTTGCTGCCGTCTTTGGTTTCCGTAAGGCCTATGATATGCAGCAGTTCGGTATAAAAAGTTTTGTCCAGGCTGTTGCTGTCATTAGCGAAAGGCAGTTTCAGCAAATGCTCAGGGCTGAGGAGCTTGTACAAAGCAATCAGCGCGTTATCGTCATCTTTGCTCTTGTTACGAAGTATTTTTTCGTAAGTGCTTATATGGAAATGCGTAAAAACAAGTTCGGCTTTTATGGCTTCTACAACCGGTTTGGCAATGTTTGTATAAAAGAAATCAGTTGTTTTGCCTCCAGCTCTTCCTTCCTCGAAATCTGTAAACTGCTTTACCAGCTCCTTATTCTGCGCGAAATATTTCTCGAAAACATGCGCGTCAAAAATAAACCACTCGTAAATATTTGTTACCGCCAAATGTTTAATTTCAATGTTATTGGCAGAAATCCTTTCCCGTAAATAATACAAAACCAGTTCCTGGAAAGCTTTCGTATTGATGCTATCCATACGAAGCATTTCCGTTTTATTAGTCGTGCTTTTGGCTTCTATAATTACGCCGACCGTACTTTTGGCATCTTTACCATTGTGGATAACAAGATCGTTCCGGCCTTTGGTGTTGATGTAATGTTTCGCGCCGTAATAAGTATTCTTAAGAAAATCAGATACAATATTCTTATGAAATTCTTCGGTTTCCTTTTCATCTATCTGGTCCAGCAAATGAATGAGGTTGGCCTTAAAAACTTCAATTTCGCTACGTAAAGGTTTAACTTTTAGATACGCTTTGTTTAAAGATTTCCGTGGATTTAATATCTGCAGGTTCATATTTGCAAGTAAGCGATTTTTTCAGGATAAAAGTGAAGAAGTTAAGGGTTATGGATTATGGGTTATGAATTAGTTGGCACGCTTTTTTTTCGCCTGATTCATTTAAAAACAATTGGCTAAAGCCAAACGCAATGAAATTTTAGTTCGGAGTGCCAGTCACTTGCACTCGGCTTTGGCCAATTATACATCAAAGCATTTTTTTGGAAAGTGATATATGGAAAATTGGAAGATTTAAAGATTTTTCTGAGGTTATCTTGAGTTAGATGTTCCACTTTTTAAAAAAGTTGAACATCGTGTTCCAAAACAAATGCAATGTTTTTAGGGCAATTCATTCACTCATTTACTCATTTACTCATTGCTTCCCCAAAACCCAGGTCGTCATGCATCGGCTATTCTGCACATTTACTGTCTTAACCGGTTCCAGGAATTTAGCGCCGAATTTATGCGTGGTTTGCAGCAGTAAAGTTTCATCAACTAAAAAGCGTTTTGTACCATCGGGCAATAAATAATGCCTTTCTTCGAGGTGTTGTATGCGTTTTTCCAGGCCGATGGAACTGGCTAAGCGGCAAAAGAAAATGCCGCCAACTTTCAATACGCGCCACATTTCGTTCATCATCTCTTTAAAATGCTTCGTATCCTTAGCGAAATGCAAAACGGCGTTGCTTATCACCACATCAAATTCAGCATCGGCAAAAGGCATTTTTTCCACTGGTGCTATATGGAAATTTTCCTGTGGAATTTGCGGGTTAATCCTGGCGGCGCGCTTTCTTATAGCTTGTATAGCTGCTTCAGAAACATCGGCACCATAAACCATATAATCGTTATGCAGAAAATAGTTCAGGTTTCGTCCATCGCCACAGCCGGCATCCAGTATTTTCATACCCGGTGTAAAACGTTTTTTCAGTATCTGGTCAATAATGTAAATATCTGTTTCATTCAGCCAGTCGTGTATAATTTCGCTTCCCTGCATAGTAAATTCAAAAGCGGCAAATTAGCATAAGTATTTCAAGGCTGCTGTAAAATTTCAATCAATTTTTTATGAGAAATTTTATTGAAAAACAATAAAATAAAAAACTCAGGAAACTTTGAAGTTAATTTTTGTTTCCATAGTTTTGCGCTGAATTTCGACGGGTTGGTTTAAAGGTATTGGAATTATAATAAAAGCCGGTTGAAATATATTAACTGCCAAAGTGTTATGACCTTCCTTTTTCATAAGTTTAAACATATTCTTTCACAGGTAAAAACATATTTTATTGCTGTTCTGCTGCTCGCAAGCGCACAGGCATCGGCACAAAATAATAATTCCACGCAAAGCTATTCCTTCTCGCTGAAACAGGCTGTAGATTATGCCATCGCCAATAAGCCGGCGGTGAAAAATGCAGTGCTCGATGAAAAGATAGCCCGGAAAAAAGTAAACGAAATTACCGGAATAGGCCTGCCGCAGCTTAACGGAACTGCTGAGTTTAATGACTTCCTGCAGCTGCCAACATCATTCCTGCCCGATTTTATTTCGCCATCGGTGTATGGAGTTTTAATTAAAGAAGGTGTTTTAACGCCCGATAAATTTCCACAGGGCGATCCGGCTTTATTCCCCGTGCAATTCGGTACAAAATACACTGCACAGGCAGGTGTAACTTTATCACAACTAATTTTCGATGGAAGCTACATTGTTGGTTTGCGTGCCTCTAAAACCTATGTGGATCTGGCCCGGAAAAACACCCAGCGCACCCGTATAGAAACTGCTGCTGAAGTTACAAAAGCATATTATGGCGTAATAGTGAATGAACGCAGGCTAAGCCTCATCGACGCAAATATTACACGACTTACCAAAGCCTTTAACGATACAAAAGCATTGAACGAGCAGGGTTTTGTTGAGAAGATTGATGTGGACAGGCTTGCCGTTACCTTAAACAGCCTTGAAGTAGAAAAACAAAAGCTTCAGAACTTTATAAAGCTGAGCCATTACCTGCTTAAGTTCCAGATGGGTATGCCTGTAGATGCGCAGCTGACCTTAACCGATAGTATTTCCGAAACGAATTTTGTACCGCAGCCGGATGATAAGCCGGATTATACAAAGCGAATAGAATATTCCTTGCTTCAAACGCAAAAAACACTGCTTACATTAGATATGCAGCGCCATAAATCGGGCTATTTACCAAGCCTTGTAGCGTTTGGCAGCGCCAATACACAGGCGCAGCGCAACGAGTTCAACTTTTTTGAGGGCGGCGACTGGTTCCAGACCGCTGTAATCGGGGCAAGGTTAACTATACCAATTTTCGACGGATTACAAAAGCATGCGCGCATACAGCAGGCAAAAATAAGTCTGCAAAAAACCGATAACGACATGTACGCGCTTGAAAACGCCATTGCGCTGGATATCAACAACGCCAGGCTGATGTACGAAAACACAACACGAACGCTGGAAATACAACGCAAAAACATGGAGCTGGCGCAGGAAATAGTTCGCGTGGCGCAGATAAAATATAACGAAGGCATAGGCTCAAACCTTGAGGTTGTAACGGCCGAATCTTCGCTGAAAGAAGCGCAGACAAATTACTTTAACGCCTTGTACGATGTAGTTATTTCTCAGGTAGATCTGCAGCGCGCCAAAGGAACCTTGTATTAATGTGCCAATTAGCCAATTTGAAAACGAAAAACAGTGGTACCCGAAAGAAATTTGGCAGCGCGAAGAACGAAGAGATTAAAGCATTTTTTGACCTTTTTATATATGAAAATTGAAAGATTAAAATATTAAAAAATTGCTCCGTGCTTCAGAAATCATTCAATCATTTAATCATCATAAAAATCCATGCATAGCGTAAAAAAACATATAATATTTTTCCTGGCGGCCAGCTTACTTGCAGGCTGCGCAGAGCCCGATAAAAAGGCGCAGCTGGAAAAGCTGAGGAAAGAGCAGGCCGATCTGCAGGCAGAAATTAGTAAGCTCGAGAAAGAAGTAAAGGCAGCGGGCGGCGATTCAGCAGCACAACCTGCCACACTGGTAAGCGTAACGCCTGCCCAATCCGGCGTTTTCAGGCATTTTATTGAGGTACAAGGCAAGGTAGATGCCGAGCAGAATTTAATGGTAACGCCAAAAGTACCGGGCACTATGGTTACAGAAGTATTGGTACAGCGCGGCGATAAAGTAACAAAAGGCCAGGTACTGGCGAAGCTCGATGCCGGCGCAATGGCGGAAAGCCTTGCCGAAGTTGAGAACCAGCTGGACCTCGCCAATATAGTTTACGAAAAACAAAAGCGCCTGTGGGACCAGAAAATAGGCACCGAAATTCAATATCTCTCGGCAAAAAACAATCGCGATGCCCTGCAGAAAAGGCTGGCTACCATGCGGCAGCAGTTCGCAAATTTTACCATGCGCTCGCCTATAAACGGTGTGGTTGATGATGTTACCCTGCGCGCAGGCGAAGTACCGGCGCCGGGCATGGGAGGCATAAGGGTTGTAAATCTGGCAAATACAAAAATTGTTGCCGAAGTATCGGAAGTATATGCAGGCAAAATACAACAAGGCGATGAAGTGCTTGTAACCATACCGGATGCAGGCAAAGAGTTCCGTACCAAAGTGCGTGTTGCCGGTAAAACCATAAACCAGGCTAACCGCACTTTCCTTATAGAACTGAAACCCGAAGCAAGCCAGCTGGAAGGCCTGCAGCCCAATATGGTTGCCGTGGTTAAAGTGAATGATTATATAAATAAAGAAGCAATTATACTGCCTGTAAACGCTATACAGAAAGATGATGCCGGCAATTTTGTATATACCGCGGTAGATAACGGCAAACAGTCCACCGCTAAAAAAGTGGCTGTAAAAGTAGGGCAAACCTATGGCGGCCAAACCGAAGTTCTGCAGGGCTTATCCGCCAGCGACAAGGTAATTACAGCCGGGTACCAGAATGTTGTTGACGGGCAGGTAATAAGTTTTGAATAACCAATGAGAGAATGAATGAATGTGAGAATAAAAGAATAAGTGCGCAAGCGGAAAGACCCGGTCAAAGCATTTTTCTGTAAAAGCATATATGGAAATCAATCTCACATTCATTCAATCACACATTCATTCATTATAAAAACATATGAAAGAATTTAAGCCCACATCGTGGTCTATTAATAATAAAACGAGTATCTATATACTCACAATCATCATTTCCATTGCGGGTATTTTAACGTACAACAGCCTGCAGAAGGAGCAGTTCCCTGATATTGTTATCCCCACCATTTATGTGGGTACGGTTTACCCGGGCACTTCGCCTGCCGATATGGAAAACCTGGTTACCAGGCCGCTGGAGAAAAACATTAAAGCCATTTCCGGCGTAAAGAAAATTACATCCAATTCCGTACAGGATTTCTCATCTATTTCGGTAGAGTTTAATACAGATGTAGATGTAAAATACGCCAAGGACCAGGTGAAAGATGCTGTGGATAAAGCGCGCACCGACCTGCCCACAGACTTGCCTGCCGACCCGAATGTGATGGAAGTTAACTTCGCCGATTTCCCGATTATGTATGTGAACATTGCGGGCGATATAGAGATGGAGAAGCTGAAAAAATATTCTGAAGATCTGCAGGATAAAATTGAAGGGCTAAAGGAAATTACCCGTGTAGATATAGTTGGAGCGCTTGATAAAGAGATACAGGTAGATATTGATCTGTACAAAATGCAGGTTGCCAGGCTAACCTTCAGCGATATACAGCGTGCCCTGCAAAGCGAGAACATGACCATTAGCGGCGGTGGCGTTACCGTTGGCGATATGAAGCGGAATATACGTGTTGTAGGCCAGTTTAAATCGGTTGATGAAATTGGCAATATTATTATCAAGAACGTTATGGGCGCGCCCATGTATCTAAAAGATATTGCACAGGTAACCGAGGGTTTCGAAGAGCGCGAAAGCTATGCGCGCCTGGATCATAAGCCCGTTATTACGTTAAATATAGTTAAGCGCAGCGGCGAAAACCTTATAGAGGCATCCGACAAAATAAGGGCTATTGTGGATGATATGCAGCGAACTACTTTCCCTAAAAACCTGAAAGTAACCATTACTGCCGATCAGAGCACGCAAACCAGGCATACGCTTAACGATCTGATCAACACCATTATAATCGGCTTTGTGCTGGTTACGCTTATTCTTATGTTCTTTATGGGTACGGTTAACGCCTTGTTCGTTGGCTTATCGGTACCAATTTCCATGTTCCTGGCGTTTATGGTAATGCCGTTTATTGGCAGCACTTTCGGCTTTACCTATTCGCTGAACATGATTGTGCTGTTCTCCTTCCTGCTTGCCCTGGGTATTGTGGTTGATGATGCCATTGTAGTTATTGAGAACACACACCGTATTTATCATGAAGATGAAAAAATACCTATAGATAAAGCAGCCAAGAGCGCCGCGGGCGAGGTTTTTATTCCTGTACTGGCGGGTACTTTAACAACGCTTGCTCCTTTCTTCCCATTGCTTTTCTGGCCGGGCATTTTTGGTAAATTCATGCTTTATTTACCGGTAACGCTTATTCTTACTCTTACAGCTTCACTGCTTGTTGCCTTTATAATGAATCCTGTTTTCGCAGCTTCATTTATGCGTAGAGATCATTTTGATGGCAAAGTATCTAAAATGAGCAAAAGCTTCAGGAACTGGCTTATTTTACTGGGTGTAATTGCGGTAGCGTTTTATGCGGCCCGCAATATTGGCATGGGGAACCTTACGGTATTCTTTATTTTATGCATTCTCGCTAATAAATACCTGTTTACCAAATGGATAGCAGGCTTCCAGAACAAGGTGCTGCCGAGGTTTATGAATGCCTATGCGCGCCTGCTTACCTGGATGCTGAAAGGCTCAAGGCCGATATTTGTTTTCCTGTCTATTTTCGGCTTACTTATATTATCCATCATAATAACAGTTATCCGTAAACCTAAGGTAGAGTTCTTCCCAAAAGGTGATCCTAACTTCGTTTACGCATACCTCACCATGCCCGTAGGTACCGATATTAAGGTAACCGACTCCGTAACACGTATTATAGAAAAACGGGTTTATGAAGTGATTGGTAACAATAACCCCGATGTGGAATCAGTTATATCTAACGTTGCCATTGGCGCCGGCGACCCGAGTGATTTTGGCGGTTCGCAGGCCACACCGCATAAAGGCAAGGTTGGTGTTGCATTTAAAGAGTTTCAATACCGTGTTGGGCCAAATACAAGAACTTACCTCGATAAAATCCGCGAAGCAGTAAAAGGAATTCCTGTAGCGGAAATTACGGTTGACCAGGAAAGCGCCGGACCGCCGACAGGAAAACCTGTTAACATAGAAATTTCAGGCGAGGATTATACAACGCTTATTGCGCTGGCGAAGAGAACAGAACGCTTTATTGATTCGCTGCAGATTGGTGGCATAGAAGACTTAAGGAGCGATTTGCAGGAGAGTAATCCTGAAATTGTGATAGATGTTGACCGTGTACGTGCAAGCAATGAAGGCATAAGTACCGCGCAGATCGGTTCCGAGCTTCGTAACGCTATTTTCGGGCAGGATAAACCAAGTAAATTCAAGCAGAATGAAGATGAATACCCGATACAGATACGATACGCGGATCAGTACCGAAAAAATATTGACCAGATAGAAAGTTATAAGATTACTTACCGCGATATGAACTCCGGCCTTGTAAGGCAGATTCCGCTTTCCGCAGTTTCAAAAATCACTTACGGCAATAGTTTCGGAGGCATAAAAAGAATCAACTTAAAGCGTGTTATTACTTTATCATCTAACGTGTTAACCGGCTACAACGCAAACGAAATCGTAGAACGCCTTAAAAACGAACTAAGCGGCGTTAAAGCACCGGAAGGCTATGAAATTCGCATGACCGGCGAGCAGGAAGACCAGGAAGAAACATCTAACTTCCTTGGTTTGGCTTTGCTTATGTCGCTGGGTTTGATTTTCTTTATTCTTGTTACGCAATTTAATTCTGTATCAAAACCTATTATTATTCTTACAGAGATCATTTTCAGCATTATAGGCGTATTGCTTGGTTTATCTATAGCAGGTATGCCCATTGTAATTGTAATGACGGGCGTAGGTATTGTTGCGCTGGCTGGTATTGTGGTTAAAAATGGTATTTTATTGGTAGAATTTGCCGATGTACTAAAAGAGCGCGGCATGAAGACCGTACCTGCCATTATACAGGCTGGCCGTACAAGGCTTAATCCTGTAGCGCTTACAGCTACGGCAACTATACTGGGCTTAATTCCGCTGGCTATTGGCCTTAATATCAACTTTTTTACGCTTTTCTCCGAATTTAAACCGCATTTTTTCCTTGGTGGCGACAGTGTTAAATTCTGGGGGCCGCTTGCATGGACTATTATATTCGGACTTGCGTTTGCCACTTTCCTCACCCTGCTTGTAGTACCGGTAATGTACCTGATGAACTATAAGCTGAAAATATGGCTGAAGCGCAAAGGAATTTTATCAAGAACACATAAAATGTAAATACTGGAAGAGCCGTATGCTGGGGGGTGTGCGGCTTTTTTATTGGGAAGGCGCCTGGCCAAAGCCGGGTGCCTTTTTCTTTTTTTTACATATATACGTATCAGTAAAAATGCTTTGTTCGCTTCGTTATTTCCAATATTTAACGTGCACCCGGGAATTTGTTGACAATGGCGCGTATATACGCACACCAGCAACGCATTTCAGTCAATTTTTTCTATCAACAAAGATAATGCGCGCAGCTGGCGCGCGTATTTACGCGTGCCCATAATTTCTTTTAGCATGTAATTGCATTGAGATGCTTGAAAAACACTCAAATACACAGGAATAATTTTCGAGTTCACGTTATTTATTAAATATGCGTTAACAAGGCTGGTTTGTGTGCCACGAAAACCAGGGAGTATCGCATCGGAGTTCCGTGGCCTGTGGCTCACCGCACACTTTTAAAAATGCGCTCGATTCATTATATATTGGCATTATTTCCAAACAGCAAGTATAATAGCTGCTATTAAAATTCCAACAATATGATAACCCGCATCTATCCAGAATAATTTAGCCGGTTTATTATCATATAAGTAATTTACGCCCATAGTTGTGGCAACAAAACCAATAGCAACGCGCAGGCCAATGTTTGCACCATCACCTGCCCCCTTCGCGCCCAAAGCGCTTATTAATGTTGCTGTTATAAACACGCAAACCAGGTTCAGTATAAATGTAATAACAAAAGTCCTGGTCATGTGGCCGGTATTCATATTTTCCGCAGTAAGGTTTTTGGCCTGCATCCACATTTTACCAAAAAGCGCAGGCGAATACCACAAAGCACCTAATGCGAAGTAAATTACAGCCGCAAGCAATACTGCCAGGTAATTGATGTTTGCATAAAAATCTTGTGTTTCCATATTATTAAGATTGTTTGGTTCTATGTAAGTAAATAAATGTTCCATATCGTTTATTTTACACGCCGCATGGTAAATCCATCGCTCTGCAGTTTTCCGTTCACTTCACCCTCAATACTCGCTTCCATGGTATTTTCACCGGTTTGCCGGTAGATTATTCGCTGCGGAAAATCGTGCGCCGGATTTTCAAAAACAAACGCTTCGCTGGAATCTGCTTTTAGCTTGAATGCAGTTGGTTTACCTGCCAGGTGCTCATTTACTGTGGCAATATAAAAAATATCTCCACGGCGCGCTGCAAGCTTTAAATTTTCCTGGAAGATGGTATCGCCATTTTCAATTCCATAACCTTTCCCTGTAAAAGTTGAATCGTTTTGTTTTTCCCAGCTTTCATTAATATACATGGCAGAACTTGTATCTTCCCACGAACCTAAAATCCAGTCGAGATTTTGCAAGGGCGATGTTTTTTTATCATTTATGTTCACTTCGCAGGATTGCAAAACCATGATTAATAAAACAACAGGCAGTAAAACACGCATAGAAAACTTTTGCTCCGAAGTTAATAATTTTACATATATGCAAGCTTCTAAAAATACTTAAAGCCATACTTGTAACCAAATTCATTAAAAAAAGCAGCTTTGCCTGCAATACGAAGTAATATATCTATAGCAGAATCATTAGTTTCATTATAATTATAAGCAACTGATTGTGAAAAGATTTACACAATAATCCTAATACAAATAGAAGTATTTTTTGTAGTATTGCTATATAGGTTAAGTGTATAAACTATGAAAATCCTGAAACTTTATTTGTTTCTGCTGAGCATATTATTGCCTTGCTTCTCAACTGCGCAAAACATAATTCCGGCCAATATTATTGAAGGTAAGATAACCGATAAAAGTGATAATAAGCCGCTGTCTTTTGCTTCGGTATATAATAGGAGTACGAGAAAAGGAACAATTACAAATACAGAAGGATATTTTCGCCTTTCGCTGAATAATTTTTCAGATACAATAGTAATTACTCTTATAGGTTATAAGAAAGAAACACTTCAATTAAAACATCAGGTTCAGTTTTATAATATTGGCCTTGAGGAAAACGCGCATTTGTTAGGACAGGTTGTGGTAAAGCCAAAAGACAATACATACTTATACGAACTGCTTGCCGAATGCAAAAAGAAGAAAGGCCGCAATAATGTAACGTCAAAGGCTTATTACGAACTGAAAACACAATTTGACGATACGCAGGTAGAACTGGTAGAATGTTTTTACAATGGCAGAATAAATGGTTATGATATTGAAGGCCTGGATATAAAGACCGGCAGAATTGCGATTCGGCCGCACAATGATAGAATTTTTTTATCGATGGAAAGCTCCAGGATCATCACTCTGCAGAAACTTTTCGAATATGGATATTTCCCGGAGAGCCCACTGGAATTACCTCTGCGAAAAATGAAGAACAACTTTTACCTGGATATTTCAACAAAATACCGCGATGACAATAACGATTCGGTGTATGTTATTGAATTTACACCAAAAAATTCAACAGGTAAAAGATTTAAAGGCCAAGTTTGGGTGAAGCCGGCCAGTAAAAACATTATTAAAATAAATCTTAAAATTAATGGCGCCAAAAAACATCCTTTCCTGCCATTATTTTCAACTGACAGCATTAAAAACCTTGATCTTGACATTACAAAAACCTTTGAAGAGCTGAATAGTAAAATGTTTTTTAAGCAAGTAAATTTTACTTACCAGATCACCTATAAAAGCAGGAAAACAGAGCCATATATTGTTAAAACCAGCGCAGTTCTGCACATGTATGATTATAACAGCAGTTTCCAGCTACCAAAGTTCGAATTTACCGCTGCTGCTGGTAGAAACGATTACAGGAAAATAAACGGCATACCTTATAACGACTACTTTTGGCAGAACACCAGCGAGCTGAAAATGACCCAGAAAGACAACCAGAACGAGCAATTTTTCAACTCAGAAGATGTTATAACCAACAAGCAGCTTTTTGAAGCGGAAGGATATTATGATTATACCCTCATGCAGATCCGCTATGTTATATGGAATGGTAACAGGGTTCGTTTCAGGGAATTTACTTCAGATACTTCCAGCAGTGCAAACGCTGCAGATGGTGTACTGGCTGAACGCTATAAACTAAGTGTAAAGCTTTTCCTGGATGTGAATACAATTGATGACAGCCTGCAAATTGTTACTGCCACAATCTTCGATCCTTATGAAAGTTTCTATAAATTTCCTATTACAAATACGGCACTTTGTTTTATAAATACTTATTTTGACCTGGTAGAAATTGAACGCAGAAACCTTGAAAAAGCTATTTTGCAATCGGATAAAAAGCCCGAAACAATAAACAAGATTTATGATGCAAGCCAGCTGAAAGTTGCGCAAATCAGTAATAAATATTTTACTGAAGTTATGCGTGGCAATAATGAAAAACAGATGGAAAAATGGAGCCGCTACACTAGTGAAAAGCTTAATATTAACAACCTAGAAATTTTCAGGCCGTATGCTAAAAAGGCAAACGGAGATGAGCAGAAATAATTAAAGCATTTTTTGAGTGGAACATATATGGAGCAATACTTTAAACCGCGAAATAGCATACTAAAAAGCGGAAGTGAATTACAGCATTGGCCGTATTTAGCAGCTTTGGTTTTACTTGTATGTAACGACCTATTCCTTAAAAATTTATATCACAATTGGTTAACAGGCAAGTTATCTGATTTTGCCGGCCTTTTCGCACTTCCATTTTTGTTTACTTTCATGTTTCCGCAAAGCAGGAAGCTTATTCACATCTGTACAGCCATATTATTTATATGGTGGAAAAGCGAGCTTTCGCAACCATTTATAGATTTGCTGAATAGCGCCGGCCTTCCTTTCCACAGGCATGCAGATGTTACGGATAATATTGCGCTGATCAGTGTTTTAATTTCTTATTCTGTTACTCAAAAACCCATAAAATTTAACTGGAAACCTGTTGG
The DNA here is from genome assembly GCA_036846145.1 of Bacteroidota bacterium. GTDB lineage: Bacteria > Bacteroidota > Bacteroidia > CAILMK01 > CAILMK01 > DAIUCM01. The sequence goes on from DAIUCM010000014.1 coordinate 25,429, forward strand.
ACAGAAAATATTAATAACGTTTTCACTTTTTGTATTTACTGCAACATCCATAAAGCGAGATCTGAAACATTATGTAGATATAAATAAAGAATATTCGTTCAATTTTTCTAAGCGAGATTTAGTTTACAGGCTCAACATGTTGCAGATGAAACAGTTACAAAATCATTACGGCCAGGTTGAATTCAATAGCGAAACCAGTACATTTCATCTTGCAAGGCAGCCCGACACTTTAGCCATGTTGCTCGATTACAACAAAATAGCTGCGGCAGATAGCCTGAATCCGGGAAATGCTTACACTTACAAAACCAGTTATGCCACTTTAGAAATTTCTGGCAATGAGAATTCCTCCGGTTTAAAGCTTATAAAAGTATCCCGCTTTGCGCCAATGTTTAGCGAAAAGGATTATAAAGAGGAAGCTATACGTACTTTTGAAAAAAGAATAGTAAAGAAAATAAGAAATTACCGCTGATTAAATTACTGGAAGTTCGGTTTCAGCGCCCTGACGGTTACCGATACTGCTTTCTACCGTAACAAAAATTACCACGAACCTTCCGATACCATCGAAACGCTTGATATTACCCGGATGAGTAAAGTTATTGACAGTGTTTATCTTGCGCTGCTGAACCTGTAACTAATAAAGCAATTTAGCCTTTATCAAAAGCATTTTCTTGCAGGCTTATATATGTAATACCAGTAAAGATTGAATATTGCGCATTTGAAAATTGTGCTGTGAGCCACAGGCCACGGAGTTTCGAAACATTACTCCCTGGTTTTGTGGCACACAAACCAGCATTATTTACACATTTTTCATTTTATATAGGGATAAATTTTCAATAAAAAAGCGTGAACTCGGGAATTATCTACCTGTAAATCAATTCATTGTTAATAATACATATAATATACTTTTCAAAAATGCTTTAATGGAAAATAATTATGCAATGTCGTTTAGCCATCAACGGATTGAAATCCGTTGCTACAATATTTTATCGTTCCTATGGAACTTGGCTCGGAGCGTTAATCAAGTCCAGTATGGACGATCAAATATTGTAGGGATGGAATTTATTCCATCCTTAACTCAACGACATTGAATAATTAAGTTAGAAATTGCTGGCATTGGGAATCGCGTGCGGATGAGCTCCACGTTTCCCAACGCTAATAATAGTAATTCTCAAAATCATATCTAATTCCCGAGTTCACCTTTTGCAATAATTAGGCTGAGCTGCGTGCTGGCGCGCGTTTTTAAGCGTGACATAAGGATTATAATTCCCGAGTTCACCTTAAGAAAGCAGTTCAAGACTTACTTGCAAAATTCTTCCATATATACATTCCTATAAAAATGCCTTTGGGTTATTTACAACCCGAAATTATAATATCGGCAAGGTGTTCTATCTCCTGCAGGGTAATGCCGCGATAGCCGTTGCCTGTGTATGGCATAGCAGTGTGTACAATTAAAAGGTTTTTATCCGGCACTATATATAAATACTGTCCGCCATGTCCGCGGGCGACTATTGCATTGTGCTGCGGGCGAATCCACCAATACAGGCCATAATCCGCACTGCCTGTTTCCGCTGCTGTAGCCTGTGTTTTAACCGATTCTGCAAGCCAGCTTTCCGATATTATTTGCTTGTTTTCCCATTTGCCTTTCTGCAGTACCAGCTGGCCGATCTTCGCAAAATTCCGTGCAGACAGATATAAAGCTACAGCGCCGTAATTAATGCCATCCTGGTGCTTTTCCCAGTAATAATCTTTAATACTCAGCGGCACAAACAAATACTCTTTTGCAAATTCCTCTAATGGTTTTCCGGCAACTTTCTGTATTACAGCCGCAACCAGGTGCGGATTCGCATCGGTATAACGGAAACCTTTGCCCGGCGAGAACTCCATCGGCTTATCTAAGATCAGCTTCAGGCTGCTTTTATGTTTATCGATCATCAGGTCCCAGGTATCTTCATCATTTTTCCAAAGCAAACCGGTGCGCATTTCCAAAGCCTGCCGTACGGTAATATTTCGCTTCTCATCATCCTGCGGAAAATACTCAGGCAAATAATGGTAAATGGTTTTATCAATATCCAGCAAACCTTTATCAACCGCAATACCGGCAAGCAAAGATGTTACACTTTTTGTGGCGCTTTTAATGTTATTCTTCCGCTCGTAATCTTCGTAAAATTCTCCCCGGGCATAACCTTCGCCAACCAGTAAACCATTGCGTATTACAAGCAGGCTAATGGAAGTTTTGTATTTATCGGCCGCAAAAAAATCCTTATAGGCTTCGTCAAGTTTGGCTACGTCCATCTGCTCATGTGGAGAAGCGGCAACGCGCCAGTCGGCAGAATCTTTCGGTAAATATGGCCGGTAATCAAACTTTGCTTTATACGGCTCCTCGTAAGGCTGGCAACTGGCAATTGTGGCTAAAAGAATTACACTCCAAAGCATTTTCAGCCAGTTGTATATATGCAGCTTATTTCTTAAAACCATACCTGATAGTTAATGCGTTGGACATAATGGATGTATGATTGTAATTTATTATAAAATGCTCATAACCTGCATGCATTACACTTTTAGCAGTTTCGCGCAAAGGATAAAAGGCTCCTAAACGAAAGCCGCCTGCACCAAGATTAAACTGCGCATCTTTATGGATCATATTCATAATTTTACCAAAAGCAGGGTTAAAATTGCTATAGTAAACCTCTCGCGGCGGGCGGGAACATAAGCGTAAAAGCGGTATATCTATGTAAATGCGAGCGCTTTTTCGCGGCGTTACAGCAATATCAAATACACCTTTTGCGCCGATGTTATATTGCGTAAGCCATTGCAGGTGAGAATCATCTGTCTGCAGAAAATAATACATATTATATTGCGCTTCTACCATTGGCCCGGCAAAAGCACGTACGGATTTATTGGAATCGCTTGTAAAACGCCAGGTATAAGCGTAGCGAAGATCGGGGTAAGTATAAATAGCCTCGAAACCCAGGAAATCTTTCATTGAGGAAAAATGCAGATCCAAAGCAAGTTCCTGGTATGTTTTGGCAGAAGTTCTCTGGTAAAAGCCACCAAGTGTACCGCCATAACCATAATAATTTACCGGGAAGATAACATCATCGCGTAAAATACTGTGCGTGCCGCTCAGCTTAAAGCCAATGGCTTTTCCCGCGGGCCATTGGGTCGAATCCTGTGCAAAAGCGAAGGCCGGCAAAAGCAGCCAAAGCCACAGAAATGGTAATATTTTCTTCATAATTGGTGTGGAGATGCCGCGAAGTTACAATTTTTGAGAAGGCGCTAACGGTCAGCTTTAAAAACTTTGTGGTGTTGGTGCGTAAAGGAATCTATCATAGCCTTTAAAATACCAATGGTTGCCCAGCATAGTCTTTGTGTATTGATTTTAAGCATTTTCACAAACAAGCATATATGCCGTACAGCCAAAATACATACATTTTAATGTTATTTTAATTTTGAAGCCTGTTTGGTATAATCTTAGCATGTATGTTGCAACATTTATTTAAACAGGAACTGAATTTTCACCGTAAAAAATAATAAGCGGTTTAATTTTGCAAGCTGTAAACATTATTGCACAATTTGCTTTCAGTTAATGGGTTTTGGTATTAGCATTAAGTTATGAAATTAAAATATATTATCTACGCCGTTTTAATACTTGGTTTTGGCGCATTGGTTTTTTACAGGATAAACACCAACAATAAAAAAGATGCCGCAGGAGGTAAAGGTCCTGGTGGAAAACCGGGCGGACCCATGCCTGCCATGCGAGTAGATGGCGTAGTACTAAAGCCGCAGGATTTCTCTAATGCACTGCAGGTTACAGGAAGCATAGAAGCAGATGAACAGGTGGAGATCCGCAGCGAAGTTTCCGGATTGGTGCGCAGCATCAATTTCGAAGAAGGTAAAAAAATTACCAAAGGGCAGGTTTTATTAAAAATAGAAGATGCGGAACTGCGCGCACAACTGGCACAGGCGCAAACCAAACAAGGTCTCGCCGCTGAAAATGAGCGCCGCGCGAAGCTTCTGCTCAAAAAAGAAGCCATCAGCCAGGAAGAATATGATGTTGCCTCGGCCGAATTCAGATCTACACAGGCACAAACGCAACTGGTTAACGCACAGCTTGCTAAAACTACTATCCGCGCGCCTTTTACAGGAACCATTGGCTTAAGAAGCATTTCGGAAGGCGCGTATATATCTCCGCAAACATTAATTGCCAATCTCATCAGTACAGATCCGGTAAAAATTACCCTTTCTGTTCCGGAGAAATATGCCAACCAGGTAAAAGTAAATACCGAGCTGACATTCACAATCTCAGGCTCGCGAAACGAGTACAAGGCAACAGTGTACGCAATAGAGCCGGGCATACAGGCCACCAGCAGAACCTTGCAGTTAAAAGCCCGCGCCAGAAATCCAGATGGCGAATTACGACCGGGTTCTTTTGCAAGCATCAAATTACCTTTATCGGTAATGAAAGACGCCTTGCTTGTACCAACAGAAGCAGTAATTCCTATCCAGGACGGAAAAATGGTTTATATCTCTGAAAACGGCAAAGCGAAGGAAGTAAGAATAGAAACCGCAACCCGTACAGAGAAAGATGTACTGGTAACAAGCGGCCTCAAAGCCGGCGATACGGTGCTAACCACGGGAATTATGTCGCTGAAGCCGAATGCAGCTGTAAAAGTAGTGGTTGCGAAATAATGTGCCAATATTTGAATGTACCAATTAAGCCCCACCTAAATCCTAACCCAAAGGGGAGGACTTTTCGGGCAACAGTTAAACTAAATGTGAGCCATTAAATTCGTGATTCCTGCCTGTGCGGTAATCACGATGTAAGAGACCAATTCCATATAAGAGAAACCGAAAAAATGCTTTTGAATGTAACTTGAAATAGAAAAAGGACCGGCCTTAAATTTTTTGCGTTAAGAAAATCGGTTAAATGCATATTGATGTTAGTGAGTTGAAAATAGAATTTGGCAAAATGCACAGGTTTAGCTTACAAAGTAAAAGGCGAACCAACGCCATCGGGCAATTCGCGTTGAACGATCTGGCGGCTTCTTTTACGGGTGGGTAAATGCATTTAGCTGATTTTTAGCAAAAAGTTTAAAGCCTTGAATTTTGGTTACTTTGTTTTAAGACAAAGTGACAAAAAAGAACTGTTGAAAAGATGAATTGAGTTCACAAACTCGAATAAATTAACTGAAGCATTTTTCACACAACCCATATATGGACACACAGAAAAATGTTTCAAACAGAAGAAAAAAAGTATGAGTTTATCAACCACAAGTATAAAACGGCCCGTATTTACCATAGTTATCAACCTGGTTTTGATGCTGTTTGGTATTATTGGCTATACTTTCCTGGGAATCAGGGAATTTCCATCTATAGATCCGGCAATTGTTTCTGTACGAACAAGTTATAGCGGAGCCAATGCCGATATTATTGAATCTCAGATCACAGAGCCGCTCGAAAAATCCATCAACTCCATAGATGGAATAAAGAATATTTCATCGGCCAGTAACCAGGGAACCAGCAACATAACTGTAGAATTTAACCTGGATAAAAACCTGGAAGAAGCCGCTAACGATGTACGCGATAAAGTAAGCCAGGCCATTAGAAATTTACCGCAGGATATTGACGCGCCGCCGGTAGTTTCCAAAGCCGATGCGAACTCAGATGCGATTATCGCCATGACCATGCAGAGCAGCACGCGTAACCAGATGGAACTGAGCGACTATGCCGAAAATGTTGTGGCGCAGCGATTGCAAACCTTGCCCGGTGTAAGTAGTGTACAGATCTGGGGAAACCGAAAATTTGCTATGCGCATGTGGGTTGATCCCATGAAACTGGCTGCACACGGTTTAACAACAGCCGATATTCGCACAGCTTTAGCCAAAGAGAACGTTGAATTGCCTTCCGGAAAAATCACGGGAACCAATACCGAACTCACCATCAAGACATTAGGAAATCTTTCATCTGAAGAGCAATTCGATAATCTTATTTTAAAAACCGAAGGCGATAAAATAATCCGTTTTAAAGATGTTGGCCGTGCTGCTTTCGGACCGGAAAATTTGGAAACCTTGCTTCGCGAATCAGGAACACCAATGGTTGCGCTTGCTTTGGTTCCGCAGCCTGGTACAAATTACCTGGAAATTGCCAATGCATTTTATGAGCGATACGACCAGCTGAAGAATGAATTGCCCAAAGATCTTACGCTCGATATTGCTATTGATAACACAAAATTCATTAAGCAATCTGTAATTGAAGTTGCTGAAACCATCCTTATTGCGCTTGTATTGGTAATCCTTATTATCTACCTTTTCTTCCGCGATTGGGCTATTGCTTTTCGCCCGCTGATTGATATCCCCGTTTCACTCATCGCCACATTTTTCATCATGTACCTTTTCGGGTTTTCGGTGAATGTTTTAACGCTATTGGCAATAGTTCTGGCAACCGGTTTGGTTGTGGATGATGGTATTGTGGTAACGGAGAATATCTACAAAAAAGTAGAAGAAGGCATGTCGCCTATTGAAGCGGCAATCAAAGGCTCAAATGAGATCTTTATGGCGGTAATTTCTATTTCCGTTACGCTGGCGGCAGTGTTTTTACCGGTACTATTCCTTGAAGGTTTTGTCGGGCGGTTGTTCCGTGAATTTGGCGTGGTAATTGGCGCGGCGGTGCTTATTTCTGCCTTTGTTTCACTTACCTTAACGCCCATGCTGAATGCTTATTTAATGAAAGGCGGCAAGCAGAAAAAGTCGAAGTTTTATAACATGACCGAGCCGTATTTTGAAAGTATGAACAGCGGCTACGCGGATTCGCTGCGTAATTTTATGCGCAGAAGATGGCTCAGTTTCCCGGTAATTATTGCCTGTTTAGGACTTATTGTGCTGTTTTACAATATCTTGCAAAAAGAAACCGCACCTTATGACGACAGAAGTTTTGTAAGCGCATCCATCACCGCTCCGGAAGGCGCATCTTTCGAATATATGGACAGGTTTATGATGGATCTTACCAAATTTGTCAACGATTCCATTCCTGAAAAAAGAATAAACCTCGTAATTACATCGCCTGGATTTCGTGGAACCGGCGGCGCAAATACCGGTATGATGCGAATTGCATTGGTAGAACCTGGCGAAAGAGAACGCTCGCAGAAAGATATCGCCAATTATCTTACGCAGCAAACCAGGAAGTTTCAAGGTGCAAAATCATTCATTATTGAGCAGCCAACTATTTCTGTTGACAGGCGCGGTGGCTTGCCGGTTCAGTTCATTATCCAGGCGCCGAATTTCCAGAAACTGGAGGAAAAAGTACCTGAATTTATGGAAGAAGCTGCCAATGATCCTACTTTCGCTGCGACCGATGTAAACCTAAAATTCAATAAACCCGAGATAAATATAACTATTGACAGGGAAAAAGCGCAAAGCCTTGGTGTAAGTGTAATTGATATTGCGCAAACATTGCAATTGGCCTTAAGCGGACAGCGTTTCGCATATTTTATGATGAACGGCAGGCAATACCAGGTTATCGGCCAGTTTACGCAGGCTGACAGGAACGATCCTTTAGACCTTACGAGTATTTTTGTGCGCAGCTCAAGTGGGCAACTGGTTCAGTTAGACAATGTTGTAACCATGGAAGAGCGCAGTGCGCCGCCGCAGCTATATCATAACAATCGTTTTATGTCGGCTACCGTTTCTGCTGCTTTAGCGCCGGGAAAAAGTATGGGCGAAGGCATTGAAGCCATGGAACGCATTGCAGGTAAAGTGCTGGATGAAAGCTTTTCTACAGACCTTGGTGGCGAATCTCGCGATTTTAAAGAAGCCGGTTCCAACACTATGTTTGCCTTTGGTTTAGCATTGCTTTTGGTTTACCTTATTCTCGCCGCGCAATTCGAAAGCTTTATAGATCCGCTCATCATTATTTTAACGGTTCCGATGGCGGTTGCAGGTGCTATGCTGTCGCTTTGGTTATTCGGGCAAACATGGAATATCTTTAGCCAGATAGGGACAATCATGCTCATTGGATTGGTGACGAAGAATGGTATCTTGATAGTCGAATTCGCCAACCAGCTCAAAGAGCAAGGGAAGCCAAAATTCGAGGCCATTATGGAAGCATCCGTTGCGCGTTTACGCCCGATTTTAATGACGAGCTTAACCATTGCATTAGGCGCTTTACCAATTGCCATGGCGCTTGGCGCAGCAGCCAAAAGCCGTATGGGAATGGGCATTGTAATTATTGGCGGAACTATGTTTTCACTCTTGCTTACGCTGTATGTAATTCCGGCAGTTTATTCGCTCTGGAGCCGCGAGCATAAGCATAACCCAACGCTCGCCCGCGCAGAACAGATTGAAAAAGAAGGCTATGCGGAGTCTAAAGTTTAGAAATGTTGAATGCTGAATTTTGAATGTTGAATTAGTTGTAAATCATTAAATTTCAACTTGTTGAAATCAATATTCCATATATAGAATTTGTGAAAAATGCTTTAATTCTGCTGAAATAATGAAGGGATTGAAGCGCGCATGGCTTTTGCTAAATTGAAAATTTACGATAAATAAAATGAGATCATTCCCATTGAAAAACACATATATCGTTCTGCTGAAAAATGCTTTCTTTAAGAGTGAAGAAAATAAATTAAGCAAGAGAGAGTTTTCGCGATGCGAAGCAACTGATATTCAATTACGAATTAACAATTACGAATTACGAATGCCGCGATGCGAAGCAACCTTACAACCTTACAACTTTGCAACCTTCCAACTTCAATCCCCATATATGGTTTGGCTGAAAAATGCTTTGTTCTGCTTTGTTTTTTGCGTGATTTTTTTCAGTGCGAAAAACACAAACGCGCAGGAACTTTTAACCTTACAGGATGCTATAAAAATCACTTTAGAAAATAATTTCGATATAAAGCTTGTCCGTAATGATGTTGAAATTCGTGATAACAACGCTACTTTGGCCAATGCCGGATTATTGCCGCAGGCAGGTATTTCGCTGAGTAACAACAATAACATCTTAAATACGCGCCAAACACTACAAAACGGTACCGAGCAGCAAAGAAACGGCGCACGAAACAGCAATTTACAATATGGCCCTTTTGTTAGCTGGACTGTTTTTGATGGTTTCCGCATGTTTGCAAGGTATGAGCAGTTGAAAGAGCTGGAAAAATACGGTGAAGAAAACCTCAGACTAACTATTCTGAGCCGAGTGGCAGATGTGGTGAACAGGTATTACGAGCTTGTACAGCAGCAGCAGCAATTAAACGCTTATGATACTGCCGTTGTAGTTTCGCGCTACCGGAAGCAGATCGCGCAAAGCCGTTTCGAAATTGGTAAATCATCAAGGCTGGAAGTGCTGAATGCGCAGGTAGATTTCAATACAGATACAACAAATCTGCTTCGCCAGCAGGCGCTTTACCTCAACACGCAAACTCAGCTGAATGAGCTGATGGGCAGAGATGTAAATATACGTTTCAGGGTTTCAGATGATGTAAGTATTGATGATAAGCTTACTTTGGAGTTCTTGCAAAACCAGGCTAAAGAGCAGAATCCTGCGCTGCAACTGGCTTTGATAAACCGAAGAATCTCGGAACTTGACCTGAAACAGACACGCGCCGGCCGCTACCCTGTTATCACCTTAAACACAGGTTATAATTTTACCGATAACCGTTCGGAACTTGGCTTCGCAACGAAGTCTGTTGGCCGTGGACCATTTTATGGCGTTACGGCAAGCATTAACCTTTTCAATGGCTTCCAGCAATGGCGAAATGAAGAAAGTGCTTCTATTCTCATCAACAACGCACAAATTCAGTACGAGCAGCAAAAACTTATCATTAACTCGCAATTGAATACCGCATACCAGACGTATCAGACTAATCTGAACCTTGTTGCATTGGAAGAAACTAACCAGAAAATTGCTTTCCAGAACCTGGATATAACCATGGAAAAATTTCGCCTGGGAAGCATTACACCTGTGGAAGTAAGAGACGCGCAACTTAACTACATTAACGCAACTGTCCGTTTCAGCAACGCAAAATACCAGGCAAAATTAGCTGAAGTGCAGTTGAAGGAAATTGCCGGGAATATGAATTATTAAGTTTGAGTGTGGAAGTTTGAGCTTGAGTGTGGGTGTGGAAGTTTGGGGTTGGTTCGAAATAAAGCCGCTTGCTGGCGCAAGATTTAGCGTAGCGGTTTTTGTGCCGATGTTTGGTTTAGAATATTACATCAATAACTTGATCAAAAGTTTCAGGGATAAAAAATCACCTTGAAATATGAATTGAATGTGGCACAAGAACCGCTACGCTAAATCTTGCGCCAGCGATGAGCATTGACCTTATTTTTTCCTGATTTGTTTAACTTTGGCAAATGAAGGAATTAACCAAATACAAAACTAAAAATGATATAGAAGTAGCAGTTACTAAAATTTTAGAAGAAAAAGCAATGCAATTTAATCCCAATGCTTTTAATTTTCTATTTATTGCATACGTTGAGAAACGCAAGTTTTCTGAAATTTCTTTATTACTTAATGAATCGCGTTCAACAATTACTAGTTGGGATGCTGCTTTAAAAAACCTTTGTAAAAATATCTCCGGTGTTTATGATGTTTGCAGAAGAAAGCAAATCCCCACAAACAGTTTCTGGGCTTTTTATGAATGGTATAATTCACAAGATAAAAAATGCCAATATTGCGGCATTACAGAAAATCAGTTAGTTGTTTTGAATTCGAAACCTGACATTGTTAATAAGAGGTATTCCACGCGAGGTAAATCTTTGGAAATAGACCGAAAAATTGCTTCAGAAAAATATGATAATATAGAAAATTTAGCCTGGAGCTGCTACTGGTGCAACAACGCCAAAACGGATACTTTCACTGCCGAAGAATTTCAGGAAATTGGTAAAGCGATTGGAGAAGTTTGGAAGAAACGATTAGCAGATGCTCACCGATAATCAAACCAACTTTCTCTATTTACCCGATTCGCTTCCAGAAAAGTATCCTGAATTTTACCAGAGGCTTGAAAATCTATTTCAAGAAAACCAGATTTCTTTTGCGGTTTTACCTAATACCAAGGATATTTGGGCAGTTGATTATATGCCAATACAGATTTCAGAAAACAAGTTTGTGCAGTTTAAGTATGATCCGGATTATCTTAAGTTTAAAAAATATGCTGAAACCATTTCAAACGTTGATTATATATGCGATTCACTAAAAATGCTTCGCACAAAATCTGATATTATTCTTGATGGCGGGAATGTTATAAAGTCGAAAAATAAAGTTATTCTGTGCGATAAGATTTTTGAGGAAAATCCTACCTATAGCAGGAAAGATTTAGGCAATAAACTGAAAGAGTTATTTGAAGTAGAAAAGCTTTATATTATCCCGCAACAACCCGGCGATATAATTGGCCATGCAGATGGAATGCTTCGATTCCTGGATGAAAATACGGTTTTAATTAATGATCTTTCAAAAGAGAAGAACAAGATTTTCGAGCGTTCTTTTAAAACAGCTTTAGATAATGCCGAACTGGATTATATAGAGATTCCGTACAATCCCTATAATAACCAAAAATCAATTCATGCAAATGGCATTTATATCAATTATATTGAAATGAAAGACATCATAATCTTACCTGTTTTTGACATGAAAGAAGATGTTATTGCAATACAACAATTTAAAAGATTGTTTCCGGAAAATAAAATTCTACCAATAGAAAGCAACGAAATTGCTTACGGTGGCGGTGTGCTGAATTGCATCAGCTGGAATATCTATTTGTAATTTCATTGACTACAGCGATAACTTTCCAAGTCACCTTTCCATATATTCCATCCCCGAAAAATGCTTTAAACGTAGCCTTTGGCAATGTGTTATCGGATTTGCCGGCAAACCAAACTCACCGTTTTATTAAATTAGAAAACATAATGCAAAAAGATAAAAATATACCATATTCCATTTTAGAGCTGGCTTCCGTTTCTGCTGGTTTATCAATTTCACAAACTTTTAAGAATAGCCTGGACCTGGCGCAGAAAGCTGAAGAAATGGGCTATAAACGTTTCTGGCTGGCTGAGCATCATAACATGGTAAGTATTGCCAGTTCAGCAACATCTGTTTTGATTGGTTACATTGCCGGCGGCACCAAAAAGATACGTGTTGGCTCTGGCGGAATTATGCTGCCGAACCACTCGCCATTAATTGTAGCGGAAAACTTCGGCACACTGGCTAATTTATATCCGGACCGGATTGATCTGGGATTAGGAAGAGCACCTGGAACAGACCAAATTACAGCGCATGCTATTCGCGCGGACAGAATGCATTCGGTTTATAAATTTCCGGATGAAGTGGAATTAATACAGCAATATTTTTCTGCAGATAATGTAAGTTCAAATGTCAGGGCGACAGTTGCGGAAGGTACGGATGTGCCCATCTATATTTTAGGTACCAGTACAGATTCCGCACACCTTGCTGCTGATAATGGCTTGCCCTATGCTTTTGCCAGTCATTTTGCACCGGCGCAACTTTTTGAAGCACTGAATATTTATTACAACGATTTCAAGCCATCCGGATATTTAAAAGATCCTTACGCTATTGCCTGTATCAACGTAATTGCAGCAGATACAGATGCAGAAGCGGAGAAAATTTCAACGTCTTTAATACGTATGATGCTGGGTGTAATGACAGGCCAGATAGACTACATGCAGCCGCCTGTGGATATGACGCCGGAGTACCGTGAATTATTGGAGAATCCGGCTTTTCAGCGAATGACCAAATATACGTTTATTGGCAGTAAAGCAACTGTAAAAGCTAAAACAGCAGAATTTTTAAAAGCTACCAAAGTGGACGAAATTATGGTTGCCTCGCATATCTACAACCACCAGGACAGGTTAAGATCTTTTGAAATATTTGCCGAGATTATGAAAGACATCAATGAGCAATGAATAATTAGCGACTTGTTTGGCTATGAACCATTCACAGCTCAATATTTAGAGTCCAGCATCTCAAAAGGTTAGCATATATGAAGTGGCCGGAAAATGCTTTGCGCTGGTTGCAGAAATTATTTTCGGGCTGGAGAATATCGCGTAACTTTGCGCCTCAAATTTTTCCGCACCATGTTTAATAAACGCGAAGCCGCATTAAGCTTCATTTTCATCACCTTACTTATCGATGTTATTGGCCTGGGAATCATTATCCCGGTTTTACCAAAACTCATCACCGAGCTTACCGGCGGCGGCCTCAGCGAAGCATCATTATACGGCGGCTGGCTCATGTTCTCATATTCTTTTATGCAGTTCCTGTTTTCGCCTGTACTTGGTAATCTCAGCGATAAATATGGGCGCAGGCCGGTGCTGTTATTCTCCTTATTTGGTTTCGGGCTCGATTATATTTTCCTGGCGCTGGCACCTACTATCGGCTGGCTGTTTTTAGGCCGTATACTGGCCGGCATTACTGGCGCAAGCATCACAACAGCATCAGCTTATATAGCAGATATCAGCTCACCGGAAAAACGCGCGCAGAATTTCGGGCTTATTGGCGCTGCATTTGGTTTAGGTTTCATTATCGGGCCGGTAATTGGCGGATTGCTTGGCGAATACGGCTCGCGGGTTCCTTTCATAGCCGCGGCTGTGCTAACACTACTCAACTGGCTGTATGGCTATTTTATTTTACCGGAATCTTTGCCAAAACAAAACCGGCGCGAATTTTCCTGGAAACGCGCAAATCCTGTCGGCTCGCTGAAACAGGTTAAAAAATATCCTGTAATTGCCGGTATGCTGGCTTCAATGATGTTTATTTACATCGCAGCGCATGCCACGCAAAGTACCTGGACTTATTTTACCATGGAAAAATTCAGCTGGAATGAAAAAATGGTTGGCCTCTCACTCGGAGCTGTTGGTTTGCTGGTGGCTATTGTACAAGGCGGACTGATAAGAGTAATTAACCCAAGGCTTGGCCAAAAACGCTCGGTTTATGTTGGATTGCTGCTTTATGTAATAGGCTTTACCTTATTTGCTTTTGCTACCGAAGGCTGGATGATGTTCGCTTTCCTGGTTCCATATTGCCTGGGTGGAATTGCTGTTCCTGCCTTGCAAGGTATTATGTCAAACCAGGTTCCGGGCAGTGAACAAGGCGAGTTACAAGGCGCTATAACAAGCTTTGTAAGTATTACATCTATTATCGGCCCGCCGGTAATGACTTATGTTTTCGCGTATTTCACTAAAAATAGTGCGCCGGTGTATTTTCCAGGAGCGCCGTTTCTGCTGGCAGCAGTTCTTACATTAATAAGCCTTGTTCTTGTAATGAGAACTTTATCAACTTATGTTCCTAAAAATGAAGCTGAAGCAAACATTCAGGAAGAAATAATTGCAGCGCATTAAAGCACTTCTTATATATCAAACTACTCATCCGCCGTTGAAAGCATTTTTTATAACGCACATTTATGCAATGCCTTACATGTTGAGGGCTTGATGCTGTTGAGTTGAAAAACTTAAAAAAATAAGCCGGCATCGTAAAGGGAAAAAACGATGCCGGCTGGAACTCAACCTATTTTGAACTAAATTTTATTTCGTTACAATTACTTTGGCCTTGTTCTGGTCAGAAACGCCCTTGTTCAGGGCCGTAAGTGTAACCTCATAAGTGCCTTCTGTGGTATATTTATGTTTTACTTCTACTCCGCTGGCAGTTGCGCCATCGCCAAAATTCCAGTTATAGGTATCGGCGTCTTCACTGCACGATGCGTTAAACTGTACTTCCTCATTTAACTTAACATCTTTGCCCTTATTTATTGTAAAACAAGCTGTTGGGTCGGTTGAGCATGATGCCGTTAACAAAGCTGTAATAAAAATACTGAAAACGGTTTTTTTCATTTTTCTTTATATGAACCTGCTTTTATAGTATCAAGACGATGACCGGCAAGGAAGGGTTGGTAAAAAGCAGATATTTTTTAATAATTTTTTAATATTATGTTTTTCATGGGCGTTTAAACACAACAATTAGCCGTTTTGCGTTTTATTTAAAATGCTAAAAAACCCTAATTTTTTCCTACCGTATGCAAAAAATATCCATCTGGAATGCAACAGCCAAAACCGGCCCTGTTTATCCACCTTTAGTTGGCAATACTAACACCGAAGTTACCATAGTTGGCGGTGGTATTACCGGTGTATTAACAGCTTATTTCCTGGCACAGAAAGGCATAAAACCGGTACTTATTGAATCGCTTGATATTGGAGGCGGCACAACAGCCCACTCTACCGGCAATTTATATTGTATGGTAGATGAAAAACTGCAGAAAGTGAAATCTAAGTTCGATTCAAATACGGCAAGAAAAGTAGCGCAGAGCCGGCAATCTACAGTTGATATAATTGAACAGCTTGTACAGCAGCACAATATTGACTGCAACTTTATGCGTGCGCCCTGGTATTTGTATGCTTTTGATGAAAAAGACAATAATATAATTGAAAAAGAATACGAAACGGCTGTTGAATGCGGCGTTGCCAATGCAAAATTGCTTGAGTCCATGCCAGGCATACCTTATAAAACCAGCAAATCGCTTGTAGTGGAAAACCAGGCCCAGTTTCATCCGCTTAAGTTTGTACAGCATATCGCATCTATAGCAACACAGCTTGGCGCGCATATATATGAGCGCACAAAAATGCTTAATTACGAGGTTAGCAACAACCAGTATATTATACACACTACCAACGGCATTATTACAAGCAATAAACTGGTGATGGCCACGCACATGCCTAAAGGATTTATGCCCGTGCAAACATTGGTTTATCCGTACCGCGAATATGGTGTTGCCGCCAGGTTAAATAATGATTTACAAGCTGGTATATATTGGGGAATTTACGATGATCCTAAAAAATACTCTTTCCGCCCATATACGCACCAGGGTCAGAATTATATAATGGTAATTGGCGAGAACCACAAAACCGGCCATAAAGAGCATAATGAAGAGAGCTTCAGCAAGCTGGAAGAATTCCTGCGTAACCGTTTCAATATTACAGATATAGCTTATCGCTGGGGAGGCCAGCATTACAAATCGGCAGATAGTATTCCCTTTATTGGCAAAAGTGATCTTGGCGAAGGATTGTACTATGCAACCGGTCTGGCAACCGATGGGCTAACCTATGGTACGCTTGCAGGAATGATCATAAGCGACCTGATAACGGGCACACAAAACCCATGGAGCGATGTTTATGATCCTAAGCGTTTTACACCGTTAGCGAGCGCAAAAGAATTCCTGAAAGAGAATGCCGATGTTGCAGTACAATACTTTAAAGATATACCCTTTAAGATAGATGCCAAAGAGCTGGATGATGTAAAGGCCGGCGAAGGCAAGGTGCTCTCATTAAACGGTAAACGTTGTGCCGCTTATCGTGATGAAAACGATCATGTGCATGTAGTATCAGCTGTTTGCCCGCACATGAAATGTATTGTACACTGGAACAAAGGCGAAAAAAGCTGGGATTGCCCTTGCCACGGCAGCCGCTTTACCTTCGATGGCCGCGTAATTGAAGGACCAGCCATACATGATCTGGATAAAATGCAGTGAGAATACAGAATATAGAATATAGAATATAGAATACAGAAGTCAGAAGTCAGAAGTCAGAAGATAGAAGATAGAAGATAGAAGATAGAAGATAGAAGATAGAAGATAGAAGATAGATAATAGATTATAGCTGGTTATTTCAAAAGTTTCACCTAAGCTTCTATACTCAGGTGTGCGAATTTTCCCTGCTAATACCCGAATGAAAACGAGGCTGTCTAAAAAGTTGAGACAGCCTCGTTTTTATTCTACAAAGCATTTCACGGCCAGGCTATATATGGGAGATGCAATTTAAAAATTAAAAGATTGCTTTATATCACGGCATTCGTAATTCGTAATTGATTATCCGGTTGCTTCGCATCGCGCGGCACTCTTTGTTCTTTGTTCCTTGTTCCTAACGCTGTTAGAAAGCATTTTTCCGCCAGCTTATATATGGAAACCAATAACTAACACTGGTTACTGATGATTGATATCAGAAATCCAGCTTCACTTTCTCTTCGAGATATTTTAAGCCTGCTTCCGAAGCAATTCCATGTAAATGATACAGGAACATTTCGTGCAAAAGAGTGTCAGATGCAAACTCCTCGCGCGGAAAAATATCTGGATTTATAATATCCAATACACGGCTTGCGTACAGTTTAGCTATAATTATGGTGTTAATTTCCTGCCGGTAAAGTCCGCTTTGTTTACCTTTCTCAATATTTGCGCATACCGATTTAAAAACAAATTCATTTCGGAAAGCCTCAAGCTTGTTCCAGCTGGCGGTAAAATATTTTTTCAGCTCGAAAATAAGCGCCAGGTTCATCCGCTTTATCATTACCGAATGTTGCTGGTAAATTTTCAGCATTTCATCAATTGCATTTTCCAGCGTTACCTGCAGGCAGCCAATACCCTGCTGCTGCTCGGCAATGGTCATTACCATAACTTTATCAACCAGCTCGGCTTTGTTGGAAACTACCTGGTAAAGCGTTTTTTTGCTGATGCCCAAATGTTGCGCAATATCATCCATGGTAAGGCTTTTAATTCCATAGCGGAACATCAGCTCACGCACTTTAATTAAAACCTGTTCCTCCTTACTTAATGTTTCGAATGTATCCATGCGCACGTAAAAAATTCCTGAAAAACATGTTTGTACATACAAATATACGGAAACGAAAATTGTTTTAAAAGTTTCCGCGGTTTTTTGTGCGATATTTAACTTAAAAGCAACCTACATCTATAATTTTTAACCAATTAATTTATTAAGCGTAAGCCAATGTCGTTTAGTGAAGAAAATTTTTAATTAGAGTTCTGTGAGCCACAGACCTCGGAGCGCTGATTTTAGAATACC
>DAIUCM010000015.1:0-30087 GCA_036846145.1 Bacteroidota bacterium
GTTATAGGCAAATCTCCTTAACTAAACGACATTAATTCTTAATTCTTAATTGAATATAATTCATCTAAGCTTTCATTTAAAAACTTGAAGTATTTTTTTCACAAGGTATATATGGAAATTTGCAGAAATACCTTAAATTTGCAGCTCAATTACGGTTAAATGAATAATGATTATTGTTCATTGATAATTGTACATTGAAACATGGTGGTTGTAGCTCAGCTGGTTAGAGCACTAGATTGTGGTTCTAGGGGTCGTGGGTTCGAACCCCATCATCCACCCATTTTTACCAAATAAAAAATGCCTCGCAGAAACGCGGGGCATTTTTGTTTTATTTGACCGGCAATTCTGCCTCAGCGTATTAAATTAATGATGCCGGTTTTATATGTTTTTTCGAAATTGCTGCCTGTAACAATTAATGTATAATGATATAAGCCGACCGGTAATGGTTTGTTTTTAAACTTACCATCCCAGCTTATTTTTTCGGGCGCGTAAGTTTCATAAACTTTTACGCCCAGCCGGTTATAAATACTTATTTCTGCCGAAATTACCCCAATGGTTTCAATCTCGAAATAATCGTTTAATCCATCATTATCGGGGCTGAAAGCATTCGGGATGAAATACAGTGACTTTAGCGGAACACAACTTACATTGCTGTAGCTGTATATATTTGTATCGGCGCTGGCTGTGGCTTTAACCCGGTAGCAACTAAAAATTCTTTCGCCTTTCGCGTAATCGTCATGCACAAAATTTTGCTCTGTGCCGGTATTCAATATCTGCCACAAAGTATCACCCGAATGAAACTCAGGCTTATGATCTGACATTTGCCTGCCCTGGTAGAAATTCCAGCTGAGAGAAATATTTTGCGGCTCGTTAGATGTTGTACGGAGTAAAATGGTTCGGCTTTTTTCGCCGGTTAGGCTCGTGTTGCCACAGCTATCCATATATACCAGCCTGTAAAAATAGCTTTGGGTTTGTGTATTTACTTCATTATCTGTGTAAAAAGTGTCGCGTAAAGCCGGTAAACTTATCCATGTAAAGGAATCGGTGCTTCGCGATAAATGATAAGTTGCGGCATGCGGAATTTTTTGCCAGTGGATGGAAACCGAATTATTGCTTTTAACAGTAGCAACATGTATATCCAGTTTGCGCGAAATATCCAATGGCGTAAAAACCTGTATTTCTGCGGAATCGTAAGTAATACAGCCGGTTGGGCCGGTTAGCGCCTGCATAATTTTGTAGGTTCCGGGTTTTGTAAATGTTACTTGCGGATTATTTATTGTATCGTTTCTGCCATCGCCAAAAGTATAATTGTATTTAATTACCTGCCCTTGGCTTTTATCTGCAACCATAACTTTTAAAGGCGCGCAGCCGGAATTTTGCGAAACTGTAAAGCCCGGTTTTGGCGCACTTATAATGGT
The DNA here is from genome assembly GCA_036846145.1 of Bacteroidota bacterium. GTDB lineage: Bacteria > Bacteroidota > Bacteroidia > CAILMK01 > CAILMK01 > DAIUCM01. The sequence goes on from DAIUCM010000015.1 coordinate 1,419, forward strand.
TATTTCCTGCGTATTAAGGAAAGTATCTGTACAAAAACCATCGGTAAAAATTAGCTTTATAAGGTATTTTCCGGGTTTGGTATATATGTGTTTGGGGTTTTGCAAAGTGCTTGTTTCGCCATCGCCGAAATGCCACAACCACTGCGGTTTAACGCCGGGTTTGTTTTTGTTATAAACAGAGCTATCTGTAAAGCTGAAACCAACCCACTGGCAGCCTGTATTAGCTTTAAAACCAAAACGGGCCTTTACCATATCTTTCGCCTGGAAATGTACAGTATCGCTGTACCAGGCGAAATAACCTTCCGGGATGGCGGCTTTTAACTTAACCAGATACTTGCCCGTGCTTTTGTATGCATGTGTTACGTTTAAACCCACTGCGCTGTCGCCATCGCCAAAATACCAGGTAAAATGCCTGAAATAATTAGTATCGCTAAGGTTATGGAAAACTGTTTTTTCACATGCTTCGCCTGTACTGAATTTTATGCGTGTATAGGAATTGAATATGTTGGGCAGCGCAATATTATACTCCGGCAGTTTAATGTTATTGTTTTTGATGATCCTGCAAAGCGAGCCTTTTTTGTCGGGTTCGTAAATCGTCCATAAAGCAGGTTTTATTTTACCATAATTGGCCAGCGCGTAAATTTTACCGTTAGCCGCCAGGCGCATGTTAATAATACCGGGCTGGAATAACAGTACAGCGCTGCCTTGTACATTTTTGGCATAAGTTTCATACTGTACAATGCGTTCATTACGCGGATCAGCCAGGTACAGGAAAGAATCGTTGGGAGAAAAAGCAACGGCGAAAAACTGGTAGCTGGCAAGGCCGACATTTGAGTCTTCATATTTTTCTACCTGGTTAACTTTGTTAATTCTGCCCGTGCTTTTATCAAAATCGGCTATGTGTAAATAACTGCCAAATTGCGGTGCGCCAGGATTATTTGTGCCTTGTGATTGCCTGCTGATTGCCAGCTTATTGCCATTATTGGAAAAACTTAAACCCGTAACTGATGTTTTGAACTTAGTTAATGTATTTAAATTACTTATAACGGGCGGCTGAAAACCGTTTTCAGTTAATAAAAAGGAATATACGCTGTCGGTTCCGCTTACAAGTACAAGCCATATATCTTTACCGTTGGTATGGTAAGTTGCAGCCATACCAAAGTTGCCAAAATAAAAATCACCGAAAATTTTATCTTTTTCAATTATTTTGCCTTTGCCCTGGTTAGCATACATATCCACTTCGGTATAAGTTAAATAGTTTGAATTACTATTTTTAATCTTCGTAGAAACGTAAAAACAACTACCTTTTAGTTTACCAACTGACGGCAAAAGTATTCGTTCTAAATTTGGACCAAATGTAAAATAATGCTGCTCTGCATAGCTCCCAAAAATACTATCATTATCTTTATCGAATAAAAAGTCATTATTATCATAAAACAAAGACCTCCCATTTGGCGCAGAAATAGTGGTACCCGTAAATTTGTCACTATGTGTTTTAATCATAAGCAGTTCTGGTGGATCATGAATAAAATCAAGGGCAACTTTATTCCCCAACGGCCAGAAGTTGCTCTGGCCGTAAAGAGAATTATTGGATAAAAATTGCGCAAATAATAGCAGCAATAAATATTTATAATGTAGCTTCAATAATTTACAGTTTTATTACCTTGCTGGTTACAATACCATGTTTGGTATGCTGTTTTACTAAATAAACGCCTGCCGGCCAATTTTCTGTATTTACAGGCAACTTCTCTCTAAACCTTAAGCCTCCGGTAAAAAAGCATTTTCCGTCCATCGCATATATGTGTACTGAACCGGCATCTGTATCTGCAGATTCTATATGCAAAACATTTGCAAATGGCACAGGATACACTTTCAGCGTTTTTTCTTTAACTGGTATATTGTTTACTTTAATGCTATTAATTATTAAAGTGTCTTTGTTACACAACTCCAATTTTGTTTTACCATGCTCATATAAGCCAAGTTCCGGATCGTAATACCAAATTAGTGGCCCGCCATATAAATCTTTACGGCAGCTATCGAACCGTAACATATAATAGGTTGAACCAACTCTTTCTAAAATCTCATTACCAAGCGGGTATGTCCAGCAAGGAAAATCAGTAAGCTCATAATAGCCTAAAGTAGTTCCGTTTAATTTAGCGCAATTTGTACCGGTAAGATATTGAAAACTTCTTTGGCGTGCATTGTAATCCATATTACCATGGGCAAAAGGATGAACAGAATAAAGATATTGCCCAGTGCCTGATAAACCGGAATAAAGCTGAAAAAACACCCGATTCTTTTCATTATAAAAACCAATAAAAGATGTATCAGTTTTTATAAGTAATGTATCCTTTCCGGCAATTGTACTATCTTCGTAAAGGTAATGAAAAATAATCCTGGCGGCATCATAATCTTCATACTTTTTATTGCTAAAATTAAATGCTTCAACTGTAGAGTCGCCATTCCGCTCAACATAAATGTGTTTTACCACATCGCTGTTTTTACCAATATTTTTATAATACCACCGTGCGCCTTCAACGGCAAATTTAGGTACAATGGGCGCATTTTGCGCTTTAAGCGAAAGTGTAAAGCAGCTGCATATAAGCAGTAATCTAAAAATGCTTTTCATATCGTTGGCAGTTAAGTAGTTTGGCGATACAATATAAGCAAATATTTTATAATAAGAATAATGGCCTGTTACCGGGCAATTTATTACTTTTAACACAAATTCATAACGCCTTGCGCAAAACGCACTCCACAACACGCTACATTAAAACAAAAGGCACGGTTCCTGCTTTATTTGTACATAAACATGCTCATTTTTGAGCCGGTTTACTTCACCAAAAATTTTAAAAGTAGAGATAGAGATGATGAAAAATATATACTGGATTTTTTTAATCCTGCTGATACCGCTTTGCTACCAGTGCAAGCAAAAACCGAACAAGGCAAATTCCACCGAAAATGGTAACGATGCAAACCGTAAAAACGCGCAACACACCGCTGCTGAAGTTTTTATAGATTCCACGCAGATACGCAAATACCTGCAGACGTATAGAGAGCGGCAGGAGCTGACGAAAGGCATACAGGAATTTTACAAATCGCGCGGAAACAAAGTAGCATGGACATCTACCAACGGTCCTATACCACATGTTGAGCTTTTTATTAACCGTTTACAGCATGCCGATGCGGATGGTTTGCGCCCAAAAGATTACCGAATAGATGAATTGCGGAAAATGTATAATGCTGTAAAAAATGGTGGCAGCGAGCAGGAAATTGCAGAAATGGATTTATTGCTGACTACCGAATTCAGCCGTTATGCTGCGCAGCTCAACAGCGGTATTACAAGGCACGAAAAAGAAGAAACCGGCTGGCTTGTAAAAATACCGCCTACGCGTTACGATTCGCTGCTGAATGTGGTTCTGGCTGATGGCTCCAAAGATCCTTTTGTAAAAGTAGAGCCAGATCACCCGGAATATGCCAGGCTGAAAAGCATTCTGCACAGCTATAAATCGTTTGCGGCGAAAGGCGGCTGGCCAACACTTACCGGTATAAAAAAACTTAAGATAGGCGATACTTCCGACCAGGTTTTAAAGCTCCGCGAAAGGCTTACCATGACCGGCGAATTCCGCGTTGGCGGCGCTAATTTCTATAACCCTAAAGTATTTGATAAATACCTGGATATTGCGGTAAAAGAGTTTCAAACCTCGCATGGCCTTGACCCTGATGGCATTGTGGCAGGAAAAACACTGGAAGCGCTGAATAAGCCGGTTAGCGAGCGTATAAAGCAAATGAATGTAAACCTTGAGCGCTGGCGACTGATGCCGAAAAAATTCAGCGGTAAATATTTCCTTGTTAACGTACCCGAATTTAAGCTGCATGTTTACGATGCCGATAAAGAATCGTTCAGCATGCGCGTAGTTGTGGGCAAGGAATTTAACGCAACACCTGTGTTTAATGACAGGATTGAATATATCGTTTTCAGCCCGTACTGGAATGTGCCGAAAAGCATTGCCATAGAGGAAATTTTACCGGCACTGGAGAAAAATCCTGCCTTCTTATCGAAAATGAATATGGAAGTGGTGAAAGGCTGGGACCCGAAAAAAGTTACCATTGTAAGCGCGCACCAGGTGCCGTGGTATAATATTAAAAATGATGATTTCGATTACTGGATAAGGCAGAAACCGGGTAAGGATAATCCTTTAGGACTGGTGAAATTCATCTTCCCGAATAACCATAACGTTTACCTGCATGATACGCCATTCGACCAGCTGTTTAACAAAGTGCGCAGAGATTACAGCCACGGTTGTATCCGCGTTTCGGACCCCATGCGCGTAGCCCAGTTTTTACTGAAAGATAAACCCGAATGGACGGAGGAGCGTATTAAGAAAGCCATGAATGCTGGTAAGGAAGAATATGTGAACGTACCGAAAGTACCGGTTTATATACTATACTTTACAACCTGGGTAGATGATGATGGCAAACTGCATGTGCGCGACGATATATACGGTCTGGATAAAACATTGGCCGCACGTTTAGGTGTTTAATGGCGGTGAGTAAATGAGTAAATGAGTGATTTATTGAATGATTGGAGGCTGCCCATTGTTAAAGCATAGGGCAAATGACTTTTCGGGCAGCGGAAAATCATTGTTAATTACGTTTCAATTGCCATGGGTTTCAGCTCATTGTGGCAATAAAGCATTTTTTAGCTTTGGCTTATATGGAAGTTTATATTGATAATCAAGATATTATCTCCAAAGCTCAGGTTCATTTAGTAATTTATCCATCGCTGGCGCGCGTATTACGCGTGCCTTTGTTATCTGAAATTCATAGGCGCACAAATAAAAAAGATTTTGCCATTTAAATAGCTGTTGGCGCCTTGGGTTATATAGTTTAACCAAAGCAAATAAAGCTAATAATGCTATAGTATTTAATTTGAACACAAGAAATTATACTATACAAACGTGAACTCGAAAATTAGTCGTCTGTACTTCAACGCTTTAAAACTATTTCGAATGAAATTATACACTAAAAGAATAGTAGGGGCGCGCGTATTTACGCGTGCCATAGTCAACAAATTCCCGAGTTCACGTTATTCAAATAATTTCTAACCTGAGCTCTCGAATTATAATATTGAAATTATAATTCTTATCAGTATTGTAACAATTATTGGCACACGTAAATACGCGCGCCAGCGCAGCAACGTTGCCAGGTTTAAATTACTTTTAAATCCAGCTCACCACAAATGCGTACATTCAATTGTGCCAATAGGTTTTTAAATTCACAATTTAACGTTAAAGTTAATAAGGCACTAAAGCATTTTTTTAGCCTGGGCTATATGAAAATAAAAAAAAGTGGCTGCTCCAAATAATCGGATCAGCCACTTTTTTATTTTAATGCGTATAAACAGCGCACTATATTTCAGTCATTGAATCACTCAATCATTAAAAAACTACACAGTTGGCAGATTGGCAGCCTTCCATGCGCCCATTCCACCAAAAACATTATACACATTTTCGTAGCCGTTCTTCATCAGCAGGCTCGATGCAATACTGCTGCGGAAACCGCCGCCACAAATACAAAATACCGGCTCTTCCTTATCCTTTGGCAGGGTTTTGATTTTTGCCGGGAGATCGCCCAGGTAAATGTGTTTTGCGCCTTTGATATGCCCGCTGTTCCATTCACTTGCCGACCGCACATCAATAATTGTAATCTGTTCGCCAATATCCATAAAATCCTGCAAGGCAAAAACCGATGCCTGCGGAAGATCAGTAAAATCATTTCCACGGTTTACCCATGCATTAAAGTTGGGCTTTAAGTAACCTTTTACATTCTCAATACCAACACGCACCAGCGCCTGTACATAATCCCTTACTTTCTCAACATCATCCACAACCAGGTAAATAGGCAGGTCATATGGCAGAACTATACCGCCGTAAAAGGATATCTGGTCGGTAGTAGGAATATTAATAGCGCCATCTATATGGCCGCCGCCAAATGCAAGCGGGTTACGTACATCCAGTATAATGCATTTTTCTCTTGTTGCCTGTGCGAACTCCTCCGGCGATAAAGCAGGCGTTTTGGCGAGGCTTTCCAGCAGTGGAGCGCCAGCTGCGTTCAGCTGCTTCATACGGAGGTAATACTCAGGGAAATGCGGAACCGAACCAAGCAGTTTATCTACAAATTCCTGCTCACTCATTTCCTGAAGGTACGGGTTGGTTTGCCTTTCCGCGCCCAGGGTAGTAAATTTTGCATCGCTCATTCCGGCGCCGCAAAGTGAGCCTGCGCCGTGGCCGGGATAAATCTCAAGGCTATCCGGAAGATTATTCAGCTTGGTTCTTACGGAGTTATACATTTGCCTGGCAAGCGGTGTTTTATCTTCTTCGCCCAGTAAATCGGGCCGGCCAACGGAACCTACAAACAAAAAGTCGCCGCTAAGCATGTGCAATGGCTCCCTGTCAGATTTTCTTTTGTCATAAACAAGGAATGAAATATGCTCGGGCGTGTGGCCCGGCGTATGCAGCACTTCCAGCTGTATGTTACCAATTTCAAAGCGGTCGCCTTCTTTTACATCGGTATGCGGAAAATCATAGGCATATTTCTGATCCTTATCATAACCGCTCACAAACAGCTGCGCGCCTGTGCGCTCAGCCAGTGCGCGGGCGCCGCTGGCATAATCGGCATGTATATGTGTTTCAAATATATAGCGTATTTTTACCCTGTTTTCGGCGGCGTAGGTAATATAAGTTTTTATATCGCGCTCCGGGTCTATAATAGCAACTTCTGCTTCATCCTTACTGCCTACTGCGTAAGAAAAATGTGACAAACCTTTGGCTTCGAACTGTTGAAAAAACATGGGTTAATTGTTTAATTATAATGCAAAATTGCGGTGCAAATATCTTAATTTTTGATGGCAGCGGGCTGATTTTAGTCATCTTATTTTAAAGTTATGCTTTTTTAATATGCCGTTGGCCTTGCGCGCGGTTTTAGGCCAATAAAATTTAGGTGCAGATAAAATTGCTGTTTCAGCTAAAAATTGCCGAAAATTGTATTCGTAAAACCATATATAACTACTCATGAAAATACTTCGATTTTTAAACCTGCTGGCCATTACGGCTGCGTTTACTTTTCAATCGTGCGAAAGCAACACAACACAAACTGATAATATGCACCAAGGCCACGAAAATGGTGCTGCTGAAGCAAAAGAAGATATGGCCGAGGCGCGTGAAGATGTACTGGATGCATACGAGGAACTGAAGAACGCACTGGTAAAAAGCGATGCAGAAAAGGCAAAAACAGCTGTTGCCGACTTACAAGCAGAACTTGATAAAGTTAAACCCGATAACCTTGCTGCAGCTGATGTTACTACCTGGAACAACGAATCGAAAAAAATGAGGGAGCACCTTGATAAAATGCAGGCAGCCGGAAGCCTGGAAGAGATACGCAAACATTTTAAGCCGCTAAGCGATGTGCTTTATGCCAATATTAAAAAATTTGGCCTGGCCAATGAAACGGTTTATTACCAGCATTGCCCTATGGCTTTTAATAACGAAGGCGCAAGCTGGCTTAGCGAGGAATCGGAAATAAACAACCCATATTTGCCGGAAACTATGCTACGCTGCGGCTTTACGCAAGATACCGTTGCCATTGGAAAATAGATTTAAAAAAACCGGTAAAACCGCTTACAGCGTATGCTGTGGCGGTTTGTGCATATATGGGGCTGGCTAAAAAATACATCATAAGCCTGCAGAGCGTTTTTTACAAATTGTATAGCTTAAGAATTTGGAGCCATTTTTAATTAAATTTGCTGCCGATTCATACTATTTTCACTATAATTTTGTTATTTAAGCAAAGGCCGCTGTATAATTAAGGCCAATATTTTTACGATATGAACTGGACCGCATTTATAATGGACGTGCTGAAATTTACCATTCCTGCTGTTTTGGTAGTTGCCGCCATATATGTATTACTGAAAAAATTCTTCGAGAACGAGGAGCGCAAGCGATACTACGATTTTCGTAACAATACGCATAAATCAATTTTACCCATCCGGTTGCAGGCTTATGAGCGCCTGGCGCTTTTGCTGGAGCGCCTTTCGGTTAACAACCTAATACTGCGCGTAAAAAAACCGGGCATGAGCGCAAACGACCTTATGCAATCTTTACTGGCGGAAATACGCGCTGAATTCGACCACAACCTCAGCCAGCAGATTTACGTAAGCCACGAGGCCTGGCAATATGTTTACAATGGAAAGGAAGCACTGGTGAAGCTTATTAACCTGTCTTATAGCTCGTTGCCGCAAGGCTCTTCTTCCATGGATCTGAGCAAGGCTATTTTTGAAAATGCTATGAAGGAAGATTATCCGGCTACTTACAAAGCTTTGCTTTATATTAAAAAAGAGGCACAGGAGATGTTTGAGTAGTGTAATTTTTGCGGGTGTGGAATATGGAATTGGAACGAGCTACAAGCTCGCACCAGCTTTGAGGGCGTTCGAAATGAAGAAGTAAATCCAGGAAATTATCCGCTTCTTTTTCACTGAAATTTTGCCTGAGATAAGTTAAAATATTATCAACATGCCGCTTAGCTTCCTACGTTCAGGAAACTTTATATTTTCTTGCCATAAGAACTCCAGAAATCTCCGCTGGAAATCACATTGCCATTATTCAAATCCTGTAATCCGCGATTCAGCGATTCCAATTGTTCCGGCGATAAATTATCTGACCAATCGCCCGTTTCGCTTGCTTTTTTAAATTGCAGTAAAGATGTTAAAAGACTTTTATCTTCCAGTTTGGCCAGCCATTCAATCAGTTCCAGTTTTATTCTTTCGGCGTTCATAGAATAGCGAATTTACAAAATTTAAAGGATTTTTAGAAGGAATGAGATATGGAATTGGAACAAGCCTAATCTTGAACAGCTTAAGGTTTGCTTTGTGCCCAAAGAAATCTATCAACTATTGAATTGTTTATGCTTTCAGCTTGTGCAAAAACTTTAAAGTTGTGCATCGTTTCACGAAAACTATGATAATTTCTTAATCGCACCGATTTAAAATTAGCCATTCCGTTAAAATTATTTCGGTAATACTCCAAACTTTCCTTTACATAATTATCGAAAATTGGAAATGTATCTGGTTTATGGCAATGACAATACTTAGTTGCGAAGGAGTAGAAATTAAATTCTCTGTTTTTTCGGGATAAATAACGTCCAATGTCATTAATTAGTGAAATATCATCTTGATTAATTCTTTCATCAAAATCTAAAATTTCAGCAATGTTCTTTGCAACCTGCATTGTATCGCCAATTCTTGTTTTAAATGAGCCATTTATAAAGTTTACTTTTATAAAAATATCTTCAAAATTATCATTGTCTGGAAATGCATTTACTAAATTCATAGCTGCATTGTACGATTTAGCATCAAATGGTTGTTCCTCATTATAATTATCGACAAAATCAATTATAAATTCAGCTGTCGGCATTCGTCCATCTCTCATAAAAACTCTTTTTTGCAATTTAATAAAAATTTCGTTTTCTTAAGCCAACCCCAAATTCCTTAACTTTGTCCCAAATTTCCATATAAGCAAACTCCAAAAAATGCTTCATATAGAAACCGAAAAACAAAACGTATGAGCAAGACCGCAACCGAAGAAAAGCATTTCCGCACAACATCAGATATAGAAATAGAACGCATTTATACTGAGCACGATACGCAAAAGGAAGATGCCGGCGAATTCCCGTTCACGCGCGGCGTGCATGCCAATATGTACCGCGATAAAATGTGGACCATGCGCCAGTATGCCGGTTTTTCTACCGCCGAGGAAAGCAACAAACGCTATCATTATCTGCTCAAGCAAGGCACCATGGGTTTGTCCGTAGCTTTCGACCTGCCCACACAAATCGGTTACGACAGCGATCATGCTTTTTCCGAGGGCGAAGTAGGTAAAGTTGGCGTGGCGATAGATTCATTGAAAGACATGGAAATATTGTTTGATGGCATTGAGCTGCAGAAAATTACCACGAGCATGACCATTAATGCCACGGCGAGTATTTTGCTGGCCATGTATATTGCGCTGGCGCGGAAACAAGGCGCAGATATCAAACAGATTTCCGGAACTATACAAAACGATTTATTAAAAGAATACGCAGCACGCGGAACCTATATTTATCCGCCGAAAGCGAGCATGCGCATCATCACCGATATTTTTGCCTATTGCGCGGAAAGCCTGCCGAAGTGGAACACCATTTCTATTTCCGGTTATCACATCCGCGAAGCTGGTTCTACAGCCGTGCAGGAACTGGCATTTACTTTGGCGAACGGAAAAGCTTACGCACAAGCAGCTTTGGCAGCCGGATTAGATATAAATGTATTCGGAAAAAGGCTTTCGTTCTTCTTCAATGCGCACAATAATTTTTTCGAGGAAATAGCGAAATTCCGAGCGGCTCGCAGAATGTGGGCGAAAATTATGCAGGATCTTGGCGCGACAGATCCGAAAGCGCAGATGCTTCGTTTCCACACACAAACCGGCGGCTCTACTTTAACAGCTTTGCAACCTATGAATAATGTGAGTCGTGTAACTATACAGGCTTTGGCTGCAATTCTGGGCGGAACGCAAAGTTTACATACAAATGGTTTCGATGAAGCATTAAGTCTCCCGACAGAAAATGCGGCGCAATTAGCTTTGCGTACACAGCAGGTAATTGCTTTCGAAAGTGGTGTAACACAAACGGTTGACCCAATGGGCGGTTCTTTCTTCGTAGAAAATCTTACTGATGAAATTGAACGGAAAGCCTGGGAATATATAGATAGAATTGATGCAATGGGCGGCGCGGTAAGTGCTATCGAGCAGCATTTTATGCAGGATGAAATTGCCCGTGCTTCTTACGAATATCAGAAAGATGTGGAAAGTAAGGAAGCCATAATAGTTGGTGTAAATAAATTCCAGGCGGATGTAGAAACCGAAGTTCCTATTTTCCGTGTAGATGATTCCATACGACAGATTCAAACAGAAAAACTGAATAAACTACGCGCTGAGCGCGATAACCAAAAAGTCGTGCAACTACTAGCCAAAGTAGAAAAAGCAGCTCGCGGAACAGAAAACCTCATGCCGCATATTATTGAAGCCGTGGAAAATTACGCTACTTTGGGTGAAGTTGCAGATGCCATGCGTAAAGTTTTTGGGGAACACAATAATTAATTGTGAATGGTAAATGGTGAATGGTGAATGCGTCGTCGCGCTGTAGGGGCGTATCACATACGCCCACAATCTTCGAATTACTATTAAGATATTTTTGCATCGCGTATTTGTACAGACGTTGCACTGCAACGTCTGTACAAATACGCGATGGAGGAAATTCCCATATACTACTCACTGCAAAAATGCTTCTGACAAATATTTGATTAAGTCGGTGGCTGTAATTATACTTTCCGATTAAAACCAGTTTATATTCTGCTTTTATCTAAAGGTGTACTTTGGTGCTTTTGCAGCTGGCTGTCTTACTTTTCTCACCCGAAAATACCAGCTACTAATTTAAACTGGCTCGCTTCACAAAAATTTTTCAAAGCTTTTCAAATTAATAAATCCATAGCGATCGTGTTTTTCCTGTAATATTTACTTTTTATAATTCTTGTTTAAAAAACACAACACAATAAATATTTAAATACATTTGCGCAAACTTATGTTATGTGGTATAAATTATTCTGTTTTTTATGCTTATTGGCTTTAGGATCATCTTGTTCTAAAGAAAAACTTGATAACAACTCTTTACAAGGAAAATGGACCGCCTCCAGCATGCGCTACGTACGCCTTGTTGATGATACCAGCGTAAAAAATGAAACACTTTTAGAGAATTTAAGCCTCGACATTACCAACACGGCGCAGGAAGAAAACCGCGGCGGAACGGTTTATGGCGATTATGCATCGGGCCGTGCAAGAATGCCTTTTGTTTATAACGCCACTTTTGGCAACCTGCCCGACAAACCGAATATTGCTGAAGGAAAAATTCTTTTTTCAAAAACAATCAAGCAAAAGCCAGCCGTATCTTATAGAGATAAGTATGATGGTTTTATTGCCTTCCAGCCCGATAATATAAACGAACCGGTAATTTACCCTACGCGCATGACTTTGATTAACGATAAGACATTAACCATGCGCATACGTTTAACCCCGGAAAATTATCCCGATGACCCACGTAATGAAGTTGGCCTTTACATAACATTCACCAGGTAATAATATCATGAAAAATATACAAAGAATATTTTTAATAGCTATACTGCTGCTAACAAGTTATAGAACACAGGCACAGTTAAATTCTGCATTATGGGTTACTTTAGGCGCCGAAATGCGCCAGGGAAGCTACAGCGGCGTAAATGCATTTTACACTGCGGACCGCTATAACATGCTCAACCGCACTACTTTCCGGTTCGAGGCCATTGAGCCAAAAACCATAAACATGAGTATTGATGCTACAGGTTTAATTACTTTCAGCAAGCAGAATTTTGGCGAATCTGACACTACTTTTCAGCATGTATGGGACAGGCCGCGTTTCCGCTGGTGCATGTACAAACTTTATGGCGATAAGCAAAGTAAAACCCGTTTTGGTGTTGGCGGACAAATAAACTGGCGCATTTTTGGCGTTGGCCAGGAACTCGGCGCTTACAAAGAGACTTATGGCCGATCGGACAAAGCCGGCCCCATTACTGCGAAAGGCAGATTCGGCATTGGACCCAATATTCACCTGGCGCACCAGTTCAACAAGCGCATTTATTCACGCTTAAGCTTATATGCTGATTATGAACCCGGTATGCGCAACAATGGCATCAACATTTACCCTGAATTTTTGGTAATAGGCAGGTATAAAGCCGTAGGTTTAATGGCCAATATTGCATACCGTTACAGCTATTTTATTGGCGATCCTAACTTGGGTCCATACGTGTCAAAACCCAAAAATTCTGCCAGCAGCAATACCATCATGTATGGCATTGGCGCAGCTTTGAACCTCGGTAAGTTTATGTAGTTTTTTGAACATGATTTAAGGATTAAAAGATAGCCATGATAATTAAAAATCATGGCTATCCTGTTATCAGTTTAATCGTGTTCAAAAGCATTTTTGGAGCAAACTATATATGAAATTGCATTGAAACGCCCGTAGAGATGCCGATTTATCACGTCTTAACGCTATACAACGAAAAGAGACACGATAAATCGGCGTCTCTACCCAGCACCCGAAGGGCATTTTCAAATCTTCAAATCATCAAATTTTCAAATTCCAAATAATTGGCATATTGGCACATCGGCTAATTGGCTAATTAGCCCTAATTTTGCAGCCCAAATTTGTATTTTATGAGTTCTACCGACAGACGCGTTCGAGTACGTTTTGCGCCATCTCCCACCGGCCCTTTGCATGTAGGCGGCGTGCGTACCGCTTTGTATAATTACCTGTTCGCCAAGAAGATGGGCGGCGATTTTCTTTTGCGTATTGAAGATACCGACCAAACCCGCTACGTTCCAGGCGCCGAAGAATATATTTTGGAGTCGCTGAAATGGGCAGGCATGGAATATTCTGAAGGTCCGGATAAAGGCGGCCCGCACGCGCCATATCGTCAGAGCGAGCGCAAACCCATGTATAAGCAATACGCTGATCAACTGATAAATGATGGCCATGCATATTACGCTTTCGATACGCCGGAAGAGCTGGAAGAAATGCGCGAGCGAATGACAAAAGCCGGAGTTGCTGCGCCAAAATATGATCATGTTACACGCGAATACATGAAAAATTCCCTCACTTTGCCGCATGATGAAGTGGAACGGAGATTAGCAGCGGGCGACCAATATGTAGTTCGAATAAAAATACCGCGCAACGAGGAAATTAAGCTGAATGATGTTATTCGCGGATGGGTTTCTGTGCGAAGTAATGAGTTGGATGACAAGGTTTTATTTAAATCTGACGGCATGCCGACTTATCACATGGCGAATGTTGTGGATGATTATTTGATGAAAATTTCGCATGTAATTCGTGGTGAGGAATGGTTACCATCTGCGCCGCTGCATGTGTTATTATACAGGTATTTGGGTTGGGAAGATGTGATGCCGCAATTTGCACATTTGCCACTAATTCTTAAGCCGGATGGAAACGGAAAACTCAGCAAGCGCGATGGTGACCGATTGGGTTTCCCGGTATTTTCATTGAATTGGGTGGATCCATTCAGCGGCGAAAAAACGACCGGTTACCGCGAAAGTGGTTATCTGCCGGAAGCATTCGTAAATATCCTCGCTATGTTGGGCTGGCACCCAAGCGATAACCGCGAATTATTTACCATGGATGAACTTATCGAAGCTTTCAGCCTGGAGCGCGTAAGTAAATCGGGCGCGAAATTCGATCCGGAAAAAGCCCGTTGGTACAACCAGCAATATCTCCGCAAAAAAGATGACGCTTACTTAGCTGAAGCATTTTTACCGGCTTTAGAAGTAAACGGTATTACAGCTGATAAAACCTATGTAGAAAAAGTTTGCGGTTTAATTAAAGAGAAAGCCACTTTCACCAAAGATTTCTGGAGTTTAGGTTATTATTTCTTTAAGAAACCGGAGAAATATGATGAAGGTGTAATCGCTAAAAAATGGGATGCCAACGCGCCGGAATTTTTCACCAAACTGAAAGAAGCTTTCGCATCGCAAACCGATACTTCTGCCGATAATATTCACAAAGTTTATGAGGAAACTGCAAATTCAGCTGGGATAAAACCCGGTCAGTATATGCAATTGCTTCGTGTACTTATAACAGGTGAAGCAGGTGGCCCGCAATTGTGGGATGCGCTTTCGCTTTTAGGTAAAGATGAAATTGTTGAAAGATTGAATATTGCAGTAGAAAAGTTTAACCTCTCCTAAATCCATCCCCCAAGGGGAGGACTTTTCGTGCAGCGGTTATTTGCTAATGGAGTTTCATAGCAAAAGATTTTCAAAGCATTTTTTGGTGAATTGAGATATGGAATTAACAATAAAAAACAGAATTAACTATAACGGATAAAAAGACATTCGGAGCTCCAAAGTCCTCCCCTTTGGGGGAGGATTTAGGTGGGGTTTCCCTGCCGATTTAAAGATCCTGAAGGTTTATGAAGCCTTATATACCTAAGTTAAGCTGAATTACTAAGTCCATATATACATCATCCAAAAAATGCTTTAAGCAGCAAAATTCAATCATTCATTCATCCAATCATTCAATCATTAACAAACCATGGAAGAAATAAAACTTACACAATACAGCCACGGCGCAGGTTGCGGATGCAAAATATCGCCGCAGGTTTTAAGTAAAATTCTCCATACAAACGAAGCGCATCCGGATGATAAAAGATTGTTGGTTGGAAACAATACGCGTGACGATGCTGCGGTTTACGATCTGGGTGATGGACAAGCATTGATCAGCACGACAGATTTTTTTATGCCGATTGTAGATGATGCGTTTGATTTCGGTAGAATTGCATCTGCGAATGCGATCAGTGATGTGTATGCGATGGGCGGAAAACCTATTCTGGCGATTGCCGTTCTAGGCTGGCCGATAGATAAATTAGCACCGGAAATTGCGCAAAAAGTAATTGAAGGAAGCCGCAAAATATGCGCAGAAGCAGGAATAGTCTTAGCCGGCGGACATAGCATAGATTCTCCTGAGCCTATATTTGGATTATCTGTAAATGGCTTGGTTACTATTTCAAATCTTAAAACAAACAGCGGTGCACAAGTTGGTGATTATCTTTTTCTTACAAAACCACTTGGTGTAGGAATTTATACCACTGCCGAGAAAAAATCATTACTCAAAGAAGAACACAAAGGCGTGGCCGCCAAACAAATGATGCAACTGAATAAAATCGGTGAAGCGCTGGGCAAAATAAAAGGCGTGAATGCCTTGACAGATGTTACCGGTTTCGGGTTATTGGGCCATTTGGTTGAGATGTGCGAAGGCAGCGGAACAAGCGCGGAAATTGATTTCAGTAAAATACCACAATTACCTGAGCTGGAAAATTATATTGCGCAAAAAGCAGTTCCCGGCGGTACAAACCGCAACTGGGCAAGCTATGGCGAGAAAGTATTTTTGAAGGATGAAGCATATAGAAACATCCTTGCTGATCCACAAACCAGCGGTGGCTTATTGATTTCTGCAAGTGAAAATGCTGTGGGAGAAGTGAAAAATTTATTGCAGGAATTTTCGCTGATGCAATCACTGAAGCCAATTGGCAAAATGGTTGTGGAAGATTCAGGATTCAGGGTAAAAGTTATATAATTGCTGTGCTCAGGCAGGGACTGGTCGCGACCTGTCCCTGCCTGAGCGCAATTTAAATTGAACTTTTGAACTTCGAATCTTAATAGAGTTGTCAACTTTTTGAAAGTTGACAGCTCGTTAGCACCCCCATATATCATGGAGTCAAAAAAATGCTTTGCTTTCCACAAATAGAACGTTTAAAAAATTTAATAGCCCTGAAAGGGCGAAATATGCCAGCACAGGGCAAAGCCCTGTGAACGTGGGAATTTAAAGTTTTAAACTTGAAACTCAATTCATCTTCACATCTCCACATTTGCACATTTTCACATTTCCTTTCGTACTTTTGAATTTTCTCGCACCACATCAACATGAAACCAGAAAAAACGAAAGTTAAAACTCCGGTCAACCATCAAAACCAGGAATCCATTTCCGAACCCGGCTTACTGAATGCCATTGAAAGATTTTTAGGCCGCAACAGCAGGATTTTATTAGGTTTGTCAGTAGCCATATGCGCAATTTTCGGCATTATGCTTTTTGATGGCCGTTTGAGCTTCGCTACGGATGATGCTACCTATATCAATAACGCATACAACCTTATACATCATGGCTCCTACCCTACTTTTCAGGGAGCGCTTTATCCGTTTACACTCGCTTTGCTGCTGAGTATTTTCGGAATGAATCTGCTCATCTTCAAAATATTTTCACTTATTTTTCTGCTGGTACAGCTTTGGGTTTTATATAAGGCAATGAAAAACAGGGTGCCTAACCTGGTATTGTTCGCAGGCCTGTTCACAGTAAGTTTCAATGCGTATATTCTGGCCTATGGCAGCTTTACTTTTTCAGAGAGTTTCTTTATGCTCATCCAGGCGCTTTGCCTATGGTCATTCTTTAAACTTACCGACCACCTGCAGCATAACACAGCTTTAAAACCAAACCTGAAATGGTGGCTTATATACGGATTCTGTTTCTTCCTGCTTAGTATTTCAAAAAACGCGGCCATCATTTGCAGCGGAATTGCCTTATTGTATTTCCTTCTAAGAAAAGAATGGAAGTTTGCTGCTTATGCAATACTGTTTTTCGTGCTTTTCCGTGCGCCATATGAGGTTATAGCAAGAGCTGCTTATGGCAATATAAGCTCTACGCAAACCGAAATGATGCTGCGTAAAGATTTTCACGATCCATCAAAAGGCGCAGCCGGTGTTGGTGATTATGCCGACAGGTTTTTAGAGAACTGGGGACAATATATTTCCACGCATACTTTTAAGATGCTGAACATGCGCGGCAGCGGTGTGCCAACATTATTTACCATGGAAAAAATGGAGGAGCTGCGTGACCCAATGGAAGCAAGCGGCTTCTACTCCTTAATATTTTTATTGTTGTTCGGCGCGGCACTTTTCTATAGTTACAAGCATAATAAAAATATCTTTTTTCTTATACTGTATGTTTGCAGCATGAGCTTCTTTACCTTTATTGCGGTGCATACCCATTGGAACCAGGATCGCTTTATGGTAATTTATCTGCCATTCATATTAGGAATATTTATTTACGCCATGTATGCATTCAGCCGCGCTAAAAGCGGCAGCTTTTTTCAGCCAATTGCCGCAGTATTAGCTGTTATACTCATTATTATACAATTAGGCCCAACCCTCAAAATAGCGCCAAAGCATTTTAAATACGCAAGGAAGCATCTTAAAGGCGACGAGTTTTATGGTTACCCGCAAGGTATTCAGAATTACGCGAAAGCCTGCCGCTGGTTTGGCGAAAATGTTCCTGCCGATAGTGGAAAAATACTTGCCAACCGCCCTGTAGAAGGATTGGTTTTCGCCAAAACCGGCAGATTTGTTCGCTTGCCGAAACCTTTGCCAACCGAGACAGATTCGGCCTGGGCATTTGTTAAAAAATCAGATATAAGATATGTTTTGATAGATGAATCAGGATTAGGCAATGTTACGGTTTTTGAACATTTGCTGGCTAAAAAATACCCGCAATTAAATATGCCTGTTTATCCTAAACCTATTCATATTGAAGGCAGTATGATGCAAAGCAGGATTATAAAACTCAATTATTAATAATTTTAAGAGGAATTTGTGCTGAAAGAAAAACTGGTTAAATGGCTGCAATTGCCGGAAATGGAACAATATGATCTGGATGACCCAAGACTGACGGAACAACGCAAGCAGATCATATTAGGCAAACCTTTCCTGAAGAAAGTTTATATAGACTGGTATAACCGGATCAAAGAGAGGCTGGCAGATGTACCTGCAGGCAAATTAGTTGAAATAGGTTCCGGTGCAGGTTTTTTCAAAGAAATTGTGCCGCAGGTAATTACTTCTGATATTATGCCGTTATCGAGTACGGATATTACTTTTTCGGCGGAAGATATGCCTTTTGCAGATGGCGAGCTTAGCGCAATTACCATGGTTGATGTACTGCATCATATTCCTAACGCAAGGTTATTTTTTAAGGAAGCAGTAAGAACCCTAAAACCGGGCGGCAAAATTGTTATGATAGAACCGAGCAACAGCGCCTGGGGAAGATTCATTTTCAGCAATTTTCACCACGAGCCCTGGGAACCTGGCGGCGGCTGGGAACTTCCATCATCGGGCCCTTTAAGCGGAGCAAACGGTGCGCTGCCCTGGATCATTTTCGTACGCGACAGGAAGCAGTTTGAGCAGGAATTCCCGGAGTTAAAAATAACTTATATAAAGCAGCACACGCCTTTACGGTATTTGCTCAGCGGCGGCGTTTCACTAAAAGCAATGGTTCCAAGCTGGAGTTCAGGATTATTTAGCCTGATTGAAAACATTAGCAGCCCAATTTCAGGAGCGTTTTCCATGTTCCAGACTATAGAAGTTACACGGAAGTAATTTCTGTAAACAGTAGTAAAACAACTTCGAAAGCAAATTCCATATATAACTACCGAAAAAAATATTTATAAGCTGAGTATAAAGATCATGGCGAAATTGATATTCTGCCATGAGCATTTTTGCAATAATACCTCACAATTTTGAAGTTAGGCATTATTGAAAAGGCGCTGAAATAGTTACTGGATAACTAATTTTTGCGTACTAATTCCTGAAGCAGTTTCTACAGTTACCATATATACACCGGCTTTAAAATGGCTTAGGTTGAACTCAAAAAACTTTGGTTCCTGCATATGGTAAACTGTTCTTCCTAAAACATCCAGAAGCATTATGCTGCGGATATTCTCGCTTTTATAACCTGCTTCTCCATCTAATAATATACTAAAAACACCATTATTCGGATTTGGCAGAATTTTAAACTTCTCTTGTGGAGCAGTTGGTAAATTATGGTTCCAGTGCAGTGCTACAACTTCATCGGTCTTTTCAGCATATTTCCATTCTATAATATTATCCTTAAATTCGGGCCTGAATGGCTTTTCATTAATTACGGCTTTATTTTTAATATCAATTGTGTAAATTTGGGGAACCAGTTGCGATTCGGAATCGGTCATTTTATACCCGTTAAAAATATAAAACGATCTTTTATAATCTAACGTGTAGAAACCAACTGCGTACAAGGATTTCAACTCAATAAGCGTTTCAACCTCGCAGGTATTTTCATTTAAACTAATAAAATTCCTTTGATATAAATCGTCCAACGCCTGTGTACCGTAAAGTTTACCGGTATTATCGTCATACATCAGGCCCCAGGGACTATTATTACTCCCAAAGCTGCACAAGCAAGATGATATTTTAAATGTATTCAGATCAACTGTATATAGCTTAATCGTATTGAACCCGCTATCTGCACCTATGTAAAAGTATTTGTTATTTTTATCGCTGAAAGTAATATTTGAAACCCATGCAACTTCCGGAAAAGAATCGATTTTAAAAATTTCTTTCCCTTTTATCCTCACAAAGTATTCTCTTCTTTTTTCTTCATCCCAATGTATTGAATAAAATCCTTTTTCATCGCTAATAAATTTAAGGCCAATAATATTATCTCTCACATTTTTGAACTGCGGAAATTCACTATACTTTTTTGCCTTACCTGTTTTAATATCAACTACATATAGATTTACCTCTTCAAATGCCGTTTTGCCAACAAAGAAATGCCGGCCTGTTGCCTGATCGATTGTAGTAAGATAATGTTGCGCGTTAACAAACCGCACACCTGGAATAAATGATCTTACATGATAAGCGGCATCTTTAGTATCAATCTTTACAAAAAACTCGCCGCCAATTTGCGATTTGGCGAAGCATGAGAAGCATAACACAAAGATACATAGCAAATTTAAGCGCTTCATAATCAAAATGTTTCTGCTAATGTACAATAAATATTAACAAAAGCAGAAATATGAAATATTACACGCCGAACTGCCTCAAGTGATGATCTAAATGCTTATAAACGAATTTGCCGTATTGCTGCTTTGAAAATTTGCCGAACATGGCATGTGGTTTTAGCTCACTATCAGAAGCATTTTTCAGCTTATCTATATATGCGAGCAGCGTTTGTTTGTTCGCTTCCAGCTCTGCCGCGGTAAAATTGCCTGCCGATTTAACCAGCTCCGGCGCAGTGGGTGAGTTTTTAGGGAAGTTTATGCCCGAAAGCACGAATGGTTTACCAAAAGTACGCATCAGCCAATTGCTCATATCTTTCACCTGTAGCTCACCGAAAATCATGCGCAGGCCGTCAATACAATGCAGCAGCATTTCGTTTACGTTCATGCTGCCCCATTTGCGTTCACTGTTTATGTGCAGGTTATTTATGCGGGTTGTGAGGTTAAGTGTTGTGGCCGGGTTGGTAACTATGTTCATCAGCTGAATTTAAATGGTGTGCGTGCATAAGCTCTTTCTATATTTCCTGCAATGTTATTAAGGAACTGCCGCTGCCGGTAATAAATGTAAAGCCAGTTGAGCCCGAAAAATATTACAATAGCCAGCGGAGGGCCAATAAATGCTTTATTTTGTAGGGAAGCAAAAGCAATTACGGCAAAAACAAGCATAACTGCAAAAATAAGCCAGATATTATAGGTGTATTTCAGCGCCATAGCAGTGCCATAATTTTCAAGGGCAAGCCTGCCGAACCTTACGCCGCTCAATGCATGGTATTTGCTGCGTTTTAAACTAAATATGTTGTTCCGGAAATAAAATCCACGCTCAGTCGGCTCAATAATATCTGCATCACTGTTTTCAAGTCCGCCTTTCATAATTCCCAGTATGGGCTCGGTATGAAATGTTACGAACGAGAGTTTCTTACGCAGTGTAACTTCTACAGGGAAGAACATACATATATACAATTGGCTGAAAATGCTTTAGTTGCGGCGGTATTTACCAATAATTTCTGCCTGCTTCAGTATGTGGCCTTGCATTCCTTTTACAACATCATCTTTAGCACGCCCGTTGAATATGTTATTGAAAATCATGTCAAGCGCATAGATTTTAAAGAAATACCTATGTGTATCACTTGGCGGACAAGGCCCGAAATAATTGTTCATATTGCCGCCGTTTCCGCCTTGCTTTGTGCCATCAGGCTGTATTTCTGTTGTAGGGAAATTCTCACGAAGGCCTGTAGCATTTGCAGGAATATCATAGACAACCCAATGCACAAAAGTATCGTTCGGTGCATCAGGGTCATCCATAATTATCACAAAAGATTTTGTGCCGGCAGGTGCGTTTTCCCATTTCAGCTCGGGCGAATAATTGCTGATACTATCGCAGGTATAAAGTTTAGGTATAAAGGAATCATTCGTGAAAGCGGTGCTCCAGAATTTGAACTCCTTTGGCTGTTGCTGTATTGGTGGCTTTTCTTTCTTACAAGACCCGAATCCAATTAACAAAACAAAAGAAATAAACTTTAATATCCTCATATTTTTACAATTTCAATTTTTATGCTACTTACTATCCCAGCCAAATTCTGCAATAATATACATCAAAGCTGCCATGGCTGCGCCGCCAAGCTCAAGCTCGCGCTTGTTAACCTTGTCAAATGTATCGGTATCGGCATGGTGATAATCGAAATAGCGCTGCGACTCTGGCATAAGGCCAATGGTTACAGTTCCCTGTTTCTTCAACGGACCAATATCGGCGCCGCCATAACCTTTGGTAATTTCAAGTATGCCGTACCTGCCCAAAACATCTTTCCAGCGGCCCAGGTAATTTATTATATCCATGGTTGAATCTATGCTGAATCCGCGCGGAGAAAAGCCGCCTGCATCGCTTTCAATAGCAGCAATATGTTTTTCGTTATTGTTTTTTGCTTCTTCCGCATATTTTAAACCGCCACGCAAACCAAATTCTTCATTCATAAACAAAACACAGCGCAAGGTACGTTTCGGCTTCAGTTTCAGTGTTTTAAAAACACGCAGCGCTTCCATGCTTTGTACGCAGCCAGCACCATCATCATGCGCACCGTGGCCCATATCCCAGCTATCGAGGTGTCCGCCGACAACTATTATTTCATCTGGTAAAGTAGTACCTTTAATTTCGCCAATTACATTGTAAGATTTCACTTCACCCATCATTTTTGGGTTCATCTTGTAATAGAATTTAGTGGCTTTATCTTTTTTCAGAATCCTGCTCAGCAGATCTGCATCTTCTGTACTAATGGCTGCGGCTGGAATTTTTGTTACTTTATTCTCGTAATTCATAGCGCCGGTATGCGGATATTGGTCAATGGATAAAGTCATGGAACGCACAATTACGCCAACCGCCCCAAGTTTCGCTGCTTCTATTGCGCCTTTACTTCGCTGATTTACCGCACCGCCGTAAGCGTGAAAAGTATTAACATGGGTTGGATCCATTGAGCGGTTAAAAAATACAATTTTGCCTTTAACCTTATTTTTCCCAAGTTTAGTAAGCTCATTAAAATTCTGTACTTCAATAACTTCAGCAGTTAAGCCATCCTGCGGTGTACCAATTGAGCCGCCAAGCGCGCAGATGTTTACATTTTGCGTACCGCCAGGCAATTCCTTGCTTATTAAAGTAGCTTTTTCCTTATCGCCACGCACCCAGTATGGCACCATAACTTCCTGCAGGTAAACACGATCAAAACCCATTGATTCCATCTGCTGCCTTGCCCATTCCACCGCTGCAGCCGCTTGTGGCGAACCACTTGGCCGCGCGCCGATATTCAGGCATAGGTCCTTTAACATAGCATAGCTTTTACCATTCGAAAGCGCTTCACGATAAATTTTTTCGATGGCTATCTCTTCCTTGGTTTGCGCCCATATATTGTTTATGTGTAAAATACTTAAAGCAATAAAAAGGAGGAAGATATTGTAAAACTGGTTTTTCATTTTATCTATATTGATATTATTACTCTCTTTTACCTGTTTTGTTGTATAATTTTCAATGATCTGAAAAAGGGCTGAATTAACTTTTAGATTTTGTTACAACAGCCTTTACACCTAAACTTACCATACAGCTTAATTACAGCCTTCTTAAAACAGAACATTATTTTTGTGAAAAACCTCAGCTTTGCAATCTGCCGCAACTAAGCATAAATTCTACATCTGTTATCTAAATTCTGTATTATCAGTTCTAAATTCTAAATAGCTGCGATCAGTGGCCGTTAAAAACGTACTGCACAATATTGGCGCCCATTTGTAAGGCCTGCTCGCGTTTTGCCGGCGGATCTTTATGGATTTCCGGATCTTCCCAGCCATCACCCAGATCGCTCTCGTAATTGTAATAGCAAATTAACCTGCCTTTGTAAATAAGCCCGAAACCTTGCGCCGGTTTACCATCATGCTCATGGATTTTTGGCAGCCCGGTTGCGAATTTATACTTCTGGTGATATATAGGGTGATTATAAGGCAGTTCCACGAATTCGAGCTCAGGAAAAACACGCTTCATTTCCTTCCTTATAAACGGATCGAAACCATAACTATCGTTAATATTAAGAAAACCACCGGCAATAAGATAATTACGCAGGTTCTCAATCTCGGCATTTGAGAATACGATATTTCCGTGGCCTGTTATGTGCACCAGCGGATAGTTGAATATTTCTTTGCTGCCGGCATCTATAATATCTTCTACAGGCGCAATGTTGGTGCCTAAATTCCTGTTGCAAAAGCTAATAAGGTTTGGCAGCGAGGTTGGGCTCACATACCAGTCGCCGCCGCCATTGTAGCGCAAACGGGCGATTTTTAAGGTTGGCGGCGCCGGTGCAAAAGCATAAAAGGCCACAAGCGCCAGTAGTAAACAAAGTATTTTTTTCATAAGCTATATATGCAGCAACAAAATTTCCGCCAAAAAAAGCAACCTGCTATTTATTCGGCATTAAATATTTCCTGAACGCTGTTTCAGCAGGTCGCGAATTTCCGTCAGCAGCTTTTCTTCACCGGTTGGCGCAAGAGGTTTTTCTTCCGGTTCTTCCCTGGCTTTCTTTTTACGTAAGGTGTTAATCACTTTTATCAGCAAAAATACAGCTATGGAAATTATTAAAAAATCAAAAGCTGTCTGGATAAAATTGCCATAATTAATGGTTACCGCTTCTGCAGCAATTTTACCGGTGGCATCTGTTTCGGCAGGTTTCAGCACATATTTTAAATCGGTAAATTTTACGCCTTGTGCCAAATTACCAATAGGCGGCATAATAATATCGGCCACTAAAGATGATACAATTTTATTGAAAGCCGCGCCTATTATAATACCTACAGCCAGGTCAATCACATTTCCGCGCGATATAAATTCCTTAAATTCCCTAACAATACCCATTAACTTTTTTTAGCGCTAAGCTAAAGCATTTTTTTAATACCGTATATATGGGTGTATGAAAATTAAGGGCTTTAAAAACGCTTACTTAAAGTTGTACCTGATGGCCACACCGCCTTGGCCCCATGGCAAAAACGGATCGTTAAAAATCTCCATAAACAAAGTAGCATCAATCGCAATACTCAGCGGTATATCATCAAAAGTATATTCGAGGCCAATTACGCCATCTATACCCAAATCTATCTCGTTAACGGTTTCTACAGCGCTTCTCCAACGGTAATCGCTATCGCGCGGGCCATAATATTCTTTATAATCATAATGATACCGTATCCTTTCGTTGCGGAACTGCGGGCCTACGCCAATATACCAGTCCATACCTTTTATATCTTTAATAGGTTTTTGTTTCATAAAATGCAGCTGTATGGCAATAGGCGCTGTTGTGCCGCCGTAATAGCCGTATCGGTACACATTACGATCTTTAAATTTTCCATAGCCATAAAAACCACGTTCATAATTATACTTATAACTGTACAGGTAGTATGAGCGGCCGATATTAAATTCGAGGTTATTTTTGGCGCCGTATTTTTTAACGCTTATACCTGTGGGGTCGCCCAAACGTACACCGGCTCCCCATTTGCCTTTCTGCGCCGATGCGTATTGTACGCTTAATAGTAAGAACAAGAAAATACCTGTAATAATAGATCGCATATTTGTTAATTTATGCTGGTAAAACACCAATTTGCCGGCTGTGTTTACATTAGCGGTAAAAATATTGGCCGGAGATAAACATCAAATAAACAGGCATTTAAAAATTATTTTAAATTTTCTTCAACAATTTAAAAACACAAATGTTGAGATTAAGCATTTGTACACGCAAAAACTTTCCATCCATTGATTTTACTAAGTGCATCCTGCACATCCTGTTTTTTTACCATATTTGCTACTGCATAACAGGGAAGTTGTGCGCATAAATTATTGTATATATACATGTCGGCAGAAATAGTTTCGGTAGTAAATCAGAAAGGCGGTACTGGAAAAACAACAACTACAATGAATTTAGGCTGCGCATTAGCAAGCCTGGGTAAGCGCGTACTTTTGGTCGATTTAGACCCGCAGGGCAATTTAAGTTATTCATTAGGAATTACTGAGCCACAGAAAACCATGGCCGAAGTATTAACCGGCCAATGCAGTGCAAAAGAGGCCATTGTGCGTACAGAAGGTGTTGATGTTTTGCCGGGATCACCGGAAATGGCAGATATTGAAGTATCGCTTGCCGGGCAGGAACAGCGTGAGAAGTTTCTCAAAAAAACACTATCAGGCTTGTCGTCGCATTATGATTATATACTGATCGATTCGCCGCCATCGCTGTCGCTGCTTACCATAAATGCACTGAATGCGGCACAAAGCGTAGTAGTACCCATGCAGCTGGAAGTACTGGCTCTGCAAGGCCTTAACCAGATATTAAATACTGTTGAGCAGGTAAAAAAATCGATGAATTCGAAATTAAAAGTAAAAGGAATACTGTTGGTAATGTACGATAAGCGGCGCAAATTAAGCCAGGAGCTGCAAAGCTTTATGGAAGAAAACGTAAAAAACCGTATTTACGATTCGGTAATCCGCTTAAATGTAAAGCTCGCCGAAGCGCCATCATTCGGGCAATCGGTAATCAGTTACGATCCTGCTTCAAACGGTGCAAAAGATTATATGGCCTTCGCCAGGGAATTTATGGCACAGCCGGTATAATTTCATGGCCCAAATTGTATATAATTAAGAAAAAATACAGATTTTGCAGGTTCCAACGCAAAAAACTAAAACGAGAAAAGATAAAACACTAAATATATGGCTTTAGGCAACAATTTGAAGTTTAAGAAAGATAAACTCATACAGCCTGCTGAGCAGGAAGAAAATGCAGCGAAAGGAGATAATACAGTGATGAACGAAAAAGAAGAAGAAAAAGCTGGCAGCAAGTCTAAAACCAGCACGCCAGGCGCTAATACTGCCGCCACAGCCGCCACACCCGCAGCCACTGCTGTCCCTGCTCCGGTAAAGGAAGACAAGGAATCGAAACGTAAAAACGAAAAGATAATCCTGAGAACGCCCGATATGATTGATGAAGGCGTTGGCGCAGGCAAGAAACTTAGTAACGATTCAGATTATACATATAAACAGCTTCGCCGCGTACTTTTTGCGCTCGATGCATTCAAGAAAGGCGATATTTCTGTACGTTTAAGCAAAGAGGACGACGATATTTTCGCTGAAATTGCCGAAGCCTATAACTCCATGGTTGAAATGATCGGTGGTGTAGGTGGCGAGGTTTCACGTATATCTAAAGTTGCCGGTGTTGAAGGCAACCTGAAAGCACGTGCTTCCGCAGAGAACGCAACCGGTTTCTGGCGCGATATGATCAACAATATCAATGGCCTTGTAGATTCCATCGCCGTTCCGGTATTGGAAGTAGGTAAAGTATTAAAGAATATAAGCCGCGGTAACCTGGACGAAACATTCCAGATCCCTGTAAGCGGTGACTTTAAAGTGATGGCAGAAACCATCAACAAAACAATTGATAACCTGAACCTTTTCGCCGGCGAGGTAACCCGTGTGGCGCTTGAAGTAGGTACAGAAGGTAAACTGGGTGGACAGGCAAGCGTACCTAACGTAGCCGGTGTTTGGAAAGAACTCACCGACAATGTAAACTACATGGCGAGCAACCTTACCAGCCAGGTACGAGATATTGCAAACGTAGCAACCGCCGTTGCACGTGGAGACTTAAGCCAGAAAATTACGGTAGATGTACGCGGCGAGCTTTTGCAGCTGAAAGAAAACCTTAACCAGATGGTGGACTCACTCAACATCTTCGCCGGTGAGGTAACCCGTGTGGCACTCGAGGTAGGTACGGAAGGTAAACTGGGCGGACAAGCATCAGTACCAAATGTAGCAGGCGTCTGGAAGCAGCTGACTGACAACGTAAACTACATGGCAAGTAACCTTACTTTACAAGTACGTGACATTGCAAACGTTGCGACAGCCGTAGCAAAAGGTGACTTGAGCCAGAAAATTACGGTTGACGTTCGAGGAGAACTCTTGCAGTTAAAGGAGAACTTGAACCAGATGGTGGACTCACTTAATATTTTTGCTGGTGAGGTAACAAGGGTTGCGAGAGAGGTAGGTACAGAAGGTAAACTAGGTGGACAGGCAACGGTGCCTAATGTAGCCGGTGTTTGGAAAGATCTTACGGATAACGTAAACTACATGGCATCCAACCTTACACTGCAGGTACGTGACATTGCGAATGTTGCGACTGCGGTAGCAAAAGGTGATCTTAGCCAGAAAATTACTGTTGATGTACGCGGCGAGCTCTTGCAATTGAAAGAGAACCTGAACCAAATGGTGGATTCACTCAATATCTTCGCCGGTGAGGTAACCCGTGTAGCACTTGAAGTAGGTACGGAAGGTAAACTCGGCGGCCAGGCATCAGTACCAAATGTTGCCGGTGTATGGAAAGACTTAACAGATAATGTAAATTATATGGCAAGTAACCTTACTTCACAGGTAAGGGATATTGCAAACGTAGCAACTGCCGTAGCACGAGGCGACTTGAGCCAGAAAATCACAGTAGATGTACGTGGCGAGCTTTTACAGCTGAAAGAGAACCTGAACCAGATGGTGGACTCGCTGAATATTTTCGCAGGCGAGGTAACGAGGGTTGCACGTGAAGTAGGTACAGAAGGTAAGCTCGGCGGTCAAGCAAG
>DAIUCM010000015.1:30187-41493 GCA_036846145.1 Bacteroidota bacterium
GAAGTAGGTACAGAAGGTAAGCTCGGCGGTCAAGCAAGCGTACCAAATGTTGCCGGTGTTTGGAAAGACCTTACAGATAACGTAAACTACATGGCAGGCAACCTTACACTCCAGGTACGTGACATCGCAAATGTGGCAACGGCGGTAGCGCGTGGCGATCTTAGCCAGAAAATTACGGTTGATGTAAAAGGCGAACTTCTTCAATTGAAAGAGAACCTGAACCAGATGGTGGATTCACTCAATATCTTCGCAGGTGAGGTAACACGTGTGGCGCTTGAGGTAGGTACCGAAGGTAAACTGGGTGGCCAGGCATCAGTACCAAATGTAGCCGGTGTTTGGAAAGATTTGACAGATAATGTAAACTACATGGCCGGTAACTTAACCAGCCAGGTACGAGATATTGCAAATGTTGCGACAGCTGTTGCACGTGGAGACTTAAGCCAGAAAATCACAGTAGATGTTCGTGGTGAGCTCTTACAATTAAAAGAGAACCTGAACCAGATGGTGGACTCACTGAATATTTTCGCTGACGAGGTAACAAGGGTTGCACGTGAGGTAGGTACGGAAGGTAAACTTGGTGGCCAGGCAGTTGTGCCGAAAGTTGCAGGTGTATGGAAAGACCTTACGGATAACGTAAACTACATGGCATCGAACCTTACGCTGCAAGTACGTGACATTGCAAATGTTGCGACATCCGTTGCACGAGGCGATCTAAGCCAGAAAATCACGGTAGATGTAAAAGGTGAGCTCTTACAGTTGAAGGAAAACTTGAACCAGATGGTGGACTCACTGAACATCTTCGCGGGTGAGGTAACAAGGGTGGCACGTGAGGTAGGTACAGAAGGTAAACTTGGTGGACAGGCATCAGTACCAAATGTAGCAGGTGTATGGAAAGAGCTTACAGATAATGTAAACGTAATGGCATCTAACCTTACGCTCCAGGTACGTGACATTGCAAACGTAGCAACTGCGGTTGCGCGAGGCGATCTAAGCCAGAAAATCACCGTAAACGTAAAAGGTGAGCTTGCTGAGCTGAAAGACAACTTGAACCAGATGGTGGATTCACTCAATATCTTTGGTGCGGAGGTAACAAGGGTGGCGAGAGAAGTAGGTACTGAAGGTAAGCTAGGCGGACAGGCAGTTGTACCAAAAGTAGATGGTATCTGGAAAGAATTAACAGATAATGTAAACTACATGGCCTCTAACCTTACGCTCCAGGTACGTGACATCGCGAATGTTGCGACAGCGGTTGCGAAAGGTGACCTGAGCCAGAAAATTACAGTAAACGTAAAAGGTGAGCTTGCTGAGCTGAAAGACAACTTAAACCAGATGGTGGACTCACTCAATATCTTTGGTGCCGAGGTAACAAGGGTTGCGAGAGAGGTAGGTACGGAAGGTAAACTGGGCGGACAGGCACAAGTACCGAAAGTAGCAGGTATCTGGAAAGAATTAACAGATAACGTAAACGTAATGGCAAGCAACCTGACTTTACAGGTACGTGACATTGCAAATGTAGCGACTGCGGTTGCGAAAGGTGACCTTTCTCAAAAAATTACAGTAAATGTAAAGGGTGAGTTAGCCGAGCTGAAAGATAACTTAAACCGAATGGTGGATTCCCTGAACATCTTCGCAGGTGAGGTAACAAGGGTTGCCCGCGAGGTAGGAACAGAAGGTAAACTAGGTGGACAAGCACAGGTTCCAAACGTTGAAGGAACCTGGAAAGCACTTACAGATAATGTAAACGTAATGGCGAACAATCTTACCACACAGGTACGTGGTATCATTCGAGTTGTAACGGCAGTATCTCAGGGTGATTTGACACAGAAACTGACACTTGAAGCGAAAGGCGAGGTTGCGGATCTTGCAGAAACGATCAACTCAATGGTTGTCGATCTGAATCGTCTGGCATCTGAGGTAAGCCGTGTTGCGAAAGTAGCCGGTGCTGAAGGTAAACTGACAGAAAGAGCATCATTGGCAGGTGTAAGCGGTAGCTGGAAAGAGATCGTTGATACACTGAATGACTTGCTGGAATCCATCGTATCGCCGGTACTGGAGGTAAGCCGCGTGGTAAGAGCTATCTCTGAAGGTGATCTTACACAGCGCGTAGAAATTCCTACACAGGGTGATATTCTTGCGATGTCTAACGCACTTAACATTGCGGTGGACAGTTTGAACTCATTACTAAGCGAAATCAATGAAAGTTCACTCATCGTAGGTTCTTCTTCTGAGGAAATGGCGGCGAAAGGACTTGATATGAATACGATTACGGTAGATGTGGCCCTTGCGATGCAGCAAATGGCGGAAGGTGCACAGAGCCAGGCATATAAAACAGACCAGGCGTTCAAACTCATTGAGGAAATTATGAAAGCTACCGAGGAAACAGCACGTAAAGCTGACCTTGTGAACAAAGCGGCAATCCTTGGTGAAGAAACATCGCAGTTAGGTCTTAAAACAGTTGCCGAGGTGGTGAAGAACATGGAAGAGATTTCTACTTCTGCAGCCTTGACTGCTAAAACAATTGAGATCTTAAGTGCACGTTCACAGGAAATTTCAAAATCCCTAAGCGTAATTACAGATATCGCGGCACAAACCAACCTTCTTGCGCTTAACGCTGCTATTGAGGCGGCACGTGCGGGTGAGGCCGGTAAAGGTTTCGCGGTAGTTGCCGAGGAGATCAGGAAACTGGCGGAAGGCTCTAAAAAATCTGCCAACGAGATTGATACTTTAATTGAGGACGTTAAAAAAGACACAACATCTGCTGCAACAGCGATCGCGACGATGGAAAGCAGGGTTGATAAAGGTAAGAACGCAACTTTCGAAGCATCCGATGCATTTAAGAATATTTCTAAATCAACCGGTGAAACACTTCGTACTACGCAGGATATCTTAACGGCCTCCGAGCTTCAGAAAACATCCATTGCGGACGTTGTGCAGTATGTGGAAGAGGTTGTTGCCATTGCGGAACAAACAGCAAGCGGTACACAGCAGGTTGCAGGTACAGCGCAGCAGTTATCTACTTCCATGCAGGAACTTACCTTCAGCTCGCAGCGACTGAATGATATTGCCGACGATCTGCAAACAGGTATCGCAGCATTTAAGCTTGTGAATTTCAGCATGAACTACGGCAATAACACAAGCAGCAGCAATATGAATAACGGCATGCGCAATAATCAGCAAAACCAGCATAACCAGCGTATTGGCAGCATGAGCAACGGCAGCTCAAGCCAAAGCAGGTACCAGCAGCGACAAACCAGTAACCAGCAGCACCTGGATATGCCAAGCCCAAGGAGAGTAACTACTTCCGGCAAGGAAGGAATGGGCCCATCGGAAACCAAGATAATGACAGCACGTGAGCAGAAAATAAGCAATGGCGCACAAAGCCAGATGCAGAAAGATATGCAGAAGAAGCCGGCTGATATTAAAAAACAGGGCCCGGATATGAAATCATCTAACGGTTCCATGAAAAAAGATGATTCTGCCGGTAAAAACAAAAAGTAAACAATAATTCATAAGGCTTATGAAGAAAGAGAACGGACATACAAAACAAGAGGAGAATGTTACCGAGCCTAATGTACACCTTATTGTTTTTAAACTTGGTGGCGAAGAATATGGCATACGTATAGAACAGGTAAAGGAAGTAACCATTACACCTGAAATTGCACGTATGCCAAAAACACCTACTTTTATAAGAGGCGTTGCAAACATACGTGGCGATATTATTGCCATTATGGATCTGGAAGGCAGGTTTAAAATCGCTCCTGTAGAAACGCCGGGAATGAGCAGGCAGACTTACACCCTGGTAATTGAAACAGATAATTACAATATGGGAATTCTTGTGAGGGAAGTTCCGCAATCGTTAACCGTCGGCTTATCCAAAATAGATAAAACGCCGGGCCTGATTCAGGAAGTAAACGTACATGAGAATTTTATAGACGGCATTGCGAAAGTAGGCTCCAGGCTTATTATTGTACTCGATATACGTAAAATATTAACGGTAGAAGAAAGTGAGATACTTGCAGCAACAACGGCAGCTTAAAGCATTTTTTAAGCCAGGTATATATGCAAAAGGCTTTGAAGTATTTTTTCAGTAACAACTATATGCAAACAGCCATACCCGTAATTAAATATGCATACCAAAGCTAAGGAAATAGTAGTAAACATGGGGGAGATAAAGTACAGCCACAAGCCGGCTATATTCTCCTGCGCGGGCCTGGGCTCATGCGTGCTGCTGTTCCTGTACGAGCCCAACTCAACCATTAGCGGGGTAGCACATATTATGCTGCCGGATTATACTGCCGCGCGGCCAGTGGATAATAAAGCGCTGTATGCAGATACATCTACCAGCCTGCTCATAAAAAAACTGCTGGCCCTTGGCGCTACACAGGAGCGGCTGAAAGCTAAAATTGTAGGCGGCGCAAACCTGTTCAGCTGGGCAAGCTCCGATGAAATGACCAGGCTTGGCGAATACAACATACAAAAGGTAAAATATGAGCTGATCAAGAACCGCATTTACCTGGCAGCTGAAGAAGTTGGCGGCACCATTTATAAAACCGCACGCTGTATTTCATTAACCGGCCAAATTATTATCAAAGCAGAAAAAGATGAGAAGGTGATATAAACATATTGCCGCTTTTATATTTTAATAAACATAAAAATTACAGAATGAAACATAGAGTATTAGTAGTGGATGATTCTTTTTACATGCGCACCATGTTAAAGAATATGCTTACAGATGCAGGGTATAATATCGTAGGAGAAGCTTCTGACGGCGAAACGGCTGTACGTATGGCGCAGGAAACAAACCCCGACCTGGTAACCTTAGATCTTATTTTGCCGGATAACACCGGTTTAGATGTGCTGAAAGGCATAAGGAAGGACAATCCTAACATGAAAGTAATAATAGTAAGCGCGGTAGGCCAGGAAGCCATTGTGAACGAAGCTATACAAAGCGGCGCCCGGGCGTATATTGTAAAACCTTTCGCCGAAGAAAAAGTGCTCGAAATTGTATCAAGCGTGCTGAATAGTAATTAATATATAATATATTAGCGAAATAAAAATACCGGGGAAAGTATTTTGAAGGATATGGGGAATATCAGGGTTCTGATTGCAGATGCGAGCAGCTATATGCGTGTGGTAATGAGCGATATACTTAATGACGCGCCCGGCATAGAAGTGGTTGATACTGCATTGGATGGTGACGACATGCTTAAAAAAGCGCGTCTTCATAACCTCGATGTTATTGTGCTAGATGTAGACATCCCGAGAAACGGCAGGCTTTCAATACTAAAACGCGTAACCGAACAACGTTCAACAGGTATAGTGTTAACTGGCAAGGATGACAAGTTAAAAGCCGCCATGCTGCTGGATGCCATACAAAACACTGCCTGCCAGATACTTGTAAAGCCCGAAGGCGTGCTTATACCGCAAATGCGCGCCATTGCCGATGAGCTTATACAGAAAGTAAAACAGGCGGCAAAAGCAAATGTACAGGTTGCTGTTTCAGCAGGCGCGGGAAATCAGCTGATGCCAGAAATAAACGCAGGTATAAGCAGCACCATTAACAACCTGCGGCTGAAGAAAAAAGCACACAAACCCAATACACCGCCCACGCATCTTGTTGTAATTGGTGCATCTACAGGCGGCGCACCGGCCATCGAATATATATTAAAGAATTTGCCGCAAAACTTTTCAGCAGCCATTCTTGTAGCGCAGCATATGCCGCCGGGCTTTTCCGCAACATTTACGCGCAGGCTTAACAGTGTTTGCAGCCTGCCAGTAGTTGAGGCCGGTGAAGGCGTAAAAATAGAAGCCGGCCAGGTAATTATTGCTACCGGCGATGCCAACCTCGAAGTGCGAACCATAATGGGCAGCAAAACAAATTTATGCGTCTCTTTTTCGCACGAAGATTATTCCCTGTTCGACAGGCCATCGGTAGATTTATTGATGCAAACCGCGGCGCAGCAATATGAAAATAAAACCATTGGCATAATACTCAGCGGCCTGGGCAGAGATGGCAGCCTTGGGCTGCGGCATATAAAAGAAAAAGGAGGCCTTACCATGGCGCAGGATCAGGATACAAGCGCTATATTTGGCATGCCGAAATCGGCCATTGAAGAAGGCGTTGTAGATAAGGTGCTTCCTTTAAGCGAAATACCAAAAAACCTTATGCATTATATTGGTAATTACTGAACCTGAAACAAACCCAAACAACAAAAAAAGCATCTTCCATATATACAAGTGTAAAAAAATAGTTTGCCAGCTTAAACAAGCCTTACTGGCAGAAACAAAGTAAGTGTGAAATCGAGAGAGAAAGAATATAGAGAAATTTTTATTGCCGAAGCGCTTGAGGAGTTCGATGCCATAAACCGGCATATAACTACCCTCGAAAGAATGCCTGAGGATGATAAGGTACTGGCAGAGATTTTCCGCTTGCTGCATAACCTCAAAGCAAACGCAAAAGCTACCGGTTACCTGGATATTGCCCAGTTCGCGCACAAGCTGGAGAGTGTTTTCGGTGCCTTAAGAAATAAAGATATTAATTTTACCGGCCCTATTGTAGGCGTACTGTTTGAAGCCATTGATACGCTTGGCCGTTTGCTCCTTAACCTGGATAATCCTGAAAAAAGCCAGATCGATCCGCGCCTGGACCGCAACATTGATAATATTATTACCAATTTATCGGGAGCGCAGATCGAGGAAGCCAATATAAAGCATTACCATACTTCACAAAATATTGCGCTTTCCGACCTTATTTATATACCTATACGTAAGCTCGATGACCTGATGAACCTTGTAGGCGAGCTGATTATTGACAGGGACCGCGTACTTGCTATCAGTAAAGAAGTTGACAGCAGCAACCTGAGATCGGTAAGCGCCCATTTATACCGCATTGCCAACGAAATACAGCAAACGGTAATGGATGCCAGGCTGGTTAATATAGGCTTCCTCTTCAATAAATTTCCACGCATTGTAAGAGATATTGCCGTTATTGAAAATAAAAATATAGAGCTGGAAATTACCGGCCACGATATACAGATAGACAGGAATATTCTCCAGATTTTAACAGATTCCCTTTTGCATCTTGTAAGAAATTCTATTACCCACGGTATAGAAACAGAAGATAAACGCAAAAAGAGTAAAAAAAGCCTGGTTGGCCATTTAACCTTATCGGCACAAAGCGATAAGGACACCGTACTTATACAAATTATTGATGACGGGCAGGGCATTGATGTTGACCAGGTAAGGCGCCACGCGGTACAACACCGTTACATTTCCAGCGATAAGGCAAATGAGCTTTCGCAGCGCGAAATGTTATCTTTTATTTTTGA
Organism: Bacteroidota bacterium; assembly: GCA_036846145.1. GTDB lineage: Bacteria > Bacteroidota > Bacteroidia > CAILMK01 > CAILMK01 > DAIUCM01. Next base: position 37,516 of record DAIUCM010000015.1, read on the forward strand.
GCCAGGTTTTTCGCTAAGTAAGGAAATAACCGAGTTTTCCGGCCGCGGTGTTGGGTTGGATGTTGTTAAAAACGCTATAGATTCGCTTGGCGGCCGTATAACCGTTGAATCTGCAAAAGGCGTGGGTACAACCTTTAACCTGTACGTGCCAACTTCCATAGCTGTAAAAGGCGCGTTGCTGTTTGAGGTTACAAACCACTTTTACGCCATACCCTTAATACATACCGATGCGGTTGTAACTTTACCGGTAACGGAAATACACCATGTTGGCAAAGCCATGCTGGCCGATATAAAAGGCGAAACATTGCCGCTTATTGACCTTGCCGAACTTTTTGATTCGGTAGTTTACCCCGATGAAGAACTTACAAGCCCAAGATTATTTAATAAAACGGTACAGGATATAGTAATTGTATCGTACAACAACCGTAAACTTGGTTTAATTGTAGATAAGCTGCTGCGGCAGCAGGATATTGTTGTAAAGCCATTGCAGAAACCGGTTGATAATGTTGACCTGTTCGGAGGCGTAACCCTGCTTGGCAGCGGCGAAATATGCCTGGTGCTTGACGTGCCTGCCATATCGAGGAATTTTATATTACGTAATAAAGAATTAGCAGCTCCTTTAGCCAGTGAGCAGAGCTAGCGCACTTTTATGAGTATTGAAATAAACGACATAGAAAAAGATATATTAAAGGAGATTATCAATATCGGCCTGGCAAAAGCTGCAGATTCATTTGCCGCAATTGCACGCGATAAGGTTTTTCTCAGTGTGCCCGATGTACAGATTGTTGACCCGGAAGATATGACATCCATAATACCTGAAGGCGACAGATCGGATGCGGTGATACAGTCGGACATCAAAGGCGACCTTAACGGTAAAACATTTATACTTTTTCCCGATAAGCAAAGCGCTTACCTGGCCGATGTTTGTATTGGCTCGGTAGCGGATTTTAAGGGTAATTACCCTGCCATGAAACGCTCGCTGCTGCTGGAAATCAGCAATATGCTCACCGGCTCAATAGTTACGCAGCTGGCCAATATATTTAAGGTACATTTATACGGAAGCGCGCCCGTAGCAGTACCGTTTGGCGTACCTAAATCCTTTAGCGATCTTATTTCAGATTTCCCGGTATTTAAGCCTTTTATACTTACCGTAAACACGCATTTTGTTAACAGCGGCCGCCTGGTAGAGCTGCCTTTAATTATAGTGTTTGATATGGATACAATTGTTAAGATACTGGAAATTATTCGCGAGCAGAGCAAAGCCAATAAATACTGGCTGCGTTAAACCGGCAAGACAATTTAAAATAACCGGTATTTAGCATTTTCCATATATCATATAGCCCAAAAATGCTTTTTCATTATCCCGATAAATATAAAGATTTAGGCCTCCTGATCCTGCGTATTGGAATTGGTATAATGTTTATGGCGCACGGCTACCCGAAAATTACCGGCGGTGAGGAAAAATGGCTTTCGCTTGGTAATAGCATGAGCAACCTCGGCATAACGTTTTTACCCGTTTTTTGGGGCTTTATGGCTGCTTTTGCCGAATTTATTGGCGGAGCAATGATTGTGTTAGGCCTGTTTACACGTATTGCCACAGGTTTACTTTTTTTTACCATGATTGTAGCTGCAACAAAGCATATTGTTGCGGGCGATCCCTTTGGCAAATATTCGCACGCTGTTGAATCTGTGTTTTGGTTCCTGGGATTATTCTTTACCGGCCCCGGCAATTACAGCCTCGATGCGCTGTGGAAACGTAAATCACTTGATAAGAATATTTTGCAAGGGAACTAAAAATATTACATTTGTAGTATATTAATGTGCTATGAAGCTGGAAGACGAGATAAAGCAACTAAAATTTAAAAGTGTTTACGCCAAACTGGCCGTAAATATATCTTATACCTATTTCTGGGTGCAGGACCAGCTGCGCCAGCAGCTTAAAGTTCACCAGATTTCGTTGCAGCAATTTAATATTTTAAGGATTTTGCGCGGCCAGCATCCAAAGCCAGCTACTATAAACCTGCTGAAAGAAAGGATGCTGGACAAAAGCTCAGATGCATCTCGACTGGTAGAAAGGCTGCGCAAAAAAGGACTTATTGAACGCCTTGTATGCGAGGAAGACCGCCGCTCGGTAAATATTGTAATTACAGAAAAAGGGCTTGAACTGCTAACCAAGCTTGAATCGATAGACGAAATGCACTCACGTATTTTTGCCGCGCTGTCCGAAAAAGAAGCCGCTGAATTAAGCGATCTGCTGGATAAACTCAGGGGATAACGCATTTTTCATAAGCCGTATATATGGCTTACTTAAAACCTAATCTTGGTCATTAAACATTTGGCCATTAGTATAGTAAATCATAAGTATTAGGACAAAAGTATTGGGTATTGGGTATTGATAAAAATAGAAGCCTGAATGGTTGTTTATTAGCTATTTACAGTTGATGCCAAAATGTAATTTAATTAAAACTTAATTTGTCCGAATACTATCTTTAATATATTGAAGCTATAAAATGCTTTTACTTTTAATTTAAGCTGTAAGCCAATCTTTAACCCGGCGAAGCTAAAGCAATTGAAAAGGAACCAATCAATGCCATTTATTAACATTTTATAGAACGCTGGCTTGTGAGCCACAAACCAGGGGCGCCTAACACTGTCTGAAAGACTGGGACAACACAGCCTGGGGCATAGCCCCAGGTAAACTTCGCCTTGGCAAAAAAATATGCTGCGCAACCCAACCCATTTAGTGCCGCCTGCATCTATAACAGCAAAAATAATATTGTACCACCGCAGCAACATGAAAAAGCTACTATATTTTTTCACAGGTTTACTGTTTTATATTCATCCGCAAACCTCAGTAGCACAAACGGTTATACCAGGCAACGATTTTGAGAAATGGGATAACATGTTTGTAGAACTTCCCGAAGGCTGGCTTACATCAACTGTAGTGGACCCGTTCAGCGAACGCAAATCTGCCGCAAGAACAACCGATGCCTATAACGGCAAATATGCGCTACGGCTCGAAACGGTAGAATCGGAATATGACGGCGAAAAATCTATACTACAGGGCTTTGCTATCAGTGGTAAACTCGGCTTCAGCGATTACGCCCTCGGCTTCCCTTGCAACACCCGGCCCGACAGGTTATCATTTTATTATAAATATGCGCCGGTTTATAACGATACCATGATGGTTTCCATAATACTGCAGAAAACGGAACCTGACGGCGCTGTGAAAATGATTGGCGGCGGCTATTTCATGAGCCATGAAAAGGTTGATCGTTACACTTTAGGCGAGGCCGATATTTTTTACGATACGGAAGAAATGCCTGATACCGCTATGATCGTGATATTTTCAGGTGTTGATACCCTGCATGCCGGCAGCGTTCTGTTTGTAGATTATCTTCATCTCGATTTTCATTTGGGTGATGGTAAAAAAATCAGCCGGCCCGATAATATTTTCAACCTTGGGAACATCTATCCGCAGCCGGCCGCTGACATCGTAAACTTCCCGCTTGAGCTAAGCAGCGCGCAGCAGGTTCAGGTAGAAGTTACAGATATGCTCGGCAAACGTGTTGCAAGCCAGGTGCATAATTTAGCAGCAGGCCAAAACATCATAACATTAAACACCGCGGCATATAAGCAGGGCGTTTATATTTACACGCTCAAAGCCGGCAATGGCCAAACCGCAACAGGCAAATTCATTATCAGTGGGAAATAGCCCGGCAGAAAGCATTTTTTCGGATTTGTATATATGTAAACGCTGCAATGCCATCTGTAAAAAGATGTAGCTTTGCAGCGTTTCCCGTACATGAAAAACACACCGCCGCACATAAAATTATTGCTGAAACGTTTCGGCTTTGCCTTGCTGGTATTTACTGTTTGCAGGCTGCTATTTTTCGGCTTTAACACCGGCGCATTCACCGCATTTACTTTTTCGCAGTTTACCGGCTCATTTTTTTACGGGCTTATTTTCGATTGTTC
>DAIUCM010000016.1:0-40781 GCA_036846145.1 Bacteroidota bacterium
ACCATAGCCATAACCATAGCCATAGCCATATCCGTAACCATAGCCATAACCATATCCAATTTCCGCACTAATACCATTAATTACTAGTGATAGATTTGGTAATTTTTGATGATCGGTGATGCTATTAATTAACTGTAATGAAGACTTTTGTGAATAGTTATGTCTAATTATAAACAAGGATGCATCTGCAAACTTACCTAAAGTTATTGAATCTGCGACAAGACCAATAGGAGGGGTATCAATAACAATATAGTCAAAGTTATGACGAAGATATGTAAACAAATCTGTCATCCGAGAACTCAAAATAAGCTCTCCAGGATTAGGTGGAATTGGTCCAGAGCTAACCAAGAATAAATTGTTATATCCGGTTACAGGCTGAATAATATGGCTAGGATCAATATCCTTAACAATATAATTACTAATACCGATCTGATTATTAATGCCGAGTTTCTCTGATAATTTTGGTTTTCGCAGGTCTAATTCCAATAAGACCACCTTCTTTTCACTTATTGCAAAACTATTAGCAAGGTTTAGGCTAATAAAACTTTTACCTTCCCCACTCATTGACGAAGTAACAAGAAATGATTTACGCTCAGTTTCCTGACCTATATAAGATAAATTAGTTCGCATTGCCCGAAATTGTTCAGCTACAGATGAACGATTACGTGAAGTAACTACTACTTTTTCAATATTGTCAGTATAACTAATTTCACCAATTATTGGCAATGAAGTACTGCCTTCAATTTCTTTTTTTGTTTCAATTTTATTATTTAACATGAAACGACCCAATACAACTAATGAAGGCAATATTAAACCTAAGGCCAATGCTATATAGTAAACGATTGCTGATTGCGGTTCCACTTTGCCTTTATTCTGTGGTTCATCTACTGTTCTGGAACGGTTTCTATCGGATGAAACAAGTTGAATTTCCGTTTCTTCCCGTTTTTGAAGTAAAAAAGTGTATAGTGTCTGCTTAATAGCTAATAATCGCATTAATTCAACAAACTCTTTTTCTTTTTCTGGTAAATTTTCAAATCTATTTAAAAATCCAGACTCCTTATTTGAGTAAAATGTAGAGCTTGTTTTATACTCACGACGAATGTTAGCTATAGTTTTAAGAATATTTGATCTTATTTCTGCTAACTGCCCATTAATAGGTTGTAGTCTAGGGTCTAATTCTGTGCCTTCATCCAATATCAATCTTTTTTGAAGTACAATTTGATTATACTGATTTACTAAACCTGCAAGAACTTGATCCGGAATGTTTGCAGGATTAGGAACAATTTCTTCATTCTCTTTATAACTTTTTATGTACTTCTCAACTAAATTTAGTAATTGCACTTTATACTCAGTCTGGCTCCGTGCCTCATCCAAAGCCGATAAATTTTGCAATAGTTGGCTGGCAGTGGCTGAAATATCATATATCCTGTTTCGTGCTTTAAAATTACTAACCATATCCTCTTGCTCACCAAGCTCTTTACTCACAGCAGCAAGTCGATTATTAAGAAATGTTAATGCGCTTCGAATTGCATGATTTTTATATTCTACGTTAGATATATTATAAGTGTAAATTAAAACATCAATAAACCCTTTTGCCCTGTCCGGTAATTCATCTAATAATGAAACTTGTAACATACCCATTCCAGCCTCATTTGCAGGTATAACTGTTAACCGTGAGATATATTTATTCATTGTACTCTGCCTGCTAAGAAACTGCAATCCGTATTCCTTTTTATTCTTGATATCTCCATTTCTTATTTTGTCAATAAGTAGAGTATCCTCGTTCAACAATAACGGTTCATCATATTTCCCATGAATAATTTTACCTTCATGCTCCAAGCTGTAATCTAAATTGCTCAGTGTTAACTTATACAATAATCCTGTTTTATTTATATCTTTCCGTTTAACATTAACAGTAATTGGTAAACTATCTACGTGCAAAGGCTGACTTTTGATCCTTCCATAGTTAGTTACTGAAATATTCAATTTTAAGGAGTCCACAACCTTGCCAATAACCTTATTAGACTTCAGAATAAAAATCTCGTTATTTATTGCAGTTGGATCGGGAAATGGTGTAACTGGCTCAATTGCGCCAGCCTGACTTAATATATTGTTGGCACTTGATTCTAATTCCTTTCCGCCCACCAAAATATATGCCGAAACTTTATACATAGCAACCTGATAGCGTAAAAAAAGCTTCGCCAAAGGTATAGAAATCAGCAGTGCCAAAATTATCCAACGGTAATTCGATAATAACTTTAAAAGAAACCTTTTAAAATCAAAACCGCCACCTTTATTTTCTTTAACTTCTAAGAATGAATTTTCCATTTATGGTCTTCTAAATGCTGTAAATAATGTAATTATACCTACAGTAATCGTTACTAAAGATGCATAGAACTGTACTTCTTCCCTAAATAAACGAGTGTCACGAATTTGTACATAAATGACATCATTATGTTTAATTTGAAATAGTTCTCTGTTATTCAAAATATCTTTACTCCTTAAGTCAAGTCGGGAAATTGTTCTTACTCCATTATAATCTCTGTAAATCTGTATATCATAGCGTTTTGCAGTTCTTGGTAAATCACCTGCCGCCCCTAAAGCATCGAGCAAAGTAGTTCTTTGCATAGAAAGTATAAATGTGCCCGGCGCCTTTACCTCGCCTAATACTGTGAATTTAAATTGGTAAAACTTTACATTAATTAATGGATCTTTAAGAAATGGGGTAACTAATTTTGTCAATGTATCTTTTAATTGATCTGCAGTTAACCCATTAACTTTAACTTTCCCAATTATTGGAAATTCAATTTCACCCTTCGTATCTACCAAATAGCCCAGCAATTCCTGCAAACCAGGATTATTTCCTCCACCACCGCCACTACCACCGCTGGTAGCACCACCATAACTTGGCAATCCACCATATTGGTTAAAAATTGCTGCAGCTTCAGAACTTCGGCCACCAATAGTAATATTTAGTCTATCATATACTTGAATTATCCTTTCTTCCTGTGGCATTGGCGGTAAACTTACTACTGCAGAGTCTGGAAGATCACTAAAGTAATTCAACTGCTTTCTGGCGCAAGCACAGTTTAATATTATTGGAATAAGTATTACAATGAAACTAAGTAATCTTACTTTCTGGTTTAACTTTGAAATTTTCAATTTATATTAAAACTATATGTTTATCAAAATTCAATTAACCAATTATTATACTTAACAGGTCTCTGGCTGAATTAGTCAATGATGGTATGGCTAAGCCGCTTTCAATTATTTCTGGGTAGGATTCCACACCAAATTTATCAATAATTATCGATGTTTTTCCAATTAAAGCTGCTTCTGTAATAGAACCTGACCATTTAGAAATATGGACATGACAAATACCTATAATTACAGGAAGCGGTAAAATTTGTGCCTGATCTATTTCAACTTTTGATGATAAATTATAAGAAATTATGGATTTGAGTAATTCAACTTTTCTATCACTTTCAAGTGGATGCAATCGAATCCACCACTTATAATTATTGGGAGTATCAGCTATTGCTTCTAAAATATAGGTTTCAAGTAATTCCTTACCCTTTGTATTCGCTAATGTATAAATTATTATATTCTCTTTTCCAGTAATTTCTTTAGAATATTCATTCATACAGTATTCAATCCATGGATTACCTAAAACTTTAACCCTATGAAAATTTTGCAAACTGGCCCACTTATTTATTGAATCTGCAGAGCTTTGATCCCAGCACCAAAAATATTTCGGCATCAATTTATAACCGGTAGCTGGTACAGAGTAATAGTTTGAATAAGCTTTATGGAATTGGCCTTGTCCACCATGTTGAATATCCCAACTTTCAATTCCACATTCATCAGCTGCAATATTTATAGCGTACATCTCTGAAACATAATAGCAAAGGATATAAATGTTTTGAACTTTATATTTTTTTATTAAATTAACGTAAAACGACTTTATTGTTTTTATAAGTAAATATTGTCTTATGATGGATTTATAAGATCCATCATTAACATTTAATTTTAACTTTATATCTTGAATAAAGCCATCATATTTTGCGAAATTGTTTCTCTTACTATGAAAAATCCACTTAACTTCCCTAATAAATAAAAACATTGGCATTAAATCCGACAAAAAAATAGTTTTATCCAGATCCTCTATGTTTTTTTTATAATCTTTATTCTTTGAGTTATACTCAATAACCAGGAAATTATTTCCACATCTGGACTTTAATCCATTAAAATACCTATGTTTATACTGATTTCCATGTTTATACCTAAAATGTGGGGCAGAACAATAAATATCATTGGCTATCCTTGATTTCTGGAACCGAAGGGACAAAAAATAAAATATAGATTTAATTAATTTAAGCAGAAAACTTAATCGTCCATAATATTGAATATTACAATTCTTATTATTTCTATTTAACGCTAATGACAATTTAACTTTTATCAACGGCCATAAATGAATACCCCCTTTAATCCAGCTATTTACAGGGTAATTGTTCTCAATTTCATGCAAATAACTTTCTCTTTCAGCTCTATTCATATTAAATTATTAAATAGAATATCAGAATCTTGATTTAAGGTTATAATTAAACTAGCCATCAGTGTGAAAACACAAATACCAGAACTTTTAACTTTAATAAAAACTTATATGATTTATATATGGTGTTAATTTATTGGTTTTTCAAAGTATATACCATACCCTAAAGGAAAGGAAGTGTGCTCCCTAAAAAGATTTTTAGGATATTTTTTATCCATTTCCAGCAATTTAGGAAACTCTACTTCGTAAAATTGCTTTTCATACGATTGCCGTTCTTCCTCAGGAATAAATTGCAGCGCTTGAACCCAACAATAAGTAATAACTTCAAATGGGCCACCAATAGGAGTAAATTTATTCATTTTTAGACCAGCTTTCTCTAACATATAGTCAAATCCCCATGGAGTATATCTTACATAGTCATCTGGTGCCTGGTGTAGTTCACGAATTAAAGCCTCAAAAATATAGCCCTTGCCACCTGGCTTTAAAATTCTATAAAATTCTTTGAACATAGCATCTTGATCGCGCTCATGATGCAGAACATTTGGAATTAGTATATAATCTTGCGAATCGCTATCGATTCTTGAATCTGTAATAGGTGCTTTATAATCAGATTCTATCCTGATGCAACGTGGATCTATCGTCCAGTGCGCTTGGAAACCGCCTCGTTCTTTCGCAGTTAAGGTTTGACAATCTACACTTATGACATTACCTTTGCTAAATAATGGTTTTAATAAGCTTATCCCCCCATACATATAAGCACGCTCCAGTATTGCAGCATTAGAATCCGGCTTAAGATCATTAGCTATTTCCTGCACTTCATTTATTAAACCAGCAAAATGCGGCCATTTTGTTTTTGTTTGGTAAATTTTTTCATGCAAAAAATCCAAGTGCTCTTGTAAACTCATAATTATTTATTCTTTATTTTGATAAAAAAACGCATAAAATTATATTATAAAAATTGCTTGCTACTTATTTAATGTTATAACGAAGCAATATATTCCTCCGCTTTTAGCCAATCCTCTGTTGTATCTATATTAATAGATTTATCGCTCATAAGGTAGTATCCAATATTATCACCATAAATATTGTTAAAAGTAGCTAAAGTTTCAATTGAAAACAAATAAACAGATCCTTCCTTGCTATAAACCTTAGGAAGTTCCTGTCTGCGTGAGATCGGTTCGCTTTCCCCTGTAAAAAGCTGAAGTTTTCCATCTTTCTCTTTATAAACCCAATGCGGATTATATTTGGCTGGCACCTCAATAGCACACATAACCGACGAGTATTTACCTCCATTAAATATTGTAAAGACTTCTTTTATATGCTTTGCAGTCCTAAATGGCGATGTTGGCTGAAGCAGGCAAACAGCATCAAATTCCTCACCAATACTTCTATAATACTCAACTGCATGTGTAATAACCGGCAGCGTCGGGGTTGAGTCCAAAGCTAATTCCTTTGGTCTTAATACAGGCACATTAGCTCCATATTTTATAGCAACTTGGGCAATTTCTTCACTATCTGTAGAGACAAATATTTGAGAGAACAAGCCTGATTCTGTTGCTGCCTCTATTGAATATGCAATTAAAGGCTTCCCACCCAAAAGTTTAATATTTTTTTGTGGTACACCTTTAGATCCTGCTCGTGCCGGAATTATTGCTAATGTCTTCATTCTTTATTCAAACCAAATTTAACAAGCTAATTGATTAGAAGAATATCACTCATAGTTTAGCTTCTTATGTGACCTTAATGGTGCCACTGCAAGAATATTCGCTATCTTTTCACCAGCGTTTGCTTCACCGTACACCAAATCCTGACCATAATTGCCATTATTTAAGTGCGTTTTTACTGCATTGATGATGGCCTCTTTATCATGTGGAACATCGATAACGTTTTTCCCTCGATCTCTGCCTATCTGCCTTGTACCTATATCAACAACTGGAACGCCTAAATAAGCACATTCTCGAATTCCAACACTTGAGTTGCCTACCAGGCATTTGGAATTGTACAGAAGCCTGTAGAAATCAATAGGATCCATATTTTTAAAGAAATGTATATGTTCCGGATTATATTTTTCCCTGAATGCCCTGATGCCACTTGAAGTACCGTCTCCCCCAGCATCTACGTTAGGCCAGAACCACATGGTGGGAATTTTCAACTCATTAATAGCCTCGAGAGTTATAGTAATTTGTTTTTTGGCTTCTTCATGCTCGTTGGTCACAGGATGCTGCATAACTACAATATAACCATCCGTAATATCAAGTACCGGGCCTACGCCGTTATATTTTATAAATGGATCATAATCCAACAATGGATTATTTAAAATTCCTGCAGCTAAATCTATGGACGGACATCCAGTATTATAAACATACTCTTTGTCTTCACCCATTCGTATCACACGTTCCTGCGCTTTTTCAGATGAAACAAGATGAATGTCAGCTAGCTTTGTTATGGAATGTCTCACTTTCTCGTCTATATTCCCGGTAATTTCACCGCCCATAATATGCGCTAAAGGAATATTCATATAAGATGCTGATATTGCATTTGCAATTGTTTCATATCTATCGCCAATGGTAAGAACTATGTCAGGTTTAAGATTATGAAATGCAGTTGCAAGCTCCATTAAAGCCAAACCAGTTGTTTTAGCCATAGTTGTTGGCGAAGTTCCATCTAAAACTGCAAAAACGCGTTCATCAACTTTAAATCCGTCTTCTTCAATAATTTTAACTGTATTCCCATATTTATCCAATAATGCCGAGCCAGTTACTACTAATTGCAATTCTAGCTCAGGATGATCTTTAATAGCTTGTAATGCAGTCTTAACCCTAGCATAACTTGGCCGTGCAGTAATTACTACGCAAACTTTTCGTTTACTCATATTATATTTCTAAATCCTCAAATTTTAAAAATGAATTTTTGATTTTATCTATCCTTAGTCTTTTTCCTATTATATCAGCGAATTGTTTAGGCGAAATACCATAACCTTCCGGCTTTTTTGTTTCAAGATCATCAATCGTAATTGTTTCCCCTTGAAGCATATCTCTTCTTACCGATAATGACTTTCCGAATATCCTTTTCAACTCTGTATACTTTTCATTATCATCTTTCTTTACGGGATTAGCCATAGCAGTTTCAATATAGCGAACGCCTTCAACTAATTTACTTAGCTCGTCAATCGTAACAGATGCTTTTGCATCTAACCCAAACATTTCCTTGTTGAATATGGTATGAACCTCCAATAAGCTGGCACCCATGGTAACAGCAGCAAGCGAAGGATAAATTGTACCAGAATGATCTGACAATCCAACAGGCACTTTAAACCGTTCATAAAGTTCAGATAGTACGTTTAACCCTAATTCTTCAGCTTTTACAGGATAAGAAGTAGTACATTGAAATATTGAGATATCACTATTGAATGGCTTCAAAAAATTAATTGCGCCTTCAACATCTTTAAACGAACTCATCCCCGAAGAAACAAGAATTGGTTTCCCGATCCGTGCTATCCGGTCTAACATCAGGTAATTTGTAACTTCACCAGATGCAATTTTATACTTTTTCATCCCTACAGCTTCAAGAATTTCAACTGCAGCGATTGAAAAAGGTGAACTCATAAATTCCAGTCCAACCTCGTCGCAGTGATCTTTTATTTCTTGCCATTCATTTTGATTGAATTGCATTCTTTTCCAATAGTCAAACCTTGTTGCATCCTGTTGGTATTTTAACTTTACTCGAAAAGGCTCAAACTCACTACTTTCTGCTTCAGCAATATGTGTTTGAAATTTAATAGCATCTACACCTGTTTTAGCTACTGCGTCAATATAAGAATGCAGCATTCCCAGACTGCCTTCATGTGCTTGAGCAATTTCAGCAATTATAAAGCACTTTTCGGATTTCACTTAAACTTAATTTTTATAATTTGAGTAGAGAATATCTATTTTAACAAGCATTTATTCTCTTTATGATTGATATTAAACAAATAAAACCTTCGCTATCTATTCAAATATACATCAATATGAACAGAATTATATAGTGCGCTATAACGCCACAAAGGTACAATTGTTTAATTAAATATCAATCTTTATTCCTAGTCTCATTTCACTTCGTGTACATATAATCATCAACACTAGCAAAGTAAAAATCAATATTTTGTCCAAGGAACTTTGCAGATTTTAATCCGCCCTGCAATGGCCGTTTCGCTTTCTGTAACAACGCCCTGGTTTCAAAAGGTTTCACCTGTACCCGACTATTTTTAAAGTGTTTAACAACTTTCTGCGTAAGCTGAACACGATTCATATAATCGGTGCTCGCAATATGATAAATCCCGCTTTTCCCATATAAGCAAAGCTGAAAGAATGCTTTGGCAACATCCATAGCGTTTACAGGCGTAGCATATTGATCATAAGGCAATTTCAATTCTACTTCTTCACCACTTTTTGCCATTTCAATTAGTCGTGAAACGAAATTTTTTCCGCGAATCTCATCACCATAAACATTTGTAATGCGTAAAATCAAATGATCTGACGAATCTTTCTGAATGAGTTGCTCTGCTTTCAGCTTGTGTTTACCGTAAACATTTATAGGATTGGGAATAGCTTCTTCATCATAAGGGCCGGACTTCCCATCAAAAACATAATCAGTACTTACATATATCACTTTTGCAGAAAATGCTTTGGCTAACTGTAAAACATTTATGGTTGATTGAACCGTTTGCCTGTAACTTTCTTCTGGATGTTCTTCACAATAATCTACATGTGTTAAGGCCCCGGCATGTAAAATATGGGTTGGTTTGAAATCAGAAATTGGATAATTATTCGGGTTATCCAGATTCAGCGTATCGAAAAAATGCGTTTCCGGTGTAGCGAATGAGAAATGTGTTCCTAAAACTTCCACGTTTTCCTGCTGTTTCAGATAACGCAAGGCATTTCCACCAACCAAACCTGATGCTCCAATGATCAAAAAACGCATCATATTCTAAATCAAATCTTTTATTAGTTTTTCGAAAGCAGAAAAATTCAGCATGTTTGGTCCGTCTGAAAGTGCTTTATCAGGATCAGGATGAATCTCGAAAAAGAATCCATCTGTACCGACAGCTTTAGCTGCGCGTGCTATGTGCTCTACGTATTCTCGGTTACCGCCAGATTTTCCACCTGCGCCGCCTGGTTTTTGAACTGCGTGAGTTGCATCCATAATTACAGGATAACCAAACGCTTTCATATCTATAATATTCCTGAAATCAACCACTAAATTATTGTAGCCGAACATATTACCGCGTTCCGTTAACATAATTTGCTCGTTACCCGAGTATTTTACTTTTTCAACTGCCCAAAGCATATCTTGCCCGCTGAGGAATTGTGCTTTTTTTACATTAACAATCTTTCCTGTTTTTCCGGCAGCAACTAAAAGGTCTGTTTGGCGACAAAGAAAAGCCGGAATCTGCAATATATCAGCCACTTGCGAAACTGGTTCCGCCTGCCAGCTTTCGTGAATATCGGTTAAAATCGGGAAATTATATTTGTCTTTGATGGACTGAAGCGCTGCTAAGCCTTTATCCAAGCCCGGACCACGAAACGAATCTGCAGAAGTACGGTTTGCCTTATCAAAAGATGCTTTGAAAATGATTGGAACATTGTATTGTTCTCTAATACTTACCAGAAATTCAGCGACTTCCGTTAGCAGATTTTCACTTTCAATTACGCAAGGCCCGAGAATAAAAAAAGTATTTTCCAGGCATTGTTTATATAGATTTTCTTCGTGCATATCTCACTACAAATGTAGGCGCAAAGGTAAGCAAGCTACATTAATAAATTTTAAAGCATTTTTTGTGAAATACGTATATGGAATCAGCCGAAAATACTTTGCCTTAAACTGTAAACCTGCTCAATAATTGCTACGGAAGCAGCCGCATCTTCCGCGTAAGCTATTTCAGATGGTGAGCCATTCAGTTCACGCACAATATTTTCTATTACAAAGGAATGATTCGCCGCGCTTCCCTGGTAATTTCCATAAGAGTTTGGTGGATTTGATTGCGCAAGATTTGGCTTTTCCATCCCTTCCACATGAAAATACTCTATTTTATCCATGTATTGCCCGCCGATTTTCACCGTTCCTTTGTCACCAATAATGGTAATAGTGCTTTCCATATTCTTATCCCAAAGCATTGTGGAATAAGAAAATACGCCCGCGCCACCGGATTTTATCTGAAATGAAAAAGTACCGGTATCTTCAAAATGCGGGATTTTTGGATGGTTGAAATTCTCGAACAAGGCATTTTTAATTTCCAAACCGCCAAAGAGCCAGTATAAAATATCTACAAAATGGCTGAACTGCGTGTATAGCGGGCCACCATCTAATTCTTTCGTTCCGCGCCAACTGTCTGCCGTATAATATCTTTCATCGCGATTCCAATAGCAGTTGATCTCCACCCATCCGATATTTCCCAAACTTTTATTCTCTACCAGATTTTTGAGCAACTGCGCAGGCGGTGAGTAACGGTTTTGCAATACACAGAATATCTTTTTCTCTTTTTGTGTCGCGATATTTATAAGTTCATCGCAATGAGATTTCCGCAGAGCTAGTGGTTTTTCTACAAGAACATGTTTATCTGCAAGTAAAACATCTTGTGCCTGAGGAAAATGCAAACCATTTGGCGTACAGATATTTATAACATCTGCATATATGTTATCTGCCAAAAATACTTCAAGGTTTGAATAGGTTTTTACGGAAGGATAAATATCCGAAGCGACTTTTAATCTTTCTGAACTTACATCAACTATTGCCACAAGTTCCGCACCGGGATTTTTAGCAATTTCCTCCGCATGGCGCGCGCCAATGTGCCCGAAACCGATTACCGCGAAACGTATTTTTCTCTGCTCCATAAATTCCTCGGCTCAAAAATACTTCAAACCTATGCAGAAACGGGTAAAGTAGCCAATAATTGTTCGGTTTTGATATTTCTTGCGCATTTGAAATGGCCTTTCGGACTGGCTTTGTAACCATGCAATCCACACGGCCTGCAATCCAGTTCTTCCTGAATTTCAACTACATGCGAAACATCAGATAATGGCCCGAAACCAAATTCCGGAATGGTGGAACAATAAACAGCCGTAACCGGTGCATTCATAGCAGAAGCGAAATGCATTGGCGCTGAATCGTTTACATAATTCATAGCAGCATCTGCTATTAAAGCGGCAGATTCCAGAAAATCTAATTTACCCGCAAGATTTTCTACGTGCCTGTATTGCACATTTTGTTTTATTTCTTCACAGAGATTAAAATCGCCTTTACCACCAAGCAGATAAATATTGAAATCTACAGGAACATTGTTCAGAAAATCGATCCATTTATATTTGGGATATTGCTTTGTAAACCAGACAGATGCGGGCGCAATAGTTATAAACTGATGCGTTGTATATTCGGAAACGCGCTGGTAATCTTCTGCTGATGGATATAATTTCGGCTTGGCTGGAAAAGCATCTGTAAATTGCTGAATGAGACGATGATTTCGAACAGTTTCATGATCAAAGTACATTGCTCCAAATTGGCCAATCGTATGTTCAAATTTATGTGTAAAAGCAAAAGAGAACGGATTTTTGCTGAATCCACTTTTAATTTTTGCACCCGAAAAAGCTGTTAAAAATCCTGAGCTTCCGAAACGATGCAGGTTAATTACCCAATCGTATTTTTCCTGACGGATACTTTTTAAAAGCCTTAAAAAATTGCTGTACTTATTCTGCTTCTTGTTCCAGACATAGACTTTATTCAGAAACGGATGGCCATCAAAAAGACTTTCATTACCCTGCCGAACCAGAAAATGAATCTTCGCTTCCGGGTAAAATTCATGCAGCTTTTCAGCGACAGCAGTTGCTAAAACCACATCGCCGATAAAAGCCGTTTGAATGATGAGAATCTTTTTCAATGTGCAATTACATATATAATATGTCTGAAAAATGCTTCGAAGCACTAAAGATTTGTCAACTTTTGTAAAGTTGACAAATCTCACAGTATATCAATTTATTAAAAAATGCTTTCGTCTTGAACTATGATTTATTTGATATAAATGATTTATGTGATTCTATTAATCCTGTTAATCCTAAAAACATATTAATCCTGATTCAAAATACTTTGGTCGCGGTGAGACGCCAGGCATGTCGTCTCTACGGCGCTTCGAAATCAAATTCCAATAATTCAAAATTCAGCATTAAAAATTCAACATTTCTAAACTGAGACCTCAAATGTTCTCAACGCGTCGTTCAGAGACGTTTTTAAGTCGGTTGAAGCTTTGCGCTGGCCGATAATCAAAGCACAAGGAACGCCAAATTCACCAGCCGAGAATTTCTTCTGGTAAGTACCAGGAATAACAACAGAACGCTCAGGAACATAACCTTTAATCTCTTTCGGTTCACTTCCGGAAACATCTATAATTTTGGTTGAAGCCGTCAATACAACGTTCGCGCCCAAAACAGCCTCCTTCCCTACTCTAACACCTTCCACAACTATACAGCGCGAACCGATAAATGCGCCATCTTCAATAATTACTGGGCTTGCCTGTACAGGTTCCAGAACACCGCCAAGACCAACGCCGCCACTCAAGTGAACGCCTTTACCAACTTGCGCGCAGGAACCAACCGTCGCCCAGGTATCTACCATTGTTCCTTCATCTACATACGCGCCTATGTTTACATAACTTGGCATCATAATCACACCTTTGGCGAGGAAACTTCCGTAACGCGCAATTGCATGTGGTACAACACGTACACCAAGGCTTTCATAACTGTTTTTGAGGGGAATTTTATCGTAAAATTCCATCGGGCCAACTTCATAAGTGCGCATTTTTTGGATGGGGAAATACATGAGTACGGCTTTTTTTACCCACTCATTTACCTGCCAGCCGTTTTCAATTGGTTCTGCTACGCGCAAAACGCCATTGTCTAACTGGTTGATCACCTCGCGTATGGCATCCTGGTAATTTTTCTCTTTTATAAGTTCTCTATCGTTCCAAACCTGCTCTATTTCTTGCTGTAATTGTTGCATTCTCTTTCTCTTGTTGAAGTATTTTTATAATGTTTGATATATGGAGTTGCGTTTTAATAACTCCGAATTATTTTTCAAAGATAGTTTTTGTCACTTTTGTCTTGAAACAAAAGTAACCAAAAGTTCAAGGCTGTAAAAATTTTGCTAAAAATCAGCTAAAAGCATTAGTTCACCCGCAACAGGAGCCGCCAGTTCGTTTTGAGCTTGTTGTTGGCTTGCGTTGGCTCGCCTGTTGCTTTGTAAGTTCGTTTTGTGTGGGTTGTTATTACAGCTTTCAACTCACCAATATAAATATGCTTTTAACTGATTTTCTTTACGCAAAATCTTTAAGGCCGGTCCTACTCTTATCTGTTATTCCATCGTTTATTCCACTAAATCGAAAGCTTTTTTCGATGTTATTATATATGCAAACTTGGTAATCGAAGCGCTAAAGTCCTCTCCTTTGGGGAGGATTTAGGTGGGGTTATATTTACTAATTCTCAAATTTGCTAATTTGCTAATTCAATTGGCACATCGGCACATTGGCATATTGGCACATTATCTCCCCAACCTGTACAAATAAAACATTTTCCCATCGCCGCCGACAGCAATTTCATAATCACCATCGCCATTCAAATCATCTGCAACAAAAGGCGTGTTTCCACGAACAGGAAAATTCGGGAACATGGTTGCAGCGCGGCTTACAAGGTAAACTTTATTGGCAGATTTTGAAGTGTAACCGATCCACGCGAGGCCGCCGATAACGATATTTTGCGACGCATAAGCCAGGTTTTCGCCAGTAACTATTTTCCAGAGGTTTTTTCCGGTTTCATCAAATGCAGAAATCTTGTTTCCCGAGGCTAAAATATACTCATTTTTGCCGTTGCCATCAGAATCATAATAATCAAAAAACGGCCTGCTGAAACCATCGGCGAGTTTGTGTTTGCGGATATTACCATCGAAGCGAATGGTGTGCAGAACGCCGCCCGTATCTACCGAAAACACAGCGCATTCAGCCAAAGTAGCGCTAAATTTAAAACGCAGCGGATTATGAATTCTTGTTCCGGAAACGATTGGTTTGATGGCAGGTTTTCCATTTTTATCCCAAACGTACAAAGTGCCTTTATCACTCATTCCCAGCAAATAAACCTGGTTCTTAAGCTTAAAATATTTCACCGGGAACTGCAAACGGCTGTAAACGGTCAGCGGGCTCCAGCCGGGCAATGGCTTTCCATTCGCGTAGAAACCATAAATCCGGTCGTTGTCGTCCGCAATATAATAGGTGTAGTTTTTATTCTCCTCAAAATCGAAAAGCGCCACGCCGGTACTTGTTGAAGAACCCAAACGCAACGGATAAGAACCCACATCGCGGCCGTTTCTATCCAGTAAAAATATTTTATGCGTGGTGGAAAACAGGTATTGCAGATCATTATTATGATAAACATCCAGCTGGAAAACTTCGCCCACAATCGGCAATTCTACGTTCCGTTTCCAGAGGATTTTTCCTGTATTACTTATTAAATACAGGTTTTTACTTTTGTCCTGAACCAGGATTTCTTTTTGTTTCGTATCTGGATTTCGTACAACATAAGGCTTTCCAACCGTTTCATCTTCAAGCTGTAAACTCCAAACCAATTCCGATGACGACTGGCTGGCTTGTGCTTTGCTGAGAACGATCTTGCTTTGCAGAGAATCTTTTGCTGAACTGAGCATGAAACCGAAAGCGCCGGCTTCTTTATAAGTCGAATAATTTTCTTTGTAACGATTGAGATAATCAGGGTTGGCGTATTTATTTCCCAACAACATAGCGCGGCCGGGATTGATAAATAGCATGAAATTCCCTTGCCCTGAAGCATTTTTCGTGAAGCTCATATATGGCGCGCTGGCGGAAAGGCTCTGCTTTTGCGTGTACGCATCAATGCATCTCTCAATAATACTCTGCGAATTGGCGAACACAAAATGATTGCCCAAAACGGTATAAAACGGGGTCTGGAAAGCTGAATAATACTCGCCGAAAACCATGTCCAAAAATGCCGGGATAAGCACTTTTTCAATAGTTCTACCACGATAAACGCTACGCTGCCCGGTTGTTTCCTTCAAAGAATTTACTTTGCCAACCAAAGTTCTGAACTGCGTGGCCGCTGTTGCTGAATCATCAACCTGCATTACCAGAACTTCCTGGTGAACAGCCTCTTCCGCGGCTGGCTCAAGGATAGCGTAAGCCCACTGATTCCCAACAAATGGCAGGATCTCTTCCCTGAAACTTATACTGTATTTATTGGCCAGGTCGTTCTTCCGGGTATCGAAATCGGTATTATTTGCGCCGATATTCCTCGCTTTGTGATAAGCGCCGAAATTATCTACAGCTTCCGCCATTACATAAGCTGTGCTTGCTGGCAAAACATCGCCAATTGTAATTTTTTGGGGCTTTTGATTTTGAAATGCTTTCCAATGATCAGAAGCTTTACCTGCAACAACATTCCCCTCAAGCAAAAAAGCGTCTTCAGTTAGTTTGTAATCGTAAACGCCAAATTCCGACAGGTTTTGCAACGACTTTGCCTGGCTGATGTATTGCGCTGAAATATAAACATTTAACAAAGCCGGTAAAGCCCTGAAATTTAAATATATTTTTTCCTGGCCGTTGTTTTTCACGAGTCTTGTAATCATCGGCGAAGACTTTCCATGATTGGAAGTGAATGCAGAGATCGCATCTTCCACCAAAACCGTATTGCGACTCAAAGCCAGGATACCATCTAATAAGGCAAAAGAAAAAAGGCTGCGTTTGTCGCTTACTGTCTTTACATCGTAGATTTTCTGACCTTCGAAAACCCTTTCCAGCAAACGCGTATTTTCGTTATGCTCAAGTATGTAATCCTCAATATCGCTCCGGGAAATTGCTCCTTCCTGCTGTTGTAAAAAAAGCACTTGAAAACTATGTGCAGATGTTACATGCAGGCTCAGCAATAAAGGCTTGCTCGTTAAGATGTTCTGCAGATCTTCGTTCGTTTTAAGCAGGGAATCGAAAAACCTGTAATCCTCATCAAAACCTTTCAGTGCCGCATTCTGGCTCAGCGTCTGGTAGAAAGCATTTTTTTGTAATTGCTTATATGCGGTTTGCGGTTTGTTTCCCTGGTAAACAATGGTGGCGGAATTGGGCAGCGCGAAGGCAGCCGGCAGATACGTTTTGTTATTTTTCTGGTAATACAAATACGAACCCACACCCGCAATGATGGCCAGTAAAAGGAGTAAAAGTAAAATCTGCGAGCCCCGAAGCATGGTTCAAAATTAGGCAAAAGACTATTCTTAAATAAGAAGAAAAATTTTATGAGGCAATTTTTTTGGGCAATAATATATGCCTCAGCAGAAATAAAGGATTTAAAATTGCTTTTAGCTCAAAAATCAGACTAAATGAAAATTCAATATATCGGCTAATTAAAAATTGTATATTTGCCAGTTCAAATTAAGTAGTAACTTAGTACAAACTTTAACCGCAAAAAAGGCAGAATGAGCTGGTTTAAAAGAGTAAAAGAAGGCATTTTAACCACCACCGAGCAAAAACGCGATGTGCCGGAAGGCTTGTGGAACAAATGCCCGGTTTGTAAAAAACCCATCACTTCTAAAGAGCTGGAAGAGAACAATTACGTTTGCCCCAACGAGGATGGTTACCATTTCCGCATTGGCAGCGATTTATATTTCAACATTTTATTCGATAATGGCCAATACCAGGAGCTGGATGCCGAACTTGCGGCTGCTGATCCGCTGAAATTCTTCGATAAAAAACCTTATACAGATCGACTGGATGAAGCACAGGAAAAAACCGGCCTGAACGATGCCATCCGCTCCGCTACGGGCAAAATGAACGGTTTGGACATTGTGGTTGCCTGTATGGATTTTGCTTTCATTGGCGGTTCTATGGGTTCAGTGGTGGGCGAAAAAATAAGCCGTGCCATAGATTATGCCCGTGAAAACCGCTTCCCCATGATGGTCATATCAAAATCTGGCGGTGCGCGGATGATGGAAGCGGCTTTCTCGCTGATGCAAATGGCAAAAACTTCCGCTAAACTGGCACTTTTAGATCGTGCCGGCATTCCTTATATCAGCTTGTTAACAGATCCTACAACTGGTGGTGTAACCGCTTCTTTTGCTATGCTGGGCGATTTTAATATTGCCGAACCTGGTGCATTGATTGGTTTTGCCGGCCCGCGCGTAATCAAAGAAACCATTGGTAAAGATTTGCCAAAAGGTTTCCAGAGCGCTGAGTTCCTGTTGGAGCATGGCTTTGTGGATATGATTGTTGACCGCCGAGAGCTGAAACAAAAACTTACCACTTTACTCGGCATGTTAGCAGAAGATAAACCTAAAAACCGCCGCAACCGCAAACCTACGGAAGAGGAAGAAGAGCAGGCATTGGCGGGGTAATTTGCCCCGCCCAATCCCTCCTCGTTGGAGAGGGCTTTTCGTGCAACAGTAAATCGAAGCTAGCACTCTGTTAAATTGAGTAAACCACCATATTTCTAAGATCTGAATTCAGAGTTAATAATAAATTATTAGTAAAAAGCAATCTTTCGAAGCTCCAAAGTCCTCCCCTTGGGGGAGGATTTAGGCGGGGTTAAAACATCAAACGCCAAACTAAAACATGCGACTAACCCGCAAGCCTGTACTTTGCAATTACTACCTTACGTACCGTTGCAATGCATCTTGCGGGTTTTGCGATATCTGGGAGAAACCTTCACCTTACGTAACTTTAGAAAACGTTGAGGCCAATCTGCGCGATCTGAAAAAACTTGGCGTAAAAGTAATTGATTTTACTGGCGGTGAACCATTATTGCACAGGCAATTACCGGAATTTCTTAAGCTGGCAAAATCGCTGAAATTCATCACCACAGTTACCACAAATACTTTACTTTATCCCAAATATGCGGAGAAGCTAAAAGGTTTGGTTAATATGCTTCACTTTTCTTTGGATTCGCCCATTGCAGAAGAGCATAATAAATCGCGCAACGTAAACTGTTTCGATCATTTAATCCGGTCAATAGAAATTGCTAAAGATCTAAGTGAGCGGCCAGATATTCTATTTACCGTTCATTCCGGAAATATTCATCAGATCCAGCAGGTTTATGATGAAATTACACAGCCGAATAATCTTATTCTCATCTTAAATCCTATTTTCCAGTACAATGAAGTCGGCTCCAATTTATCTGTTGAGGATTTGAAAGCTTTGGAAAAATGGGGTAAAAAGAAAAACGTTTACCTGAATAAAGCTTTCCTTACTTTGCGTAAAGATGGCGGTAATAACATTGCTAAACCGAGCTGTAAAGCTATGAGTACCAGCATTGTAATTTCCCCGGAAAATAAAATAATCATGCCTTGCTATCATTTAGGTTTGGAAGAAGTTGCCATTGAAAACAATCTTTATCAGTTACGAAAATCTGAAGCTGTACAAAAGCAAATTGCCATGGAAGGTAAACATGCCGAATGCAGCAATTGTACGATAAATTGTTACTTCCAGCCGAGTTTTGCCGTTGAAGTAAATAAGTATTTCTTCGATGCCTTACCTTCTACCCTGAAATATGCCTGGAATAAAGGTACCTGGAAATCACTTTTCTAATGCTACAGTGTTTCTAAAGCCTCAACCAAAATCCTGCAAGCCTCCCGAATTTCATCTTCCGTAATGATCAATGGCGGCGCAATACGAACCGATTGTGAATTGAATAAGAACCAGTCTGTTACCAAGCCATTTTTCAAGCCGTAAGCAATTATTTTCTGCACATTTTCAAAACTCCCAACATCCAAAGCCAGTAATAAACCTTTGCCATTTAAACCCACAACTTTCGGATGAGTTTCAAGTAATTTGCGGAATAGTTTTTCTTTGGCAGGAACTTCTTCCATATAGCTATTTGCCAGAAAATGCTTGAACATAGCTAATCCTGTTGCACAACTCATGGGATGACCGCCAAAAGTAGTAATATGGCCAAGAACAGGATTCTCACTTAACTGGATCATGAGTTTTTGATCAGCAATAAAACAACCCAATGGCATTCCACCGCCAATTGCTTTTCCAAGTAATAAAATATCAGGAACAACATCATATTGCTCAAAAGCCCAAAGTGAACCTGTTCTGCCGAAACCATTCTGTATTTCATCAAAAACCAACAAGGCACCAACTTCCGTACAACGATTTCTGAGCGCTTGTATATATGCTTTGGATGAAATTACACCGCCCGCTTCTGATTGAATTGGCTCTATAAAAACGGCTGCTGTTCTTTCTGTAATCTGGTTTAGCTGCTCGAAATTTCCGTTGTCAAAGCGCAATACATCCGGTAACAATGGCCTGAATTCCTGCTGCAGCCAGTCATCTCCGGCTAAGCTTAATGCACCTTGCGAACTCCCATGATACGCATTTCTATAGGAAATAAATTGAGTTCTTTCGGTTACACGTTTGGCAAGTTTCATAGCGCCTTCTGTAGCTTCTGTACCGGAATTGGTAAAGTAAACAGAATTGAGCCTTTCTGGCAAAGTATCAACCAAAGCCTTTGCATATTGCACTTGCGGCGACTGTATATATTCGCCATACACCATCAAATGCAAGTATTTTTCAGCCTGTATGTATATGGCTTTTATAATCTCCGGATGACGATGCCCCAATACACTTACACCAATTCCTGCGATCAGATCCAGCCACTTATTACCATCTGCATCATACAAATAACAACCTTCCGCGCGCTCAATTTCCAGCCCAATCGGGATTGAACTTGTTTGCGCCATGTGCTGCAGGAAGAGTTGTCTTTGGGTTTGCATTTCTTGAATTGAGAAATTGGAAGATTGAAAAATTGTAAAATTTATGGTTTTGTTCGTTTGTACTTCGTAGGTTCGGGATTAGCTTTGCTGCTACTTCGTGGTCCGGCTCAAGGCCGGAATGACGTAAGTTGTTTGAGAAGCTTCGATTGAACTAAATAGCGCCTCGCCCTTAACCGTCATTCCGGGCTTGACCCGGAATCCCGGACATCAATGCTCATCATTAATTAAACTACCACGTTTATAATCTTCCCATGAACCACGATCACTTTCTTCAAAGGTTTGCCTTCTGTCCAGCGCGATAAATCCTGATTCTGAACTTCTTTTTCTACTTCTTCTTTGGTTAAAGCCAATGGCAATTCCAGTTTCATGCGCATTTTACCGTTGATGGAAAGCGGATATTCGAATGAACTTTCAACCAAATATTCTTCATTTAAAACAGGGAAATCAACTTTTGCGATGGATTCTTCGTGGCCTAATTTGCTCCAGATTTCTTCTGCAACATGCGGCGCGAAAGGTGAAAGCAAAATGATAAATGGCTCCAATATTTCGCGTTTAATGCATTTTTTAGAGGACAGTTCATTTACGGCGATCATGAACGCACTTACACAGGTATTCAGGCTGAAACGCTCAATATCTTCCCTGATCTTTTTAATGGCTGTGTGTAGTATTTTCAGTTCGTCTTTATCTGCTTTTTCATCACTTACATAAAACTCACTGTTTTGAGAATGATACAAATTCCAGAGTTTGCGCAAAAATCGGCTCACGCCATCAATCCCTTCGGTGTTCCATGGTTTACTCTGCTCTATCGGCCCGAGAAACATTTCATACATACGGAATGCATCACAACCGTAACGGGCAATTACATCATCTGGCGTAACTACGTTAAACCAGCGTTTGCTCATTTTTTCTATTTCAAATCCGCAAACGTACTTTCCATCTTCAAGAATAAATTCAGCATCCGAATATTCGCTTCGCCATTTTTTAAATTTATCAATATCAAGAATATCATTTTCAACTAAGCTTACATCTACATGTAATCGGGTAAACTTATCACTGATTGTTTCCGCCGTAATTGCATAATTGATTGCAGAATTCTTTTTATATTTATCTATCTCAGAATCAGAATCCTTAATTTTATATCTTTCGTCTTGATATAATTTTTCCTTAAAGTTTTCAATGTGATATTGTTCTCTTTTATTTCGAGAAACAAACACATTTTCATTAAACTTATATCTATAAACTATACTGCTTCTTCCCTGAATCATTCCCTGATTAATCAGCTTCTTGAACGGCTCATTTTCAGAAACAAAACCACGATCGAAGAGGAAATTCTGCCAGAAACGGGAATATAAAAGGTGGCCTGTCGCGTGCTCGCTTCCGCCCATATAAAAATCTACCTGCTTCCAGAATTTCTCTTTGTTCTCGCCCACGAAACGCTCTTTGTTGTGCGGATCCATGTAGCGCAGGAAATACCAGGAAGAACCCGCCCAGCCCGGCATGGTATTGGTTTCGCGCTTGCCTTCCGGCGTATTCACAAAATCCTCAACGGCCGCAAGAGGAGAATCGCCGCTGCCGGTGGGTTTATAGCTTTGTACATCGGGCAATCGCACCGGCAATTCGCTTTCATTAACCGTGTACGGAATGCCATTTTTATAGATGATTGGGAACGGCTCGCCCCAATAACGCTGTCTGCTGAAATTCGCATCACGCAAACGGTAATTTACCTGTTTTTTGCCAATGCCGAGTTTCTCAATTTCCTCAACTGCTCGTTCAATAGCCTGCGGAACTTCCAAACCATTTAAAAAATCAGAATTTACAAGCTTTCCTGTTTTCGCATCATAGCTCGCTTCCTGAACCTCACCCCGGCCCTCTCCCAAGGAGAGGGAGTTTGGCCTCTGCACTACTTCTATAATAGGCAGATCAAATTGTTTCGCGAAAGCCCAGTCGCGGCTATCGTGGCCCGGAACAGCCATAATTGCGCCTGTTCCATAATCTGCCAGCACATAATCTGCTATCCAGATTGGAATTTGCTTTTTCGTGAACGGATTGATGGCATAAGCGCCTGTAAACTGCCCCGTGATTTTCTTGGTTTCCGCCATTCTTTCCCGGTCGCTTTTACGGCCGGCTTGCTCTATATAGGCCTGCACCTCAGGCATTTTTTCAGGAGTTGTTATATAGGGAACAAGCTCATGCTCAGGCGCCAAAACCATAAAAGTTGCACCAAAGATGGTGTCGGGGCGGGTTGTGAAGATTTTGATTTTTTTAACCCCGCCTAAATCCTCCCCCAAGGGGAGGACTTTTGGACCTTCGACTGTACTTTTGGTGTTTGTCCGTTCCTTTTGGCGCTTCGCAAGCTCAGCTTTTATTTTGTTTTTAACATCTTCGATGTTGTTAATAACTTCTTCATTATTGAAGCGAATAACTTTGAAACCAAAGGTTTCTAAACCTTCAGTTCTTTCAGCATCTTCCCGAATTTGTTTTTCATGAATTAAGCCATCAACTTCAATCACCAGTTCATTTTCCAGCGAAACAAAATCTACAATAAATTTACCTATTGCATGTTGCCTCCTGAATCTTGTTCCTAAATTTTCCCTTCGCAATTCTTCCCAAAGAAGTTCCTCAGCACGTGTTGGATTTTTCCTCAACTCCCTAACATTATCCTTCAAATTGTGCCAAGTAGCTGCATCAGAACTGTAAAAGCGTGGCTCATCAGAGTCACTTTTAGCCATTCCTTCCCCTTGGGGGAAGGTTAGGATGGGGTCTTGGGGGAGAGTTGGTGAGGGGTTACCAAGGCCACTCACCTCAAACTCCACCTCCGCCCCAACACTTTTCCCGATCCAGTTGCGCTGCATTTCCTTCACCGCTTCCGGCCAGTCTATATGGTTTAAACCTTCCAGCAATTTATCGGCATAAGCGGTAATGCGTAAAAACCATTGGCGCATTTTCTTGCGTTCTACGGGATAACCGCCGCGCTCGCTCACGCCATCTTTTACTTCTTCATTCGCCAATACAGTGCCCAGCGCAGGGCACCAATTCACCTCAGAATCTGCAAGGTATGCCAGGCGATAATTCAATAAAATGGTTTGCTGTTTCTCTTCGCTATAGCTGTTCCATTCTTCGGCGGTAAAGATTTCCGTTTCGTGTGCAAAAGCCTGAACTAAAGCGTTTCCTTCACGCTCAAACTGTGCAATGAGGCGCTCAATCGGTTCTGCTTTATCGGTAAGTTTATTGTACCAGCTATGGAATAATTGAATAAAAATCCACTGCGTCCATTTATAATAATCAGGATCTGACGTTTTTACCTCGCGGCTCCAGTCATAGCTCAAGCCGATCATTTTCAGCTGGTTGCGGTAGCGAGCTATATTTTCATCGGTGAATTTCGCGGGGTGATTTCCTGTATCAATGGCGTATTGTTCCGCAGGCAAACCAAACGCATCGTAACCCATCGGGTGCAAAACCTCGAAACCCTGGTGGCGCTTGTAACGGGCAATAATATCTGAAGCAATATAACCCAGCGGATGGCCCACATGCAAACCTGCGCCACTCGGGTACGGAAACATATCCAGGATATAATAAGGTGGTTTCCCGCTGTTCTCATTCGTGGCGAAAGTCTGGTCATCTTCCCAGTGTTTCTGCCATTTTTCTTCTATTTCCCTGAAATTATAGTCCGCCATTTTATTCAATTATCAATAAACAATTATCAATTTATGTCTGAAGCATTTTTGAGCGATGTGATATATGGATGCTATTCTTTATTTTCTTTTCTTATTTCAATTGCCCGGCTAATCAATAAATATAAAGCCCAAATCCAACAAATTACTCCACTAACATAGAATTCATTAGGTTTATCTGGTTGTCCAACAATTGGACTAAAAAAACATATACACTACCAACCGCAATTAATATAATACTCCATCCTGCTTTCGATGCAATAGTACCACCAATCATTTCTAATAAAGCTTCTCCAATCTCTTTCAAAAGGTTGTTTTTATTTTTAGAATTAATTGCTTTTGGCTTGTTCATCAAATAAGAATTAGAATTTTCCCATATATCAATATCCCAAAAAATGCTTCAATTTTCAATCTTCAAAGTTAGGAAGCGGAGCGGCTAAAACCTAATGAAAAACTAGGAAAGCAATCGGCGCAGATTATGTAAATTTGTACTATGGAAATTAATGTATTGGAAAAACGCGAGCGCTACGAAACTTTGCTTCGCCAAATGCGCGAATTGATAGTAGATGGAATTCCTGCAGAAGGTAATATTTCTAATCTGCTGGCGCACCTGAAAACTGAACTTGATCTTTTTTGGGTTGGCCTTTATATGCGAACTTCAGAAAATGCTTTGGGTTTAGGAATTTTCCAAGGAATGCCGGCCTGTACAAAAATAGATTTCGGCAAAGGTGTATGCGGAACAGCAGCCCAAAAAGCAGAAACTGTAATTGTAGATGATGTTCGTGATTTTCCCGGTTATATTGCCTGCCACAGCGAAGCCCAAAGCGAAATAGTTATTCCCGGTTTTAATGATTTCGGTGAAGTGAGTTTTGTACTGGATGTGGATAGCGTGGAACTGGCGAAATTTGATGAAATTGACAAGGAATATTTGGAGAAAGCCGTGAAGCTTTTCGAAGAGATTTTGAATGCAGATAAGGTTTGAAAATGTGCCAATATGCCAATTAGCCGATGTGCCAATTAAATTTTAAGATTTGGAATGATTAAGGAATTGACTGAAGCGGAATTCAAAAGCACATTTACAAATAAAATGCTCGATGTAACATCTACTGCAGAACCCATTTTGGATATATGGGAATATGTTGAAGAATTAGTTAAAAATAAAGCAATATCGAATGATGTATTTGAAAATGGAATTGTTGAATTAGTTTACAGAAATGACAGCAATACTTTCGATCAGTTACTTTTACCAATCCGAAAAAATGTCTACTTGGTGATTATTATTGATTTACTAAAAACGAAAATCCACGGACACCACTTACTAAATTTAAATAAAGAATACGGTTTAAAATAAAGCATTTTCACACAAACACATATATGGCGAACAGGCAACAAATAGTAGAAGCAGAAGATAAACGTGTTTTAGGATTACAGTTACCTACTGATCCGCGCTGGGTAGATCTTACACAAATTAGCATAGGCGATATTTTAACAGATCATGCATATTGCGAGCAGAAAGCGGCTTCTTCCTGTATTTCGCTTATTACAAAATATCCCAATCTCAAGGAACTGGTTGATAAATTATCACCTGTTGTTACGGAAGAATGGGGACATTTCCGCATGGTTTTGCGCGAGTTGAAGAAACGTGATTTACCATTAGGCCATCAGCGGAAAGATGAATATGTAAACAAACTGCAGGAATTCACCAGTAAATCCGGCAAAGGACCGCAGGAAGTTTTACTGGATAAATTACTTGTTTTCGCTTTGATTGAAGCCCGAAGCTGTGAGCGTTTTCGTTTGCTGAGTTTGCATATTTCTGATGAAAGCTTAAAGGAATTCTATCATGATTTAATGGTCGCTGAAGCCAGCCATTACCGCATGTTCCTGGATCTGGCCAAAACTTATATTCCGGAAGAAACCGTACAAAAACGCTGGAAAGAATTGCTTGATGCCGAAGCGGAAATTATGAAAACGTTAGAAGTTCGTGGTGACAGAATGCACTAAATCAATTACGAATTATCAATTACGAATTACGAATGAATCTTCGCGATAAATATTTACTCATTTACTCAACTACTCATTTACTCATTTCTTAAAGCTAAAGAATTTTTTTGTATAATTATATATGGAAATTTGGACAGGAAACGCTTAACGCATAACGCATAACGGCAAAACACAACTACGCTTCGGTTTTGGCGATCAGCTCTTTAACTATTTCATCGAGCTGGTTGGTGGCGGTTTTCAGGTGCGCAATTACTTCTTTGTTGATCGGGTCGGAAATATCTTTATCATTATAAATCTGCATTAAACCGAGAATCCGGGCCACAGGGCCACGCACATAATGCGATTGCATTTGAGAAATATCATCCAAAGTTAAATCCTGCTGCTTTATACGGTTCCAGAAACGCATATAAATCATACTGCCCACCGAAACCAGGATTATAATTCCGGCAATTAAAATAAGGCGCTGTTTACCGGCATTTTCGTCTTTCAGCGCTGCGATCTCAAGTTTTTTATCTTTAATTATTATATCTTTATCCTTCAGTTCAAGCTCACGTTTCGTCTCATGGTTAGCGAGCTGCGCCAGGTTCTGCTGCGAAAAGATAGAATCTTTCAGCTTGATGTACTGATCGAACACCTGTAACGATTTTTCATGGTTGCCACTAAGCAGGTGCGCCTTGAATAAATACTCAGAAAACTCGATTAAAGGACGGTTAAAGTTTATTTCCCGGCAAATTGTAACTGCATGGCTGAGGTACTTAACTGATAATTTCAGATTTCCGCTTTCACCCTGCGGTATAAGCGGGCTTTTATAACCGGAATACGATTTCTCCTGCGCCAGGTGAAAATAAACCTCGCCCATATTTCCATAATTTAAGGCAATCCCGCTTTTATTGCCTGATTCTTCAGCAATTTCCAGCGCTTTATGATAATAATGCAGCGCCTTGAGGTAATCTTTCTGCTCGGTATAAACACTCGCAATATTGGAATAAGAAACCGAAACAGCGTTTTTATCGCCCGATAATTTTTTGGCTTCTATTGCCTGCCAATGGTATTTCAGCGCTTCCTCATAATCGCGGCGCATTACGTACACTATCGCCATATTGCCCAGGCAGCGCGCTTCACCGGTTTTATTGCCTGTCTCCTGGTAAGTTTTTAGCGCCTTTGTATAGTATTCCTCTGTTTTGGCGTAATTTTTCAGCTCCATGTAAATGGTGCCAATATTTTCCTGCACAATACCGGCCGATTTTGTATCATTCAGCGACTCTTTGATTTTTAATGATTCAAAAGCATATTTCAGCGCTTCATTATAATTGCCTTGCTCGAGATAAACAACGCATAAGTTGGCCATTACAGATGCCACACTTTTTGGCCTGCCTATTTCCAGGTACATATCTTTTGCCGCCAGGTAATAATAGGTAGCTTTTACAAGGTCAGATTTCGATTTGTAGTTTCCGGCCAGGTCGGCGTAAGCGCTTGCAATGCCCCGCTTCCATTGTAATTTTTCGGCAAGCTGCCTGGCCTGTAATCCATATTTTATACCTTCATCAGCATCAATATCGGTATAAGCGTAAGATATTTTATCGAGAATTATTACCTTGTTTGTATCCTCGCCGGCAGATGGCAAAACAGCTGAAAGCGAATCAATTAAAGCCTGCCCTGTTTTGGTTTGCGCGTTTAGTGTAAAAGGCGCAGTAAAAATATAAATCAATATAAATATTCTACACATAAACAAAACTTTCAGCAATCAAATAAAATTATCCAAAGCTTATGGCAGCTGGCAGTTTATATAGTAATTATTGGTGGCGATTATATGTACAAATGTTATTAGTAATCGAAAGAAAGCTGCCTCATAAAAAAACCGCTATTGCCATCATCTTCATCATCAGGACGTTTAATACGATGTGCTAATCATTAAACATTCAAAAACAGCTTTGATATTTAAAATTTAATATAACCGGCAATTTTAAGCCTTTAAAATCATCAACAAATATTAATATAAGGCATTTTTTAAGCCTGGCATATATGCAAAATAAATTTAATTCTTGTGTAAGAATTCTCAAAAGGCAATGTTTTGTTTATTTCTTTTTATAGAAATCGCCCTGGCAAGTGCTTAAAACACCGGTAAATGGCGAGCCTATTTTAAGTTCGAGGCGCAATTTTTCACCTTCAAAAAACCCTTCGCCCCAAATGGTTACACCCAGTTGCGATTTTGGCTGCACTGAAAAATTATTGCCGCTCATATCTGCCACCAGGCCTTGTGGTAACAGCAGCTGATTTTTATTTTCCGGGTTAACCTGTATATCCGCATCGCCGTTTATGGGAAACAGTCCGCAGTTGAAATTGGTACTGCTGTATTTGCCGGCAAGTAATGAGGTATAATAAATTTCGCAATGCGCGCCGCTGTAGCCTTCCGGGCAATTGCATTTACCATTATCACAGGCGCCGCCATTCTGGCAGGTTACTGTATCACAAGGGTTTGCGGCAGGCGGCACTGCCGGATCCTGACGGCAGGTGCTCAAAAACAGCATTGAAATAAAAAGCGCTGCAAGGGTAAAGATATTTCTCATGGCGACTGATGAATTATTGCGCTAAGTTACAACATTTGGCGCATTGATAATATATCAGTTTTAAAAAGTATGTAACTGTAATTTAGCGTTTTTGCAAAAAATTATAACACCGGCAGTTTTGCCGCAAAGTGGCTTTAAATTGCGCAAAAAATACAGCAAATGCAATTAATTGATCTGCGCAGCGATACAGTAACCAAACCCACACAACCCATGCTTAACGCCATGTTCAATGCCGAGGCTGGCGATGATGTGTATGGCGAAGATCCTACTGTAAATATGCTTGAAGAAAAAGCGGCGCGGATGTTTGGTATGCAGGCCGCGCTTTTTTGCCCGAGCGGAACCATGACCAACCAGATAGCCATTAAACTGCACACGCAACCCGGAGATGAGGTAATCTGCGACCAGCTTTCGCATATTTACAATTATGAAGGCGGCGGCATTGCTTTCAACTCAATGGCATCTGTAAGGCTTATTAACGGCATTAACGGTAAAATTTCGCCACAGCAATTAATGGAAAATATAAATGATGATAATATACATTTTCCGCGCACCAGCCTTGTTAGCCTCGAAAATACCGTTAATAAGGCCGGCGGAACCTGTTATACTTTGGCAGAAATAATACCGCTATATAATATATGTATAGAAAATGGTTTGAAGCTGCATTTAGATGGCGCCCGTTTGTTTAACGCATTGGCGGAAACCGGCGAAAGCACAACAGATTATGGTAAATATTTCCACACCATTTCCATTTGTTTAAGCAAAGGCTTGGGTGCGCCGGTCGGCTCACTTTTGCTTGGCAGTACCGCAGATATTAACCAGGCTAAGCGGATAAGAAAAGTGTTAGGCGGCGGCTGGCGGCAGGCCGGTTACCTGGCAGCAGCTGGTATTTACGCCCTGGATAATCATGTAGAAAGGTTGCGGGAAGACCATTTGCGTGCAAAAGCCCTGGCAAAGCATTTTTCGGCCATACCATATTTAGAACGCGTTTATGATGTGCCTACAAACATTGTAATCCTGGAAATGCAGAGCCCTGAAGCCGCCAATAATCTCATAACATTTTTAAAGCAAAACAATATATTGGTTAGCGCTTTCGGCAAAAACAGAATTCGCATGGTAACGCATCTGGATTTTGATGATACCATGCTGGACAGGTTTATTGATGTTTTGAAAAAATTGAAAGCATAAAAATCACTTCTGTTCTGCCACAAAAACACAAAAGCACAAAGTATTTTTTCCTGGAGCGATATATGTATTCCGGCAGATAAAATTCATTTACAAATGATTAGTGTTAATATAAATTTTCCATTCTGTTTTAAAACTTGCGCCGGGGCTGGTAATACGCTTTGTTTACATATATAGAAGTATCAAAAAATGCTTTATACGCGTAAACAACTCTTAAACAAATGCAGTAAATTAATTATCAGCTTTTTATAATAATGCTTAAATTGTAGGTCAAACTGCTGAGTATGAAAAGTTTTTACAAGTGTATTTTATTGATATTGGTTTTTTGCTGGTTCAAGTCGCAAAATGCAGATGCATGTGTAACACCAAAGCCTGAAATTGAAGGAAATGAGAATGCCTGTGAAACTTCTTTTGCCATATACAAATGGAATTACGAATATGATATCGAACACGAATGGAGCGTGGAAAACGGAACAATAATTTATGGTTCATATTCATCGGTAGAAGTAAAATGGCATAATAGCGGCGAAGGAAAAATAAAATTAGTAGTGTGGCAAAATGGCTGTAAAGATTCTGTTATTAAAACTGTAAATATTCAGAAATCTGCCGGAAAATTTTTTAATGCCGGCGAAGATGTAATTGCCTGCCATGGAGATTATGTTACACTTGGAAATTCCACTGATACAAACTATTATTATGCATGGTATAAAGCTAATTATTTAGATCTCAGGGATAATCCTGTAGCTTTAAGATCAAGCTATAATGTACAAGCCTTAGGCTATAAAAATAAAGATGTTATTACAGCTTATAAAGTTGTAGGAATGAATGCATTAACAGGCTGTTTATATATAGATACCGTGAAGTTGACTGTAAGAGGTCGCCTGGTTCCGGAAATTACCGGTGCCAGAGATTGTGTAAACGACTCTGAAACCTACACCTACATTGCAGACACTTTTCCGAAAAACGCTGTTTGGAAAATTCATGGAGGCGAAATAATCTCTGGCCAAAACACGCGCACAGTTCAAGTAAAATGGATAAAATTTGGCAAGGATAATAAACTTATTTTAAATTACCAGAATGGCGCTTGTACCGACTCTGTTTTTATTTCCACTGCATTATCAGCTTTCCGTCCGCCATTTAATGCCGGCCCTGATGTAACTGCCTGTCATTTAGATTCCGTCACGCTTGGCATGCCGCCGATTCCAAATTGTATATATAGATGGGATGACTTAAGATGGATTCACCTTGGCGGACCTGTTTATGGCGAAGCTTTATTTAAAAAACGCGCACTTGGTCGTACTACTGAAATTTTCAGGATTACTTATAAAGTTACACTTACCGACACAATTTCCGGCTGCAAATTCATAGACACTGTTCATCTTACAATTAAGCCAAGACAAAAGCTGCATTTCACAAAAACCGAAGTTGGCTGCTATAAAGATGTTGCATCATTTACTGTAAATTCACTTCCGCAAGATGCGTATTGGGCCGTAAACGGCGGAGAAATTATTGGCAGCGATTCGCAACAAACCGTTTATGTGCGCTGGAACAGGCATGGCCAAAAAGCTGTCGCCTTCAGGTATAATATCAACGATTGTAATGATTCTGTTTACTATTCGGCTAATATAGATTCACTTACAAAAATACCGATACGTGGCGCCGATACTATTTTTGAGAATACGCAGCATACTTATACAGTAAAACCAATCGGTAATACACAAAATTTCTGGGGCGTAAAAGGCGGTGAAATAGTTTCGGAGAACGAAAATAATATTACTGTAAAATGGGGAAGCATTTTACCGGGCGCGCATATATGGAATTACAAAACGGATTCAACCGGCTGTAATAGCGATACTGCTTTTCTTCCCGTAAAAATAAAAAACAGTAGTAATTTAAACCTCAGCAACGAATTATATATTTACCCAAACCCTTTTAAGGATGTGATCTACATTTCGCCGGTGAATGATTTTTCGGGTGAGGTAAGAATTATAATTACCGATATGCTTGGAAGGCAGCTCGCCGAACATATTACATATATGGTTGCCGCCCAAAATGCTTATGCCTGGAACCTGGAAAAACTCCGGCTAAAGCAAGGCTTATATCATATAAGTGTACACAGCAAGCACAAAACCGCCAACTGTAAGCTGCTTAAAAGGTAATTATAAAATGAGGGCAAATACGCATACTGGCTAAAAAAAGCATCTTCAAACGAAAGAAAACATAAAATATTGTCTTTTATTGCAAAATTTTTCATCTATGCTGTATTAAAATATTTTTAATACAACGCGCCTACAGCTGGCTTTTACATATATCATGCATACAAAAAATACTTTTGCGTAAGTAAAAAGTTTAAATAAATTATTGCTTTAATGTTTTGAAATGTAAATAATTATACCTATATTTATACTCGAATAATTAATTAGCCAAAACATCAAAACTACAATTACTATGATTAGAACCTCTACAAACCAAAACCATTCTTCACAAATAAACTTTGGCTCGCCATTCGGCAAGCCCAAAGCCATCCCCAAGATTTTCTTTCCGGTGATGTTTTTTACAGACCCGGTACAGAGCCTGTAAGGCAAGCCTGCATGCAATAGCGGCCAATATTCATATTTCTGATCATATGGATAGCTGAACCACTATTGCCACTGGCGAAGCCTTTGCTAAAGCTCTCCGCCGAATGTAAAGATATAATACAACTGCCAAGAAATATCCTATATCTTTATGTTACCGGAAAGAGTAGCGAAGGAGTCGTATTGGCTCCTGCCGTAAAACGGGATAAAAATACCTTTGCGCTTACATGCTTCGGCCTGATGTACCTTTGCCCATTGCCGGTACGCCAGGAGATTACATGTTAAGTTCTGCCAATGCAAACGTATGCTGGTACGGCTCCTTTACAAGCTTTTTTATTAATGAATTAAGCACAAGGAGTTAAGATTAGAGAATAAGTGTGAAGTTATTTAAAATGAAGAATGAAAATATTGCGTTGCTTCCTGGCAACATTCCAAATAATTATATATTATTTTAATCTTCATTTTTTCAAATAAGCTTCATTGCAGAATATATTTTTCTTTGTTAGGTAATTAGGTTATATTTTTGCAGTAAGCTGCACAATTTTATGGCCGATATAATTACCGAAAACATAGTACATTCACAAAAAGCGCCCGAGCCTGTTGGGGCCTACCCGCACGCGCGTAAAGTTGGCAACCTGCTGTTTCTTAGCGGCGTTGGTCCGCGCGAGCGCGGCACGAAAAAAATACCCGGCGTAGAACTTGATGCCAATGGCAATATACTCGCTTACGATATTGAGGCGCAGTGCCACTCTGTTTTTCAGAATGTTAAAAATATTTTGGAAGAATCAGGATCAAGCTGGGACAAGCTGGTAGATGTTACCGTTTTCCTGACCAATATGCGGGCAGATTTCCCTGCTTATAACCGCCTATGGGCCGAGTATTTCAAAGAAAGCCCGCCTTGCCGTACAACTATTGAGATCAACTGCCTGCCAACACCCATTGCCATAGAACTTAAATGCATTGCAACCCTGTAAATGAATACCGTTATAGATGTTGGCAATACACGCGTAAAAGTTGGCTTTTTTGAAGAAGGCAGGCTAACAGAAACGGTTGCTTTCGCTGTGCAGCCCTGGCAGAATTTTTATACCTGCTTCAGCAGCCGAATCATAAACAACTGTATTGTATCATCTACCGTAAATTTGCCGGAACATATCATCCAATACCTTAAAAAAAAGGCCGGCAACTTTATTTACCTCGATGAAAATACACCGCTGCCGATAATAAACAGCTACCATACAAAAGCTACATTGGGTAAAGACAGGATTGCTCTTGCCGTTGGCGCAGCCCATATATATCCATCTCAAAATATACTTGTGGTAAACACCGGCACTTGCGTTACATACAATTTAATCGAAGAAAACGGCAGTTTTGCGGGCGGCGCAATTTCACCGGGTTTGCATATGCGCCTGAAGGCCATGCATACATTTACCGCGCAATTGCCTCAGCCGCAAATTAATGAATCACAAGAGGCCAATATAATAGGCACCTCAACTAATGAATCTTTATTATCGGGCGCAATAAACGGACTTGTTTTTGAAATAGCAGGTTTTATAAAAGCGCTTAACGAATCATATTTTCCTGTACAGGTTATACTAAGCGGCGGCGACTGCCGTTATGTGGCAGAGCGCTTACAAACCAGGCAGCAAACAACATTTATAACAGAACCTTACCTGGCCTTGAACGGGCTTCACCAAATATTGCAATTTAATGGCAAAAGCTAAGCTATTTACTTTTTTCGCATTTCTACTTTTAAGCACTGGCCTTACAGCACAAAACTATATTTCGCCTTACTCGAGGTTTGGCCTTGGTGATCTGCACAATACGCAGTTTATTAAGCACAGGGCAATGGGCAGTACTTCTATTGCTGCCATGGATTCGAACACATTCAGCTTAAGCAACCCGGCATCATACGCCCAGGTTAAACGCTTTATGTTCGCAACGGGCTTTACAGGCTCACTTTATGAACTAAACACCGGCCGGCAAAAATATAACAGCTACGATTTCCAGTTGCCATATTTAAGTTTCTGCCTTCCGTTATTATCGGGCGATACTGCCAAATACTGGCGCCACTGGGGCTTAAATGTTTCACTGCTGCCGTTTAGCCGTACAAGTTACCAGAGCAGGTTTTCCAATATACAAAACGGTATTCCCACAACGGAGCTTTATGCGGGTACGGGCGGCTTTACAAAATTCCAGGCGGGCACAGGCATCCAGGTATCGAGAAATTTTTACATCGGCGCAAACGCGGGGTATTTGTTCGGAAACCAGCGCAGCAGCCACGCTTCCGAAACGCCCGATTCCTTCAAGGCGCATAATGTACTCAGGTCATCGCGCATAATTGCCGGCGGATTTGTTTTTGACGCAGGCGCAATTTACAAAACAAAGGTTGGCAAAACAGGAACCCTGCAGCTTGGCTTAAATGCCAATATACCATCGGCTGTTGCAGCGCGGCGCGAAGAATATGCCTTTACTTATAATGGCAACCATTTTTCCGATACCAGCTTCCGCAAATCGTTAATAGATTATACCAACTCCGATTACAGTAACACAATAGGCGCTTCAGATTCTATATTCAACAGGACCAATGCGCGCGGCAACTTAAATATGCCGCTGGGTACAGGTTTCGGCATACAATATACATGGAACAACGCGCTGAAGGATAATGCTAAAAAAGACAACTCCTTTACCATTGCCGCAGATGTTTACCAGCGAAAATGGTCGGAATATACCATTTTCGGCAGTACCGAGCCTTTAATGGACCTTACCTCTTTTTCCGGCGGTTTTTCCATAAAGCCTAATACAAAGCAGGAAGGCTTAACCCGCATGGGGAACTTTTTACGCCGAAACGAATACCGGGCGGGCGCAAAATATTCGACAGGCATTTATAACCTCAGCAATACTGTACCTGTAGATACAAGGCTAAGCTTTGGCATTGGCATGCCCATGACGGTTAAGCAGTTTAATGTAACTTCCGTTTCCTTCTTAGATCTTACTATAGAAGCGGGCGAAATGAAAGGAAGCACGCTTGCAAACAATTTAAATCAGCGTTACCTTATTATTTCGCTTGGTTTTCATCTTGCAGAAAAAGGTTGGTTTAAAAACGACAGGATAGATTAAAAATTTGAATACGCTGACGATTATTAAAGCATTTTTCGGTAAACCCATATATGTAATTATTACGGGCCTTGCACTGCTCTGCTTTTTATCGTGCGTTAAGAACGATCTTAAACAGGTGGAAGAATTATCCAGGAAAGAAGTTCCTGTAGAAATATCTACCGGTATTGAAGTAATTTATACAGATTCGGCATTGCTAAAGGCAAAGTTAAAAGCGCCGGAAATGCGCCGTTACCTGAGCGAGGAAGACCCAAAGCTGGAAATGCCTAAAGGCTTATATGTAGAGTTCTTCGATAAAAGCGGAAATGTAAACAGCAGGCTGCGGGGAGATTACGGCATACGTTTCATTAATAAGAACCTAACCAAAGTTACAGGCGATGTTGAAGTAGTGAACCTGCAGGGCGACACCATGAATACCGAGGAGCTTTGGTGGGATGAAACTACCGAAAAAGTTTACAGCCAGAAATTTGTAAAAGTTAAAAGCAAGGAAGAAATTATACTGGCAGAAGGCTTTGAAAGCGATGTTACTTTTACCAAATATACTTTCTATAAAATTAAAGGTATAATTGCTGTTAAGGAATAGAAAAAATGCTGATTTTCTGTTACACTAATATATAATTTCCTCAAAATATTTTGTAGCTTGTAAACGTTTTATTGTATTTACAGGGTATGAGGTACTTATTCATCACAATACTGTTTTCAGGTATTTTTTGCTGCGGTAATATATGCAGCGCACAAACATCTACTGGTTATAATGCTACATTTTGCGATAAAGCGCCAGGCCTTATTACAAAGGCCGAGCTGGAAGAAATAGCTGGCCGAAAATTAGCCCCGGTACAGCTCAGCGGAGGCAAAGAAGGCTGCGAAATGACAGATTTTTCTATTGCCATTACAACGCATGATAATAACCGATCTTTATATTACGAAAAAATAAAGGGAGCCAAATTATCAAAAAAAGCGCTTCAGCAACTAAAACAGGCAGAAGCCGGCAACAGGATTGTTTTAAGTGGCTTCGAGGTTAAGTGCGGAAAGGAATCGGAAATGGTTAAGCAGGAGTTTGTTTACAATATTGTAGAATAATATTAATCCTCAAGCTGCACAATTGGTTATTGATTACAATAAAGCCAACTTTGGGTACGTTTTAATGTAAATCTTGCAAACCCAAACAGATGAACGGCCTGTTTTTAGCCTTACTTATAAGTATTTTTTCCCTTCCGCATATATGCAGCGCGCAGCAAAACGGCGCTGAATTTCGCCTGTGCGATTTTACAACAAAACACATTTCATTAGCCAGGCTTAAAAAACTGCCCGAAGATGCTTGCGAAAAGGTAACTTATAAAGATGCGGAGGGAAACGAGCTGGAAATTCTTTCTTATAGTTTTGCAATAGCGCCAAAAAATGGTGGTGATGCCTACTTCGAAATGGTGAGCGGCAACCAGCTTACAACAAATATTAAAGAAAGACTCAAAAGTGCGAAAGCTAACGACCTGGTAGTGATTTCATCTGTAAAATGCATAGCGAAAAACGGTAAAAAAACCTTAATTAACGGCCAATCCTATACCATAATCCCTTAAACCAAACAATTAAAATCAGCATTCAACCACCATGAAACCACTCAAGTATTTGTTTACCATACTAAGCATTTTTGCTGCTACTCATATATGCAGCGCGCAGAAGCCAAAGGAAAGTGTATCGATCTGTAACCTGCCGGAGAAAAAGATTTTGCCACAGGATATAAAAACACCGGCAGATAGTTTATCTCTGAAAATTTCACCTGCGGATATCAGGCAGTTTACAGAATCTGGCTGCGACAGTATTGTTTATAAGAATGTAAATGGAGAAGTTTTAAAAATTAACAATTTTATGTTTAGTTTTACTAAGGTTGATGGTAATGGTTATTTTGAAAAAACAAATGGAGCAAGATTAACCAAAACAATGAAAGAACGATTATTAAAAGCTGTTCCTGGCGATAGAATAATGATATCTGTTGAGGTTAAGGATCTTAATAAAAATACACATACCTATATGCCTAAAGCACTGGTTTTATACAAAGTTGTAGAATAACATATACTTTTACATATATACTTTCCCCGAAAAATGCTTTAATGATCAATAAATAAAACCTTTGTGCCTTTGCGCCTTTGTGGCAAAACATTAATGAAAGGGGCAGAATTTTCCCTGAAGCAATTTTTCAAAGAATTCCATATATCATTTCCTCAAAAAATACTTTAAACCGCAAAAATAAAAATCAACGGAATCAGCAAATTCAAATTTAATCAGCGGT
The DNA here is from genome assembly GCA_036846145.1 of Bacteroidota bacterium. Lineage (GTDB taxonomy): Bacteria > Bacteroidota > Bacteroidia > CAILMK01 > CAILMK01 > DAIUCM01. The sequence goes on from DAIUCM010000016.1 coordinate 37,749, forward strand.
TAAAAATGCATTTATAACTTAAATAATTAACGAATGTTTTTGCATGGCGAATCGTTAACTTTGCTATTGATAGATAATTCTGCATGTTCGCCATTATAGATATTGAATCCTCCGGAGGAAATCCTAAAAAAGACCGTATTACCGAAATTGCTATTTTCATCCATAACGGCGAAAAAGTAGTAGAGCAATACTGCACACTTGTAAATCCGGAAACCTACATTTCGCCTTTTATTACAGCGCTTACAGGCATTACCAACGAAATGGTTGCCGAAGCGCCCAAGTGGGAAGAAATCGCCGATACTGTACAGGAATTAACCAAAGGCTGCGTTTTCGTGGCGCATAATGTACGGTTCGATTATTCTTTTATCTGTAACGAATTCAAACGAATTGGCCAGCGCTACTTGCGCAAACAGCTTTGTACCGTTCGTCTTAGCCGCGCGCTCCTCCCTAATTTGCATTCTTATAGTTTGGGCCGTTTGTGCGAGCAGGTTGGTATTCCGGTTGAGCATCGTCACCGCGCATTTGGAGATGGCGCCGCAACTGCAGAATTATTCAATGTTTTGTTACAGAACGATACGCACGCTATTATACAGGATGCGCTGAAAGACGAGATAAAACAGAGCATATTACCACCAAATCTTCGTCGGGAACAACTGGAAGATCTACCTGAAGAAACCGGTATTTATTACTTCCGTGATGAACGCGGCAAGATTCTATATATCGGCAAAAGCACCAATATCCGCCAGCGTATTTTCAGCCATTTCAGTGGCGATATGGATAATGAAAAATACTATACGCTGAAACAGAAAATACATAGCATAACCTATGAGCTTACAGGTAACGAACTGGTTGCCTTGCTTTTAGAAAGCCATGAGATAAAACGCTGGATGCCACCATATAACCATAGCCAGCGCCGCAAAAAATTCCGTTATGGTATTTACCAGGAATTTGATGCGCAAGGTTTTGCGAATTTAAAGATCAGCTTACTAAAACTTGAAGGCGAACCGCTTGTTGCGGTAAGCAGCAAACGCGGCGCACAAAGTGTTGTTGCCGGTATGGCCGAAAAACACAAGCTTTGCCTGAAGAAGTGCGACCTGGAACATGAACTGGAAACCTGCTCTCAGCTGGAAACTGAACTGTGCGAAGGCGCTTGTGCCGGCACAGAAGATGTTTACACATATAACATGAAGGTAAGAAATGCTTTGGTAAAATTCCAGTATGATAATCCTGATTTTGTGATTGTAGGCGAAGGCCGCAGCCCGATTGAGCGCGCAGTAATTTGTGTAGAGAACGGCCAGTATCTTGGTTTTGGTTTTTTTGATGAAGAAACAGAGCAGTCTTATAATTTCGATCAGCTGAAAGAGCTTGTAAAACCTTTCCCCGATCATCCTGATCTGCATAAGATCATCAGGGCTTTTATCAAAAAAAATAAGAAAGGCCAGCAGGTGGTTTACCGGTAGAATTTATTTAAAGCCACAGTTTTTATAAACCAAAAAATTCGCATAAAATATTTACCAGTAAAAAGCGTTAAAGCATTTTTACCGGTAAGTATATATGCAATGGAAGTTAATATTAGTTTTTGCGTTTATTAATATCTGCACAACTGTATTTGCGCAGCGTGCAGATTCTGCTTTTATCGGCGCTTGGCAAAAACAATCTTACAGTGTAGGCGATTTTAATTATAACGATCAACCTTATGAAGTAATGAGCTTTTATCCTGACAGCGCCTACCAGATTATCCGAACAAACGCTAATCAGGACACTTTTATTGAAGCCGGTAAATGGCAATACTATAGAAGATCTAAGTCGGTTGCTTTAACGCAAAGGCACAATATTCCACCAAGCCAAGGCACACAGCCGGATCATTTACTTTGCATAGAAAAAGTTAGTGATAGCAATCTGATAATTTGCGGAAATGAAGGAAATCTACCTTATCGCGGGCGTTATGCTAAAATTCCAAATATTAATAAAGTTCCTGATACAGCATTCAAATCGTCGCAAAAAGCTTTCAACCTGTTTCTTGTAAATACAAACAGCAACAAAAAAATAAAGCTCAGTAAATACGAATACATAACTGTAGTAGCCAGGCCATTTTACATAGATTCTGCCACGGTAATTTATAACGAATATACCGGGTATATAAGCCTGAATTACCTGGTTGACACCTTTTTACAAATTATGCCGTATTCAGAAAGATCGCGCCAGGTTTACCAGAATGGCCAGAGAACATTACGGCATTACACAGTTTATGAAGAACCTGAAGGCTTAAAACCTCTAAGCCTGAACTATATAAATTACATCGAATATTCAACACCGGCACGAAGAACTTCTCTTGATATCAGCAGCTTTGTGTTATTTTCTTCAATAACATCAGCCTTACTTATGGCGCCTTTAGTGAGCATTAATTATAAGAACGGAGATTTTAATTCTACGAGATATTACAACTGGGCGATATCAGGTCTGGCAGGTACAGCCATAAGCTTGCCTTTTGTAATAAAGTTTTCGCCCAGGAAATATTTCATAACTACTTCAGAAAGCGGCACAAAAGGCAAAAACCTCTGGCGTTTAGTGAAAGATTAAAAGCTCTATAAAAATTACAGCTTTTAAATTATTTCTCATTGTACAAAATTTGCAAGCTAATTGTAATTCAAATATAAAAAGCTATCATTCTTTTACAATCACAATAGTTGCCATCAGTAATAATTTTTAAAGATTTTATTGATTGTACGCTGCTTTGAAGCTTCGCATTTGCCGGGAATTACCAATTCTGATGGTGAAAAACTGTCATGGAGAAATTAGTGCGATCCATATTAATAAAAAAAGATTACCCGCCAAATGAATTTTTGAAAATAGTTGTTATCTTTGCAGCATAATTTGGTTGCGTAGCTCAATTGGATAGAGCGGCTGACTACGGATCAGCAGGTTTGGGGTTCGAATCCCTACGTGACCACATTAATATTTAAGCACATACAAGTAAATTGTAGGTGCTTTTTATTTTTACACAAGCAAATACGAAAGCAAATGCGTTTATAT